>NZ_JBLXXV010000001.1:0-512373 GCF_048512995.1 Rothia sp. P6271 | reverse complement strand
AAATAATCGAATATATCTCATATTCTGAATTGATTTTCGAAAAGCTGTGAATAGTGGTGAACGAAACGCCAAGAAAACTCAGCTAATTATCGAACAAAACCTGTGAATTTATCTCAAATGTGCCCTTCGTTAGCCATAACAGCAAACTAAGCTATCTGTGTATTTGTGCAAGAAAACGCACAGATAACATCAATTTGTAATTGAAATATAGAGACACTAAGCAGTGTTCGAATTCTGTGAATTATCGAAGATATGGATACAAAAATCACAAAAAACCATAAAATATCCATAGAATTTGATAACGATTCTATAAAGTTGTGTACGCACATTGTCCGTTATTACAGCATTCCAAAAGATCGCCATCGGAGAAAGACATGTCAAATACAGAACTCAGTTCACTCAAGAGTCTTCTTCCTAACCGACGCCAGGTAGGAAAAATTGCTCTTGCGGGACTCGGAGCAACAGCGCTAGGTAGCACCGCTGCCCAAGCCGCCTATAGCGATATTCGACGAGTAAGCACCGCATACAGAAATGCAGATGCACAGCGCCTACTCAACCTCATCAACCAATACCGCGCACAATACGGTCTTCAACCCCTGCAACATTCAGCAACCGTTGCAACCGTAATGGACGGAGAAGCTCGTCGCCAATTCATTCAGGGCTACTTCTCACATGGCACCCAATTTATGTACAACCCTAAGGTTCGTGGATACAATTTCGTACGCGAAGTTATCGCACTGTCCTACAATGGGGATATCAGCCAACTTCTAGCATTCTGGAAGAGCTCACCACCGCACCGCGCCGCAATTCTTGCTCCACAAGCAAACACCTGCGGAATCGGACTATGCTACGGCAACGGACGAGGACTCCCTTGGCGAGTCCTCGGAAACGTCGGAATCTACCGCTATGAACGTGGACGTGGACCATCAGACATCCAGCCCACCATCGCTGGCGGAAGCCGTGTCGCAACACAATCCACACAGCCAACCTACGCCATCAAAGGCGGAATCGGTGCAAGCTACCGTAACGGCGGCGGCGAAGCTCGATTCGGCGTCCCCATCATGAACGAAAAAGGTGGACTCGTCGAAGGCGGTATCTACCAGAACTACAGCAAAAACGGCAACATCTCCCAATTCCTTTGGACCGCAGACACCGGCGCGTACCCAGTGCACTTTGAAGGTGATATTGGTCGGTACTGGGCACGACACGGTGAAGAAAACGTCCTAGGATACCCCCTCATGTACGAAACAGGCGGGCTCATCGGCGGCGGCGCATACCAGCGATTCAAACGAGGAAATCGCGTCACCAAAATTATGTGGCACCCACGCTACGGCGCGCACCCCATCCTCGAATACGGTGCAATCTCCGCAGAATGGAGCCGCAACGACTACGAACGCGGATACGGATACCCCATCACCGGCGAATATCGCCACGGTATTGAAGTGCACCAGCGTTTCAGCAAAGGCTACACTATCGCCTGGCATTCACGCACAGGACGTGTACGCGTCTTCAAAAGCTAAGACACAGTACAAAACTTCATCCATATAAAGCTTTGGGTGTGAACCAATATTGGTTCACACCCAAAGCTTTATATTTACCGCACCTAGCGTTGCACCAGAGCAGTAACTGCACGATCCAACGTTTCCTTAGCCCCGTCAATACGAGTAATGTCATTTGTGATAAACGAATACACCAAAGTTTTACCAGAGGCAGAATACCCATAACCCGATAGAGAAATAACAGAATATAGCGTCCCCGTTTTTGCGCGCGCATACCCCTGAGCTTGTCGAGTATCAGCAGAGTTGAAACGTAACGCTAAAGTACCTGAACCACCAGCAACTGGAAAACCGTCCAAGGCCAATGTCGTGTGGGCAGACGAATCAGCAATGGCTTCAAGCACCTGAACAATCATTCTATTCGTCACCTTATTCTCACCTGAAAGGCCACAAATATCTACCGGATGAAATCCTGCAGTATCGATACCGTTCTGCTCTAACGTTTCTTGAATAGAAGCACGTGCCTGCTCAAAAGACCCTTCACGCCCTAAAGAAACTGCAAGATTGCGCCCTAAAGTCTCTGCCAACATGTTATCTGAATGTTGCATCATATACGCTGCCTGTTCAGCAACCGTTGCAGAACTAACCTGCGCAATACGTTCTGAGTTCTCGGTGGCAGGTTCCTCTTCCCCAAGAGAAAAGCTCAGGTTCTTCTGCGCACCTAACTCGTTCAGCAAAGACACAAAATAACGGTGTACTTCCTGCCCTGCTTCTGCCGGTCGAGAATGAGACGCATTCCCCTGAGCGTCTGGAGAATAATGCGAATAAAACGCTATAGGACTCACCGCAGTGACCTCGCCAGCATCAATATCTCCTTGCGCCCACGCCGGATTAACTGAAGGCCCACGATAGATAGACGTATCAAGATTGACACGATAATGTGAAGGTCCCTGCGATAAGCCCTGAACTACCTCTTGTGCAAGTGTTCGTAGCCCAGCATGCCCTACAACATCATCAGGGCGCGATAAACCAGTTCCTAGAAGTGTGTCCCCGCCTGCTACGAGCGTTAAAACGTCGTTTTGACGACGAACACTTGTTTCATAACGTTCTGTTGGATCAACTCGTTCAAGAAGAGCATAATCAACAAGAATCTTCAGGTTAGATGCGGGAACTCTCTGCTGTTCAGAGCCACGCTGATAAAGAACCTCTCCAGAATCTTTATCCACGACCAGTCCCGTCACATTACCGTCAGGTAAAGAGTCTAAAATCTGGTCAAGAGTTTGCGTAAGAGTCGCTGTTTGAGAGTCTACTGAAGAATGAACAGCAGAAGGAATCTGAACAGGCTGAGGGCTAACATACGAAGACGCTGCACCATCAGCTAAAGTATGGGCTGACTGCACGTGAGGAATTGCCCACGCCCCAACACTTAGCGTTGCAACACCTAAAACGCTAGGTAATATCCATTGACGTTTCTTTGATGTCTCTGACGAAGACATAGATTCCTCACCACTCATATATTCTCCCAACACTATTCACCAGCAAAAGTCACGAACGCTAGACTATAAGAGAATAGCCGTAAAACCTCAGGTATATCTCATGTCTAGGTTAGACTGTACACCGATATGCTAAACGTACCTGCAACAGGTACGCCCCAACTCACAACATATAAGGAGACATCATGGAACTTGACGTCACCCTCGAAATCAATCGCGGTTCACGCGTAAAGTACGAAATCGATCACGAAACCGGACGTCTCCGTCTTGACCGTGTTCTTTTCACCTCAATGCAGTACCCCACCGCATACGGATACTTCGATAACACCCTTGGCGAAGACGGTGATCCTCTCGACGCAATGGTCATCCTCGACGTTGACGTTATCCCCGGCGTAGTGGTTGAAGCTCGTCCCATCGCAGTTTTCAATATGACTGACGAAGCTGGCGGAGACGCAAAAGTACTATGTGTCCCTGCCGATAAACGCTATGACCACATCCAAGAACTTGAAGATGTCTCTGAACAGCTCAAAGCAGAGATTCAGCACTTCTTCGAACGTTATAAAGACCTCGAATCCGGAAAATGGGTTAAAGGCGAAGGCTGGGAAGGCCGTGAAGCTGCAGAAAAAATGGTTCAAGAAGCTATCGACCGCCACAACGCATAATTCGCAGGTTTAAGGTTTAACAACCTTTATCAAAGCCTAGAGGCGTCATGGGCAAGAACATATATGTTCTTGCCCATGACGTCTATTTTTTTATAGAGGATATACGACGCATAAAACCTTCCAATACGCCTATGTTGTCAGACTCGCAACCGCCTTCCGCAGAAAGAACTAACACAAGTAAATGTCTCGATGATAAACATTTTTGAAGCACAAAACTTGTGCTCAGCGAAGAACTGCAGGATAAGAAAGATGAGAAAACTGTGGTATAGAGTAAAGAACAATGACTCAAAAAAATACTCTTTCTCACCTCGTAGCTTGGGATACAGCAGCCCAGGTTGCCGCTCAGCTCGTACCTGCTGGACCTCAAAAAACAGTTCAAGAGATGACTCGTGCCGTAGAAAGTATCCGTTATGCGGCTTTAGCGTCCGTTGAACATGTATACCGTATTACTCAACTTGAGGTAGCCCACCAACTCACAGATTCACAGGTTCTCGTCATAGACCGCCCCACATGGTCTCAAGCAAATACGCAAGCATTCTCAACAATGCTCAACACCGAACCTTCTTCACGTCTTGTGCAGAAGATGAAGAAACTAACAAAAACCCAAAAAACCTTAGTCAACTATGCAACAGCAGTTGAAGTCGGTGCCGTGCTCGCTTATCTTTCTACACGAGTACTAGGACAATACGAACCATATGCTGCCCGCGCCGGGTACGGGGCCTCCGGTGGGCGGCTCATGCTCGTAGCACCTAACATCCTTGCCTTAGAAGAAGAACTTCACCTTGACCCCGAAGATTTTAGACTGTGGGTATGCCTGCACGAACAAACACACCGCGTACAGTTTGCTGCTGCACCATGGCTTGATGAGTATATCCTTCAGCTAGTACACCGCCTATCTTCAGATCTAGGGTCGAACACTGAAGAACTTTTTGGGCGCGTAATCTATACGGCCAAAAGTTCTTTAGGAGACTCTCGCTCTACTGATTCAGACCCGACCTCTTTTACGATGAACGATTCTGCCCATAAGACGCTTTCTAAAGTTACTGCCGTCATGAGTCTTCTTGAAGGTCACGCTAACGTTGTCATGGACTCTATTGACGCATCAGTAGTTCCTAGTATCAAAACTATTCGCCAACGGTTTAACCGTCGCAGCCAAACACACACCTTCTTCCACAAAGTAGTGCAAAAACTCTTTGGCATGGAACGAAAACTTCAACAATATAAAGACGGACAAAAATTCGTTCAATACATTGTGGATGCTCAGGGCATGGACCGTTTCAACATGATTTGGGAACGCCCTGAGAATCTTCCTACTGAGCAAGAAATACATCACCCTCAGGAGTGGATTGATAGGGTGTTAGCGTCAACGGAGCACGTCATCCCTTGGGTAGGAGAATAACTGATGCAAAACGGACGACGAGGACGTTTGCATCCGGCAGTAGGACGCGCTCGCACCCTTCTTGAACAAAACATCAATCATTTTTTGGGACAAACACTTATTCACGCTTCAGGTAAAGCGCGTCCACAAGAGAATCCTCCACTTTTTTTGGTGGGTTGTTCTGGTGGCCCTGATTCTTTAGCGTTAGCGTCATTGAGCGCTCATTTCGTGCGTCGTGGTGAGATACGTATCGGTGCAATAATTGTTGATCATCAGCTTCAAGCAGGCTCTGACGAAGTCGCTGTACAGGCTGCACAAACATGCCGTGATATGGGATTATCTCCGGTGCTTGTACGTTCTGTTACTGTTGACGCTGCCCATGAGGGACCTGAAATGGCGGCACGTATTGCACGATATGCGGCGTTTGAAGATGCCGTTAAAGAAACTGGTGCACAAGGAATTATGCTCGCACATACGTTAGACGATCAGGCAGAGACAGTGCTTCTTGGTTTAGCGCGAGGGTCGGGCACAAAATCTTTAGGCGGGATGAGTCCGGTGCGTGTTCACCATGGTGTGAATTATCTCCGTCCTCTGCTGAATTTACGTCGGTATGAAGTCGAACAAATTTGTGTTGCTGAGGGTTTAGACCCGTGGCATGACCCTACGAACCTCGACCAGAAACTTATGAGAGCGAAGGTCCGTCATAGCATTCTTCCTTTTTTGGAAGAACATCTAGGCGGTTCTGTTGCGCTCTCATTGGCTCGTACTGCTGCTATTAGCGGACCTGACGCACAGTATCTTGAAGAAGAAGCCGAAAGAGCGTTTACGAGGGTACAACTTGAACTCTCGGCGGTAGGTGGAGTTGAATCTTTAAACCTTCCTACTGAGACTAATATGCAGGGTGTCGTAGTGATTAACCGTTATGCGTTGAGTCAAGAACATCCAGCTTTACAGCATCGAGTATTATCTTTGGCGGTTCGTTCTTTGGGCGGAGAAAATCCAAGTTTTGAACGTTTACAAGCATTAGGAGAACTCTTGTGCGGTCACACTATTGCTGGCCCTATACAGTTGGCGGGTAAGGTGAGTGCTTACCGTCGCCGTCCACCTGCGAAAGTTACAGTGGAACTTCGTTCATCTGCAGAGAAAAAAGAGATTCTTTTGAAAGAAACTGGGGTTATTGTTTTACTCACCACCGTGTAAGCTCCATACTTAAAGAACGAATACCGAGAAAAACATGTTTAGGTGCCGGTTTGCTTTAGCGCAGCTATCTGCTAGACGGTACACTAATTTTCTACAGCCCCCATATTAATCACAAAGGATTAGAGGAATCGTGAAGGCAGAAGACGTACAGGACGATATCAAACACGTTCTTTTCACCAAAGAAGATATTGACGCAAAGATTAAAGAACTCGCTGCACAGATTGATAAAGATTACGCAGGTAAAGAAGTTCTGCTGGTAGGTGTTCTCAAGGGTGCAATTATGGTGGTTGCAGACCTCTCACGAGCATTGAGTACCCATTACACCATGGACTGGATGGCTGTTTCTTCTTATGGTTCTGGAACAAAGTCTTCTGGTGTTGTTCGTATTCTCAAAGACCTTGACACCGACTTGACTGGACGTGATGTTCTGATTGTCGAAGACATTATTGATTCTGGGCTTACTCTTGCGTGGCTTCAACAGAACCTCATTTCTCGTGGTGCAAACTCTGTTGAAATCTGTGCTCTTCTGCGTAAACCAACATGCGTTAAAACTGATGTTCAGTGCAAATATGTTGGTTGGGATATCGACCCTGAATTTGTGATTGGTTACGGTTTAGACTTTGCAGAACGCTACCGTAACTTGGACTGCATTGCGACTTTAGCTCCGCACGTCTATTCCTAAATACACCTAAGATTCTCCTCTTATACGGTGCGAACGAGGTAAAAATAGTACGCTCGCTCGCACCGTAAAATTTTAGCCTTGAGGGGAACGCACCTGACTGAACGGGAACTTAACAGGTTTCACCTGTACATTAATGTGCAGAATAACCTCTGCCCCTATAGTGGTTGCCTCGTGCTTCTACTAGACGGGTAGTCACCCATATTTGGAGGATTACCGCATTGGCGCAAAAAACCAATAAGAACCCAGAAGAAGATAAAGGGTTCTTCAGCAAGTTCATCTCAGGACCATGGTTCTGGGTGGTGCTCGCTTTAGCCATCTTCGCGACTTTTTCGATTACCTCGATGTTTAACGGTTCAAACCGTGTCGATACGAATGTCGGCTTAGAGTTATTGAAGAACGATAAAGCTGTGAGCGCGAAAATCTATGATGGCGATCAGCGCGTAGATTTAGAGCTTAAAGACGACTATTCCACTCCTAAGGGGCAGAATCTCGGAAAGAATGTCACATTCTATTTCGTAAATGCTCGCGCTGGTGATGTGGTTCAGGCTGTGGATAATGGAAAACTGAAGAGTTACACCGATCAGCCTGTGCAGAGTAACTGGTTTACTTCGTTACTGACGTTCTTTGCACCTTTTGTTCTGATTGCTTTATTGTTCTGGTTCTTGATGTCTCGAGTCAGTTCTGGCGGCTCTCAGATTATGAACTTCTCGAAGTCTCGTGCAAAGAAATTCAATAAAGACAACCCGACCGTACGGTTCTCTGATGTTGCCGGTGTTGATGAAGCTCTTGCGGAGCTTGAAGAAGTGCGTGAGTTCCTTGCTGAACCAGAGAAATTTACTCGTCTTGGCGCAAAAATTCCTAAGGGCGTTCTCTTGTATGGCCCTCCCGGTACCGGTAAGACTCTTCTTGCGAAAGCTGTTGCTGGAGAAGCTGGAGTCCCGTTCTACTCTATTTCTGGTTCTGACTTTGTGGAGATGTTCGTGGGCGTGGGTGCTTCTCGTGTGCGAGACCTCTTCAAAGAGGCTAAGAACCATAAATCTGCCATCATTTTCGTTGACGAAATTGACGCTGTAGGCCGCCAACGCGGTGTCGGCATGGGTGGCGGTAACGATGAGCGTGAGCAGACTCTAAACCAGCTTCTTGTTGAGATGGATGGTTTTGACGGAACCTCAAATATCATTGTGATTGCTGCAACGAACCGACCTGATGTGTTAGACCCTGCTTTGTTGCGTCCGGGTCGTTTTGACCGTCAAGTTGGAGTGGATGCTCCTGATTTGAAGGGGCGTCAACGCATTCTTGAAGTGCATGCTACAGGTAAACCTATTGATCGTCGCGTGGAACTGTCTTCTGTGGCGAAACGAACTCCTGGGTTTACCGGCGCCGACCTCGCAAATGTCATGAATGAGGCTGCGCTATTGACAGCTCGTGATGGTGGAAACGTGATTGATGAGCGTGCTATCGATGAGGCTATTGATCGTGTGATGGCTGGGCCTCAGCGTTCTTCTCGCATTATGAAAGAACATGAACGAAAAGTTACCGCTTATCATGAAGGCGGACACGCCTTGGTTGCGGCTGCTTTGCGTAATTCTTCTCCGGTAACAAAGATTACGATTCTTCCTCGTGGGCGTGCGTTGGGCTACACCATGGTGATGCCTGAGGACGATAAATATTCGACAACTCGTCATGAGCTACTTGATCAGATGGCTTACGCCATGGGCGGACGTGCAGCAGAAGAAGTGGTCTTCCATGATCCTTCTACCGGTGCTTCGAATGATATTCAAAAAGCTACTGAAACAGCTCGTAAGATGGTTACTGAGTACGGCATGAGCTCACGTATCGGCTCTGTTCGTCTTGCTTCTCGTGAGTCTGATCCGTTCCTTGGCGGTGGCGCTGGTGGAGGCAATAATTTCTCGGATGAACTTGCTTATGTGGTAGACCAAGAAGTTGCTGCTTTGCTTGAGAACGCCCATGATGAGGCCTTTGAGATTCTGACTGAGAACCGTGATGTTTTGGATCGTCTTGCCTATGCTCTTCTTGAGAAAGAAACTCTTCTTGAGAAAGAGATTGCAGAGATTTTCAAGGATGTTCGTAAACGTCCTGAGCGTTCACATTGGTACTCTAAAACAACTCGTGAACCTTCTTCTTTACCCCCAGTAAAGGCTCCTAGTGAGGTGGATGGTTCTTCAGAAGATTCGCAAGAGAATGAGCCTATTGTTCAACAGCCTGTGATTGATACGGATTCTTCTCCGGTTGAGAAACCAGCGACAGATGTTCATCCTTCTCCTGGACTGGGCGGAAATGATAGTGATGCGCGCGGTTCAGATGGGAGTCCTTGGGGTGGTGCACGCTAATGGCCGTGGATCAGCCTCGTATTGAAGCAGCTGTTCGCGAGATTCTATTAGCGATTGGGGAAGACCCTGATCGTGAGGGTCTTGTCGATACCCCTGCTCGAGTGGGGCGCGCTTATGCAGAGATGTTCTCTGGTTTGCATGATGAACCCGGCCATATTCTGGGGACGACTTTTGATATTGATCATAAAGAACTAGTGCTTGTGAAGGATATCCCGTTTTACTCTACGTGTGAGCATCATCTTGTACCGTTTTTTGGTCATGCGCATGTGGGGTATATTCCGGGAGATTCTGGGCAAGTGACGGGTCTTTCAAAGTTGGCTCGTACGGTGGACTTATTCGCTAAACGTCCGCAGGTGCAAGAGCGTATGACGACGGAGATTGTGGATGCTATTGAGCGGTATCTTCGTCCAGCTGGTGCAATTGTTGTTGTAGAAGCTGAGCATATGTGTATGGCAATGCGCGGGGTTCGTAAGCCGGGCGCTAAGACCGTAACGAGTGCTGTGCGCGGTCAATTACGTGCTGAGGCAACTCGTGCTGAGGCGATGAGCTTGATTAATAGTTCTTGCTCGTAGTTCCGGAAGTCTGTGAAGAATCTTCTGCCGATGCAAGGGTGAGGGCACCTACGAAAATATCGTAGGTGCCCTCACCCTTATGCGGTGTGTACTTGTGCGTATTCTTGTGGTGTCTGTATGTTTTAGTTGCTATCGATAAATTTTTAGAAAGTGGGCGTTGTGGTGTCTTCTGTGTTTTCTTCTTCTGGTACTCATGTGATGGGTATTCTGAATGTCACTCCTGATTCTTTTTCGGATGGTGGTGAACACTATACGTTGCAAGAAGCAGTAGACCATGCATACCGTATGGTTGAAGATGGTGCCACGATTATTGATATTGGTGGTGAATCAACTCGACCTGGTTCTACCCGTATTTCAAGTGTTGAGGAACAGCGCCGTATTTTGCCTGTTCTTGAGAAATTACGTGATATTCCTGCTTTTTTGAGTGTCGATACGCTTAACCCCGATACGGCTCGTGTTGCGGTTGAAGCTGGTGCAGACATTATTAATGATGTTTCGGGAATGAATCTTTCGGAGCAGATGATTGATACGGTTGCGTCACTGGATGTTCCTTATATTTTGACTCATGCTCGTGGTACTTCTGAGACGATGAATGATTGCGCCAGCTATGAGGATGTTGTTGATGAAGTGTTTTTTGAGCTTCGTTCTTTGCTTGATCGTCTTCTTTCTGGGGGAGTGGCGTCGAAGAATATCATTCTTGATCCTGGTTTAGGTTTCGCAAAAGTTGGTATGCAAGATTGGCAGTTATGTGCGTCGATGACACGGTTTCAAGAGCTGGGGCACCCGCTATTGATTGCTGGATCTCGTAAGCGCTTTTTAGGGCGTTTATTGGAGGCTGAAGATCGTCAACGTGCTGAATGCCTGGGTGTTGAGCCTCGGGGTCGTACTGTTGATGAGCGTGATGCGGCGACGGCAGCGCTGAGTGTTATTGCGGCGTTAAATGGTGCGTGGGGTGTGCGGGTTCATGATGTTCGCTCTAGCGCCGACGCTCTTGCGGTTGTTCAACAAGTGAGAGCTTATTCTTCGGAAATGTGATGTTTTTCTATTGATGAAGCGACATGAGGTGTTTTTGACCTAAAAACATGTGTGAGCTTAACCTCTATTCCAAGCGCATTTAGTTCGGTTTTTAACTCTAAAACCTTGCAATGGTGCGGAAGAGGGTCTTCGTTGAAATATTGATGGTATTCAATGTGGCGACAAACAACACTAAGCATGCTCAGGAACAGTGGATAATAGGAGACGGTAATACCCCATACTGCCGAACAAAGGAACATTGTGACGGAGTACCGCACTATTACAGAACAAGCTGTGCCCTCTGCGTATCGTACCGCAGACCGTATCACCCTCAATGGTGTTGGGTGCGTCGGGTATCACGGCGTTCTTGATAGTGAGCGGCAAACTGGGCAGCCGTTCTTTGTTGATATTACGATGTTCACAGATTTCTCGCGAGCTGTTGCAGACGATGATGTTGCATATACAGCAAATTATGCTGAAGTTGCTGAAACTATCCGTGATGTGGTGATGGGTGAACCTGTCGATTTGATTGAGACGTTGGCAGAAAAAATTGCGCAAGAAGTGTTAGACCATTTCCCTCTTCTTGCCGTTGAAATAACCGTACATAAGCCGAAAGCTCCTATTGAGGTGACTTTCTCGGATGTCTCGGTGACAATTTTCAGGGAGAAAAAATGAGCGTAACTGCTATCTTGGCTCTTGGTTCAAACATGGGGGATAGAGAAGAGACCCTCATTAGAGGTATCGCAGATTTGTGTAGTCATCCTCAGATTTCTGTACAGAATATCTCTCCGGTTGCGGTAACTGCTGCAGTGGGCGGGCCTGAAGGGCAACCTGATTTTTTGAATCTGGTCATTCAAATTGAGACTGATTTACGTCCTTTTGAGTTGCTTGAGTACACGCAGAGCGTGGAGTCTAAACATCACCGTACACGCGAGGTTCACTGGGGGCCTCGTACCTTAGACATTGACATCATTGAATACGGCAATATGCAGATGAGTCAGACCGACTTGACGATTCCTCACCCTCGCGCCGCTGAACGCGCTTTTGTGCTTGAACCGTGGGTGCGGATGGATCCTTCTGCCGAGCTACAAGGTGTGCCGGTTGCTGAGTTAGCGCAAAAAGCTGAAGACCGTGATGGTATCCGCGAAATTCGTGAAGCACCGGTGGTTTGTGCATGACGTCTTTACGTCTGAGAGTATTACTCAGTGTTTTTCTTGGTGCTTTTATGGTTGGCGCCTTAGCTAATGCGCTGAGTGTGCGTTGGGGTGGCGCAGAGCTGATGCTTTCACCTTCGAGTCTTCTCGTTTCAGTGATAATTTGTGCCCCCTTGATGTGGTTGGGTGTTCAGGTATCACGTTTTCGTCAGCAAGACCGGCGGGTTGATGCTGGGCGAATGAACCCTCTTTTGGCAGCTCGTACTGTTGTGCTGGCTCAATCTAGCGCCTATACGGGTGTGATGATTGCTGGCTGGCATAGCGCATTGCTTTCGTACCAGTTGTATATGTTCACTCTTCGTGCCGCATGGCCTCCGCTGGTAACGTCGATTGTTGATGTTCTTGCCGGTGCGCTTTTATGTGGTGTCGGTGTTTGGGTAGAGCATCTGTGTAAAATACCACCTTCTGATTCTGACGATCATGCCCCTAAAGACGAGCACATTCTTGAGCGTGATAGCCGTGGATATGCACGTCAGGATGATATTTAATAACTATTTTGAAGGTTGAGATGCAGGTTACTTTTCGATAGTGTGTAGTTAAAGTTATGGCCACTAGAAAATGAGGTACCTTCTCATGACTCAACAGAACTCAACAATAGAAGATATTGAGCAGCGGCCGTGGATACGAGTATCACCCTCCTATGTGAAGATTGTCCTTATCAATAGGGCCATCTTCCTGCTGGTCATCATGAGTGTCGCAGGCCTTGTCTGGATGTTTCGTGAAGACGAGTTCTTCTCCTCTGGCCTCAAACTTCCTATTATTCTGGGAGTCTTAGGCGTTTTCTTCCTCGGACAACTGACATACCTTCTGCTGGCGCCTCGCTACGTCAAATCTATTGGGTATCACCTTGATGAACGCCATCTCGTTATCACCCGAGGAATCTTGATGCGAAAAGTCATCTCTGTTCCTTATGGGCGTTTGCAATACGTAGACGTCACCTCTGGCCTCGTGTCAGGAATCTTTAAACTCGCTTCTCTAGAGCTTCATACAGCTTCTGTTGGAACAGAGGCAAAAATCCCGGGGCTTCCTCAACCTGAAGCTGAAAAAATACGAGAGATTCTGACTCAAGACGGCGTAGAACAGATGGTGAAGTAACGATGAGCGAAACACCACAAGAACATAATTTTTCTCTTGGACACGATGATGCCAAGAACAACACACATGACGAACCTCAAAATAGCGAACAAGTACCAGATGAAGAACTTCATTGGAAACGTGCCCACCCGCTGAGTCCTCTTGCCTCAAGCTGGTTTATTCTTGCGTGGATCGTATGGATTACCGGTAAAGAACTCTTCGAATCGGGGTTTTTAGAGTCAGATACTTCTTTGCTCGAGTCTCTACGAGACTTTTTAACTTTCATTACTTCAACCCCTAAAATTTTTGTTCCGGCACTGTTATCTGTGGTGATTTATTATGGGGTAACGTATCTTGGCTGGTTCTTTACATTCTTTGCTGTTGGAGAAAAATTCTTTCACCTTAAAACGGGGGTTCTCGTTAAAAAGAACCGTAAAGCAAATATCAACAAAATTCAGTCCATCGATATTACGTCCCCATTCCTTGCTCGTCTTTTTGGTCTATCAGAAATGACAGTTGACGTAGCGGACGGAGACGGTAGTGCTCTTTCGATTAAATTCCTCAAACACCAACATGCTCAACAATTACGTTCGACTTTGCTCCAAAGAATAACGGACGTTAAGCAGTCTCAGCATGCTGCGCCCACACGAGAAGAATCAGAAGACTCACCTACCGTAGTGCTCTCGGAAGAAGAGAAACTGCAACAATTTTTACAGCAGGAGAATCTCCCAACGCCTACGGCAGTTGAGGATTCTTCAGAACAAGAGCTTTTGAGAGTTCCGCCCAAGCGTCTTGTCGCGTCATTATTGTTGGACGTGAAAGTGCTGTTCCAGCTTCTGATTCTTTTCATCTTCATAGTAATTAATCTGAGAGAGCTCGGTGGATACTCTTTCTCCTTCTCAAACATTACGTCCATCATCATTTTGTTTGGTTTTGCGAGCTCTCTATTTAACACTTTTGCCCGCCGCTATAATTTCCGTATTGCAGATACTCCTGAAGGTCTTAAAATTCGTTATGGATTATTCGATACCGTGACCCAGAGCGTACCCGTATCAAGAATCCAAGGGCTACAGATTAATCAGAGCGTTCTCTGGCGATCTTTGAACTGGTACAAAGTCGTAATCAACGTCGCCGGCTACGGCATCAAAGACATGATGAACGATAAAAAAATTACGGAAGAATTAGTTGTTCTTGCAACAGGTGAAGAACTCGAAAAAATCTTAGACATGGTTCTCCCCGTCCATGAAGAACGGGTAACAGGCCGATGGCTTCTCTACGCTCATGGAACTCGAGGCACTGAGGCTGGTTTTCGTCCTCGTGTAGCAAAACTCCGGTGGCTACGTCCACTATCGTACCGCCGTGCAGGGTTTACCCTCACCGATAAATACTTCATCCTTCGTGACGGTGTCTTGTACTACAAGCTTTCCATCATCCCCTACCAGTTTATCCAATCTGTTGATGTGCGCTCTTCACCTTTAGAACGACATTACGGGGCACGCACCGTTAACATTTGGACTATTGTGGGCCCTATTTCCGCCACAAATAAGAACATTCATGCCGAAGATGCCCAAAGAATTGTGCAAACTCATCGTGACGTCTACCGATAAGTGTGCATAAGGGCAGAATCTAAGGAAACAACTAGGGTAAGCTGTTACCCGTGAGTTTTACACAACCAGCCCGCATGAAAATTGGTGTGATATCTGCCGGTAAGGTAGGTGCCGTCCTCGGCGCCGCCCTACGGGCCGCTCAACATACCATCGTCGGGGTACATGCCATCTCAGAGGCTTCTCGCGAACGTGCTGAGATGCTACTACCTGGTGTTCCTCTTCGCAGCATCCCCGATATTGTGCAAGAAGCTGAAGTCGTATTACTTGCTGTACCTGATGATGCTATTACTTCCGTTGTTGAAGGAATAGCGCATACTGTCGGTTGGAAAAACGGACAAATCGTTTTTCATACCTCCGGTATGCACGGCATTTCGGTTCTTGAACCAGCTGCCGCACAAGGTGCAATTTGTTTAGCAATTCATCCGGCCATGACCTTCACTGGGCTATCTCTGGACCTAGCGCGTTTACAAGATACTTGTTGCGCAGTAACAGGGCCGGCACCATTTCTACCTATTGCTCAGGCACTAAGCGTTGAGATGGGTGCTGAACCGGTAACTATTGCAGAAACAGACCGTGGACTGTACCACGCGGCATTGGCACATGTGGCAAACCACCTTGTGACCATTACTGGACAATCACTACAAATTCTCGAATCTATTGGGGTTCCCCAACCTGCACACTATTTACGTCCGCTCCTTCAAGCAGCGTTAGATAACGTGTTATCTTCTGGCGAAAATACGCTCACAGGACCAGTAGCTCGAGCCGATGTCCAGACGGTACACACACACGCACAAGAACTTAGCCAGTATGCACAAGAAGAGAACTCTGAAGATATCTCAATAGCGTACGTAGCGTTAGCTCAAGCCACCGCGCAGAGAGCTCACGCGCGAGGCGCATTGAGTGATGAACAGCTTGAACGCGTCCTAGACGCCTTACAACGCTAACGTTTTAGTGCACATGATGAAAGGATCTTTCACCCCGTGACGAGTAGTCCAATAATTATTCGTTCTGTTGATGAACTTCGCCAAAGCGTCAGTTCAGCACTTGAACGAGCCCAAGAACAAGCTCACCAGCAGGCAACAGAAGAACAACCCGCAACACCCGTAACATTGGGTTATGTGGCAACCATGGGCGCATTACATGAAGGACACGCCACGCTCATCCGTCGCGCTCGCGAACAAAATGATGTTGTTGTGGTCTCAGTCTTTGTCAATCCTTTACAGTTTGGTCCTGGCGAAGACTACGAGAAATATCCACGCACCCTTGAATCAGATGTTCAGGTTGCTCAAGAAGCTGGTGCCGATATTGTTTTTGCCCCAGATAACGACCAAATGTATCCTTCTGGCACCCCCTTGATTACGGTGTCTTCAGGGAAGCTCGGAAATCTTTTTGAAGGTAAAACACGTCCTGGGCATTTTGATGGTGCTTTGACGGTTGTCAATAAGTTCTTTAACATTCTTAAATCTAGTGCTCGTCATCATGTTGTCAACGCATATTTTGGTCGTAAAGACGCACAACAGGTGTCGTTGATTCAGCGTATGGTTCAGGATTTTAACCACGATATTGTGATTAAGCCGGTGCCTATTGTGCGTGCTGATGACGGTTTAGCTCTTTCTTCTCGCAATCAATATTTGAGTGCTGAAGATCGTGAGCGTGCGCTGGTGTTATCGCGTACATTAGCGATGCTTCGAGAACAGCAGATTACTCGTGGGCTCACTGAAGATGATATTAGCGCTGCTCGCGAACGCATTGACGCTGTTGAAGGTGTGCGCTTAGATTATCTTGAAGTAATTGATTCAGAAACCTTTGAACCTCCGGCAGCTGATTCATCAAAGGTCTTGGCTCTCGTGGCAGCCTATGTGGGGCAGACTCGTCTCATTGACAACATGGAATTAAACTAATTTTTCCGCTATATATTCAAAGACGTTAGGTTTTTTACGTGACTAATCATCAGAAGGGCGTTTCTTCAGAAATGCCAGTTATTGCAGATATGTCTGAACAGATGCAGATTCGTTTGGGCAAACGTGCAGATATCCTTGCTTCAGGACGTGAAGCATACCCCGTGGGTGTGCCTGTAACGACCACTATTGAGGCTATCCGCGAAAAATACGACGGTGTGCTTAATGCTGAGGATACTACCGGCGATATTGTGGGTATCGCTGGGCGTGTCGTGTTTGTGCGTAATACCGGTAAGCTGTGCTTTGCAAGTTTACAGCAGGGTAACGGTACTCGTATTCAGGCGATGATTTCTCTTGCCGGTGTAGGCGAAGAAGCCCTTGCTGATTGGAAAGCTTTAGTTGATCTTGGCGACCACGTTTTTGTTCATGGTGAAGTGATTTCTTCTCGTCGCGGTGAACTTTCTGTGATGGCTGATTCTTGGCAGATGGCTTCTAAGGCGTTACGCCCTATGCCAACGTTGCATAAGGAACTGAACGACGAGACTCGTGTCCGCCAGCGTTACCTCGATTTGATGGTTCGTGATGAGGCTCGTGAGCTCGTAATTAAGCGTGCAAAAATTACTCAAACTATTCGTGATGTTCTAAACGGGCACGGCTATATTGAGGTTGAGACTCCTATCTTGCAGCTGATTCATGGTGGTGCTGCGGCGCGTCCGTTTGGTACACACCTGAACGCGTTTGACCAAGATATGACGTTGCGTATCGCTACCGAGCTTTTCTTGAAACGTGCGCAGGTTGGCGGTATTGAGCGCGTATATGAAATCGGGCGCGTTTTCCGTAATGAGGGTGTCGATTCTACTCACAGCCCAGAGTTCACAACGTTAGAATGCTACGAAGCGTATGCTGATCAGTTTGTGATGGCTGAGCGTATGCGTGAGATTATTTTGGCTTGTGCTGAGGCTGTAGGCATTTACCAGATTGAAACTGATAAAGGCACTATTGACTTGAGCGGTGAATGGAAGTGGGTTGCAGTCTATCCTGGTCTGTCTGAGGCTGTTGGGGTAGAGATTACTCCGGAGACTCCCGCTCAGGTACTTCGCGATATTGCTCAGAAGCACGATATTTCTGTAGACCCTCAGTGGGATGCTGAAAAACTTGTGGTGGAGCTCTTTGGTGAAATTGTTGAACCGACGTTGCTTAATCCTACTTTTGTGTATGATTATCCGCCGTCGGCTCAGCCGTTGGCTCGTCCTCACCGTGATAAGCCGGGGCTGATTGAGGCTTGGGACTTGATTATTGGTGGCATGGAACGTGGCACTGCTTTCTCGGAGCTTATTGATCCGGTAATTCAGCGTGAGCGTTTGACGGAGCAATCTCTTCTTGCTGCTGGTGGAGATGATGAAGCGATGCAGTTGGATGAAGATTTCTTGCGTGCTCTTGAGTATGGTGCTCCTCCAATGGGCGGTATTGGTCTTGGTGTGGATCGTCTGATTATGCTCTTTACGAATGTTGGTATTCGAGACACTATTTTGTTCCCGTTGATGAAGCCAGAAGCTGATTAAACTTGTGTGAAAGCGTTGCCTGCAGGAGTTCCTGTGGGCAACGTTTTGTATAAGCACGATATTCTAGAGAAAAGTTTTCATGAGGAAATGAGTTCGGTGATGGATTATCTTATTGCGATTATGCCTTCTTTAGGGGCAGGTATTGTTCTCTTTTTCATTTTGCGTTGGATTACTCGTGCTGATAGGACGGAACGAGCTACTGCACGTGGGATTGAAGAAGACGCAAAGCAATGGTATGAGAATGTGAAGAGTTCAAAGGGTACTCGTGATCCTTTTGGAGGGGGAGAGTCAAAAGATACTGAGGTTAAATAAAAATAGTGTTTTTTCACTATTTATTTTTCACCTTATTCGTATTTATTGCTATTCTTCTAAGGGATATATAGTATATAAATGTATGGATTCTGTTTCTTAGAATGAGAAGAATAATTCTTTCTTTGTTCTAAGTGGTGTCCTTTGCTACGGTTTAGATAACTCAGGAGAAACGTAATGGCTCAAAAGGTAAAGATTATTCTTGAAGATGACCTCGACGGCGGTCCCGCAGAGGAGACTGTGCGTTTTGGTCTTGATGGTGGCCAGTACGAGATTGACTTGTCTAGCGCAAATGCAGCTCGCTTGCGTGATGCTGTGCGTCCTTTCGCAGCGAAGGCACGTCGTGTGCAGGGTGCGCGAACTCCTGGCCGTCCTGCTGGTTCACGTTCTGTTTCTGCGCCTAAGCGTAATCCCGAGACTGCTGCCATTCGTAAATGGGCTAAAGACAACGGTTATGACGTTTCTGACCGCGGTCGTATCCACCAGGATATTCAGGATAAATACTACGCTCAGCAGAAGACTAAGGGCGATTTCTAAGAACCTGCTATCTTTTACCTGATTTTTAAAGATTTTGGGGCCTCCTGTTTGGGAGGCCCCAAAATCTTTAAGGTCTTTATGTATTTTCTTGAGAAAATATATAAAGTTCTTCTTTTATGTTTTTCTAGTCCACACTTTAGGGGATATGTATGTATTGATATATCCTCGGTATTCCTACTGAAACTATTTTATAAGCTTTCTTATCTTAATAGTTTTTAAAGAAACTAAATGCTCATGAATGTTACCAATAGTATTCATTTTCTTTTTTAACAAATTGATAAGCGCCTAACAGATAGCTCAGAACTACCAAACTTTAACACTTCACATAGACCCTCAACGCCTCCGGCAGAGGAAACCTAACGAATCCTCATCTTTTCACCGCATGCGAACAGCCCCCAGAAAGAACAAAAATACGCGTAATGTTTTGCATAACGTAATATTTTGTGAGGAGTGTTCAATGTTTGAACGATTTACCGACCGTGCTCGGCGCGTAGTGGTTCTAGCGCAAGAAGAAGCGCGCATGCTAAACCACAACTACATCGGTACCGAACACATCCTATTGGGACTTATCCACGAAGGCGAAGGTATCGCTGCGCGTGCACTAGAATCCCTAGGAGTGAGTCTCTCGAGTGTTCGAGAGCAAGTTCAAGACATCATCGGCCCTGGTGCTCAAGCGCCATCCGGGCATATTCCTTTTACCCCGCGGGCAAAGAAAGTTCTAGAACTTTCGATGCGTGAAGCTATTCAGCTCAACCACGGATACATTGGCACCGAACACATCCTCTTGGGGCTTGTGCGCGCCGATGAAGGTGTCGCAAATCAGGTTCTTACCAAACTCGGCGTAGACGGCGCTAAAATACGTCAAACTGTTACCGACCTCATCGCAGGATACTCCGGAAACAACGAAGGCAAAGAAACTGCCGGCGTTGGTGCTGGAAACTCCAAAGAAGGTGCGCCTGCCGGTTCTGCCATCCTCGACCAATTCGGACGTAACCTCACCGCAGCTGCCCGCGAAGGCAAAATGGATCCGGTCATCGGTAGGCACCGCGAGATGGAACGCGTCATGCAGATTCTTTCACGCCGCACTAAGAATAACCCCGTACTTATCGGTGAGCCCGGTGTCGGTAAAACTGCTGTGGTTGAAGGGCTTGCTCAAGCAATCGTGCACGGAGACGTTCCCGAAACGCTCAAAGACAAGCACCTCTACTCACTCGACCTCGGCTCTCTCGTAGCTGGTTCACGCTATCGCGGAGATTTTGAAGAACGACTCAAAAAAGTTCTCAAAGAAATTCGCACCCGTGGCGACATCATCCTCTTCATCGACGAAATCCACACTCTCGTTGGTGCTGGTGCAGCAGAAGGCGCCATCGACGCAGCCTCAATCCTCAAGCCCATGCTTGCTCGCGGCGAATTGCAAACTATCGGCGCAACCACCTTGGATGAGTACCGCAAACACATCGAAAAAGATGCTGCCTTAGAACGTCGTTTCCAACCTATTCAGGTAGATGAACCTTCGCCAGCTTTGGCTATTGAAATTCTCAAAGGCGTACGCGACAAGTATGAAGCGTACCACCGCGTGACCATCTCAGATGAAGCCATCGAATCAGCGGTAAACCTTTCTGCACGGTACATCTCTGACCGTTTCCTCCCCGATAAGGCAGTAGACCTCATCGACGAAGCGGGTGCACGTCTACGTATCAAACGTATGACTGCACCACCAGAGATTAAAAACCTCGAAGAACGTATCGCACAGCTCAAAGCAGAAAAAGAAGCTGCTATCGCCGCTTCTGAATTCGAAGAAGCAGCAGAGATTCGTGACCGCGAACAACAACTCATCGAGAAAAAAGATGAGGCAGAAAAGAAATGGCGCGAAGGCGGAGACGAATTCGGTGAAGTGACTCCCGACGTGATTTCTGAAGTTCTTGCCTACGCAACAGGCGTTCCTGTCTACAAGATTACTGAAGAAGAGACCAGCCGCCTACTCACCATGGAAGATGAACTCCACAAACGAGTTGTCGGACAAAAGAACGCTATTAAAGCTCTTTCTCGTTCTATTCGTCGAACCCGTGCTGGACTCAAAGACCCCAACCGTCCCGGAGGCTCTTTCATCTTTGCTGGTCCTACCGGTGTTGGTAAAACCGAGCTTGCTAAAGCTCTAGCAGAGTTCCTCTTTGGCGATGAATCAGCACTCATTACCTTGGATATGTCAGAGTACCAAGAGAAACATACCGTTTCTCGTCTCTTCGGTGCACCTCCCGGATATGTGGGCTTTGAAGAAGGCGGACAGCTCACCGAGAAAGTACGTCGTAAGCCGTTCTCTGTTGTTCTATTTGATGAGGTTGAAAAAGCACATGCCGACCTTTTCAACTCGCTTCTACAGATTCTTGAAGACGGTCGCCTCACAGATTCGCAAGGACGTGTCGTCGACTTCAAGAACACTGTTATCATCATGACCACTAACCTTGGTTCTCGTGATATGGCACGTAAAGTGCCTGTCGGTTTCCAAAGCGTTGGAGATGTTGAAGGTGACTATGAGCGGATGCAAGCACGCGTGATGGAAAGCCTCAAAGAGCATTTCCGTCCAGAATTCTTGAACCGTGTTGATGACATCGTCGTCTTCCCGCAGCTTTCTGAGACTGAAATCTTGCAGATTGTGGACCTGTTCACTGGTCGTTTAGCTCAGCGTCTTGCGGAGCAGGACATGAGCATTGAACTGACGAACTCTGCGAAGATTCTGATGGCAACAAAGGGATACGATCCTGCAATGGGTGCACGCCCACTCCGCCGTGAGATGCAACGGAACATTGAAGATGTTCTCTCTGAAAAGATTCTCTTTGGAGAAATCAAACCGGGAGAAAAAATCACGGTCGACACGGTGGGCGAAGGAGATCTCGCAAAATTTGTGTTCTCTTCCGTCACGATGAGCGAGCTATCTGAGGACTCAGTAGACTTCTCCGCCCACGAGGCAGAAGAAGAAGCTGAAGAAATCGTTGAGCACGCTCAAAGCTCCGAAACAGAAGAGTAGAGGCATTCCTGGGAGCACCTCAGCTCTCAAGAAACCATGGATGCAGTCAATGACTAGTAAACCTCCCTCCCCTGCACAGGGGGAGGGAGGTTTAGTTTCCTGTATCTGCCTAGCCATATGTGAGAGTAGAACACTCCAAAGAAGCTGGAGCAGGCAACCGAGGTTTTAGCTGGTTTAAGATTCCTGTGTTATGTATCGCGTGAACGTGTAATGCAAGGCAGGGAAAACACCTCACTCTTTAAAGGCTCAGACCCGATGAAGTTCTTTGAGCTAACCCGTCATGAACTAGCGTAGATAGACACCGTTCTTTCTGCTCAAAAGGACTATTGAGCTGATGTAAATGCGTTAGCTCCTCAGAAATATCTGGGCGATGATTTACCGTATGAGCATCAAAGAACATTTCTGGTGGCACAGGTGTGAGTGCCTGACGCAAAACCGCCATAATAGCACCTCGTAGCTGACGGTCTGTACCGTGCCAAGTCTGCCCCTTAGGGGTGTAATCTGCTGGAGGTTTTCCTGCGCGAACCCACGCACAATGCTCCTGCACCGGACATACCTGACATTGCGGGGTACGTGCAGTGCAGATAAGAGCACCAAGCTCCATTGTTGCCGCATTCCACTGAACAGAGTCCTCTAAAGATTCTGGCATGAGTGACTGCGCTAATCGAGTTTGCGCTGCTGTAAGAGATTTACCCGGTAAGGCTTTCGCCAAAACAAGTCTGCTATGAACTCGTCGAATATTAGTGTCGATAACTGTTGCTCTGCCACCAAAGGCAAAAACACTAATAGCAGCAGCCGTATATGAGCCAACACCGGGTAGCGCCACTAACTCTTCGTAACTTTTAGGGACGACACCAGAATGTTTTTCAACAATCGTCTTTGCGGCTTCATGAAGACGAAGAGCGCGCCGAGGATACCCAAGCCGTCCCCATGCCCTAAGAATAGTTGCAGAATCTTCTGCCGCAAGAGCAGCCGGTGTACTCCACCGTTCAAGCCAATATTCCCAAACCGGTAACACACGTTTGACGGGGGTTTGTTGGAGCATGAACTCACTGACCATCACCTCCCAGCCCGTGCGTGTCGGGGCACGCCACGGAAGGTCTCTTTGGTTCTTCTCGAACCACGAAATAATGTTTTGGTGGATGACGGCGAGTTCTTGTGCCGATGGTGATGAATGAAAATGCTCAGAAGCCACAAGAACACCATAAAGGATTTAACATATCCATAGCCAATAGGGGCAGAAAACTGGCACGATACACGCTATTCTAGATATATGTCTCAAAATGGTTTCGAAGATCCACACGGCGACGAGCCTACACAGCAGGTGTACATCCGACGTCGTATTTTTGCACTCTTAGCACTTCTTCTCGTGCTGATCCTTCTTATCTGGGGTTTCGTGTCTATTGTTAGAGCGCTCAGCGGCTCATCCAAGAACACAGACGCTTCTGCTTCACAAACAGCAGCATCCAGTTCTTCAGCTGCTCCTTTTAGCGACTTTACAGACCGAGCTTCAGCGTCTGCCCACGCCGACAATAAAGACGGCGACAAAGATAAAGATAAAGACGAAGCAGATAATTCTGCTTCTGCGCAGGCTTCAGATAATGCTCAAGAGCAGAAAAAAGAAGAGGACGCACAAGCTAGTGCATCTGCAGAAGCCGCAGAGACTGCTGCAGCTGAACCAACTCAGGAACAGCGCACTGAAGATGCAGCTGCATCCGAGACTGCTACCGCTGAACCTACCGAAGAGCAAAGCCCTGCCGTAGTATCAGCTTGCTCCGCAGCAGATATGGCTGTTTCTTTGACTGTCGATAAGAACTCCTACGGCGCCGGACAGTTCCCCGCTATGGCAGTAACCTACACCAACACAGCTGGAACTCCTTGCACCGTTGGCGGTAACGCTGGAGCTGTTGACGTCAACATCATCTCTGGACCTGCTCAGGTATACAACTATGCACAGTGCAACGCTGCTGCCATCGACCCGACAGAAATTGCTGCCGGCGCAACCGACACTAAAGTGATTACTTGGGACCGTTCTTTGAACGTCCTCGGTTGTGGCACCAAGCGCACCATCCAACCTGGACACTACTGGGCTACTGCAAGCGTAAACGGTGTACACTCTAAGCCTGTTCGTATCATCGTTACCGGCTAGCACCTCAAACCTTAACGTTTAACGTGTTGAGCGCCGACAATGTGAAAACATTGTCGGCGCTCAACCTTTAACGCTGAAAAATAATACGCCGTATTTTTATCTGAACTGTTCAAGCAAAGATGCCTCTGCCATCCGTGAAAGAGATTCACGAATTACACGAGCACGTTGCTCACCAATACCATCAACGGCACGCAAATCATCGAGACTAGCTGACATCAGCCCCTGCAAACCATCAAATTGTTCAACAATACGAGAAGCAACTGCCCCTGGCATAGACTTAATCCCCGATAACAGACGATACCCACGCGGATACAGCGAAACATCCAAATTTTGCCCATCCAAACCGATAGCATCTGCAATCATCGAAAAATCAACAAGTTCTCTATCATCAAGAGAATATAAACGCGTAAGTGCCTGCTCAACCTGATCAGTGTCAGGGGTTCCTTCTGCCGGCAAATAATCACGAAGAATCACTCGAGCATCGGGAGTATCCGGACGAGTCAGCTCCTCCAATTGCAACGCAATGAGACGACCACTAACTCCCAGTTCCAACACATAAAACCCAACTTCAGTGCAAATACGACGCACCATCTCCATACGCTGCAAAGTAGCCGCAACATCACGAACCGTAACACTCGACTCAATCTCAAAAGAAGACAACGACTGAAGAACCTGCTCTAAACGCTTCGTATAAGACTCCAACGTCTGAATCGCTTGATTAGCTCGGCTCATCAACACCTGAGAATCTTCCACCGTGTAACGGATACCATCCACATACACCGAAATAAGAGACATGGACGCGCTCACCGAAATCACCGGAAAACCCGTCTGGACCGCAACACGTTCAGCAGTACGATGACGCGTACCAGACTCCTGCGTCGGAATACTAGGGTCAGGTAAAAGCTGAACACCAGCATGGATGAGCTGTGTCGCCTCACGATCACAAATAATAGCGCCATCCATCTTTGCAAGCTCTCGAATCCGAGTTGCAGAGAACTCTGTATGAATCGCAAAACCGCCAGAAGATATTTGAGATACCGTCTTATCATTGCCGAGCACAATGAGAGCGCCGGTTCGACCACGAAGGATTCTCTCTAACCCCTCACGCAACTCGGTGCCAGGAGCAATACGAGCAATAGTTTTAAGAAGACGTTCACTGTAGACAGACTGCACAAAACCATCTTATGCCAGTAACAACATAAACCTTAAATTAGGAGGTTTTAGAGGACTTCTCAGCAGGGAACAACAACGCTAAAGCTTCGTTCAGAGAAATAACCTCCCGAACGCTCACACCAGCAGGAACCTCACCCACGCCCGTAGGAGAAGCCGGCACAATGACATGAGTAAAACCTAGGCGCGCAACTTCAGCAATACGCTGACGAATACCAGGAACAGGACGCACCTCACCAGCAAGCCCAACCTCCCCAAAAACAGCAAGCTTACGCGGCAGAGGCTGATCTTGCGCAGCCGACGCTAAAGCCATCACCGCCGCTAAATCAGATGCTGGCTCAGCAATTTTTGCGCCACCAACGGTCGAAATATAACAATCTAAAGAACCCACATGAAACCCTGCACGCTTCTGAAGTACAGCCAAAAGCATCGCGATACGAGAATGATCAAGCCCAGACGTCGTCCTTCTGGGCTGAGCAGTAGAAGACTGATCCAACAACGCCTGAATCTCTGCCAATAGTGGGCGACGCCCCTCCATCGTTACCGTAACGCACGTACCAGATACAGGGTGCGCCGTCCTCGACACAAAAAGCCCCGACGGATCAGTAACAGGCGCAATCCCGTCCTCATGCATATCAAAACACCCGACCTCATCGGTTGGGCCAAAACGATTTTTAACAGCACGCAAAAGACGAATCTGCGAATGTTTATCACCTTCACACTGGCACACGACATCAACTAAATGCTCTAAAAGACGTGGGCCAGCTATCGTGCCCTCTTTCGTCACATGACCCACAAGAAGAGTGCACATATTCCGTGACTTTGCTGCAGCAATCAACGAAGCAGCAACCTCACGCACCTGAGTCACACCACCGGCACTTCCCTCCACCTGAGTAGAAGCAAGAGTCTGCACCGAATCAACAATCAAGAGTGCCGGATTCACCTGCTCAACATGAGCTAAAGCCACACTCAAATCCGTCTCAGCCGTCAAAAACAGCGTATCTGCCACCGCACCAATACGATCAGCGCGCAATTTCACCTGAGCCGCTGACTCCTCACCGGTAATATACAACACCCGATGCGACGAATCAGAGCCCGTACCACGCGCAAAACGAGCCGCAATATCAAGTAACAACGTGGACTTACCGACACCTGGCTCACCAGCCATCAAAATCACCGCACCAGGAACAAGACCACCACCAAGCACCCGATCAAACTCAGGATTACTCGTCGGCATATACTGAGCAACCGTAGAATCAACCGACCCAATAGGACGAGCCGGCTGAGCTACCGCAGAAGCAGGAGCAGTCTTAGCAACAGCAGCACCATGAATTTCTTCTACCGTTCCCCACTGCTGACACTGACCACAACGCCCCACCCACTTCGCAGTTGTCCAACCACACTCAGCACAACGATACGTATTCGCAGAACGAGAAGACTTACGAGCACTCATCAACGACCCTCCACACTAAAACTCAACATACAGCCTACCAACATGGCACTACTGATCCCCTCTGAGCTGAGAGCGCAACACAATATTCAACGCACGAGTATCATCAGGACACAAACCTCGTCCACTAGTAGAAGAATCTTCAGACTGTTCAAGAGCCTGCTCTAAAAGTTCACGCTGTTTCTGAGGATCTTGAGGAATCACCGGAATCTGCTGAGTGCGTGGCGCATGCTTTGTCATCGAAACTGTCAACGGCACCAAACACTGAACCGCCTCATCATGAGACTTGCCCGTAGCCTCCAATAAATCAACCACAAGAGGACGAACCATCAACACTAAAGACTCTGCCTCTAATGTCCGAACACCCATTAATACCGGATCAAGCTGTTGAGCAATACGCACTAAATGACGTTCCGCCTGACTTTTAAGATCCAAACGGATATGCTCCTCACGGTGAGAAACCGCCTCACCTAACAAGGTCACCGCAACACTCAACTTAGAAAGCACCGTCGTTAAAGAAATAATGGCGCTTTCAGAAAGTTGCACATGATCCAATGTTGAAGCCATCCGTCGATTCAACACCCGCGTATTACGAATTGCCAAATCAACAGCATTCAACGTAGAAGATAACTCCAATAACTCACGTCGATGACTGCGACCTAACCACGATAACTGAGCCATACCCTTAGCCGTTACCACTTCACCATCTGCTGTTGCATACAACGGCTGTAAACTACGAGCACTGGCCAACGCCATCCACGCAGCCTTAGAATCATATGTTTCTATCGCTGCAGCAGATTCCTTGAGCACATCACTATAAGCTGCCAATAACTTTTGAGAATTCCAACGAGGTGAAACACGAGGATCCTTCGGGAAAAGAAACATCATCAAGAAAGCAAAAGCGCCACCAACAATCGCGTCAAGACTCCTCAAAAAAGGCCCCTCAACCGTGGGCGTCATCAAAACCACCAGACAGGATTGCAAACCCATCTGAATAGTAAAAATAATGCCATCATCAAGAAAACGTGCCACCAAAATAGAAATCAGAAGAATCACGGCAGCTTGCCAAATGCCGCGTCCCAGAACCAGCATCAACGCATCACCAATAATGACACCCAACGTCACGCCGATAGTTACTTCTAACATCCTCCGCGCATGAGTAGCACCGCGTACATACCCTAAAGAAACAATCGCTGCCGTTGCCGCAAAAATTGGTTCACTATGCCCAAGCACATGCTGAGCAAAAATATAAGCGCCGATACCAGAAGCAACAATCTGAAGAGACTGAAAAAATCCCTCACGAACCCTTCTCATACCGGACATAAACCAGTCACAAAAACTCTGTACAAGACGCGACCACGCGTGTGAAACTCCCATGCTCTCTAGTGTAGGCGCTCAACATAAAGAACAAGAAAATCGCACAGAGTTAAGGAACCGTTTACGTAAGTGTTCATTATGAGAAACTTTCCACTCCTAGAGTTACACCTGTATGAGACAGCTACCGACACTTGTTCAACTGTCTACCCATACAGCTGAGATAGAGAATATCTCAGATTTTCTTCACATACGGAAAAGGACAATTCGTGAAAGCAAAAGCTCTTGCAAGCACCGGCTCCCTAGCCCTTATCGGACTACTCGCTCTTTCTGCTTGCGGATCTGATAACGCCGTCAAAACAACCACCAACGATTCCTCATCCAACGCTCAAAGCAACGTCAGTGGAACGCTCACCGGTATTGGCGCATCCTCACAACAAGCAGCAATTACCGCATGGGAAAGTGGCTTCGCTGCAGAACACAGTGGCGCAAACGTACAATACTCTCCTGACGGCTCCGGCGCAGGACGTAAAGCATTCCTTGCAGGAGCAGCAAACTTCGCCGGCTCTGACGCCCACCTGTCCAAAGAAGAATACGAAGCATCTAAAGCCGTCTGCGGTGCAGAAGGCGGCATCGACATCCCCGTATATATCTCACCCATCGCAATTGCCTTCAACGTACCGGGAATCAAAGAACTCAAACTCGACGGTGAAACCATCGCAAAAATCTTCAAAGGCGACATCACCAAATGGAACGACACCGCAATCACTTCCCAAAATGAAGGCGTAGAACTTCCTGACACCACCATCACCGTCGTTCACCGCTCTGACGACTCAGGCACCACCAAAAACTTCACCGAATACCTCGAAGCCGCCTCAAACGGAGCATGGGGTAAAGAAGCTGACGGTAACTGGCCTTCTGAATACGCCGGTGAAGCAAATAAAGGCACCTCCGGTGTCGTCTCCACCACCGTAGCAACTGAAGGCGCCATCACCTACGCCGACGCATCAGCTATCGGAACCCTCGGAACAGTATCCGTCAAAAGTGGTGAGGACTACGTCAAACTCTCCCCAGAATCTGCCGCTAAAACTGTAGAAATTTCTGAACGAGTTGGCTCCATGAACGAACACGATATGTCCATCGACATCAACCGTACCCCCAACGAAAATGGGGCGTACCCCATCGTGCTCGTCTCATACCACATCGTATGCTCCACCTATAAAGACCAGAACACCGTAGACCTCGTCAAAGCCTACGAAAGCTACGTCGTATCCGAAAAAGGACAGCAAGACGCTGCTAACGCCGCATCTTCAGCACCGCTCACACCAGCACTACGCGACGAAGCACAAAAAGCCGTCGAATCCATCACCGTCGCGAAATAAATATCAGCAACGAACGCAGAACCGAGATAGAGCGCATCCATGACTACCCAAATACGGTCCACACTTCCAGGAACAACAGAAACACACTATTCTGAAACTCCAGGACACGGGACAAACCTACCCCAAGGTTCACACCCCTCCCACAGCGCAACACCCAACCCGTTCGCACAGGCAACGCATGCAGGTAGCCCCGCCACCGACAAGATTTTCTCCGGAATATCACTCAGCGCAGGAATCCTCATTCTCGCTGTTCTTGCGTCCGTTGCGATATTTCTTATCATCCAAGCAGCACCAGTTTTCTCCGCCCCAGCAGCAGAACTCACCGAAGGTAGCTTCTGGTCTTATATCTACCCGCTAGCAGTTGGAACGCTTATTGCCTCTGCCATAGCGCTACTTCTCGCAACACCCATGGGCATCGGTATTGCCCTCTACATCTCCCACTACGCGCCAAAGAAAATTGCGAAACCGGTCAGCTACCTCATCGACCTGCTCACCGCAATCCCGTCCGTCATCTTTGGCGCATGGGGAGCAATGGTGCTCGCACCACACGTTGTACCTATCTACGACTGGCTCGGAACACACATGGGATGGATGCCCATCTTCTCTGGGGCTACCTCACAAACAGGTAAAACTATCCTCACCGCAGGAGTCGTCCTTGGCATCATGATTCTGCCCATCATCACCTCTATGTGCCGTGAACTTTTCATCCAAACCCCCAAATTGCAACAAGAAGCAGCACTAGGCTTAGGGGCAACACGCTGGGAAATGATTCGTATGACGGTCCTTCCCTTTGCACGAACCGGAATTATCTCCTCCGTCATGCTGGCACTAGGACGCGCACTCGGCGAAACCATGGCCGTCACCCTCGTACTCTCTGGAGGTCCACTCACCGCCTCCATCATCTCCTCCGGAAACCAAACCTTCGCATCAGACATTGCGTTGAACTTCCCTGAAGCTTATGGCTTACGCATGTCAGAACTCATCGCAGCCGGTTTGGTGCTCTTCGTCATCACCCTCATCGTCAACATTGCAGCACGACTTATTGTCAGCCGCTACCGCAAGAAGGCATAACTCATGAGTATCGCATTATCATCATCTGATTATTTTGGAGTCCACCGAGCACCACGCTGGATGCCTCTAGCAGTAGCCACCTCATCGGTACTACTAGGAGCGGCGCTCGCTTCTGTTCTTGGATTTTCGTGGATTAGCTGGGGTATCTTTTCTGCGGTAACTTTCATCATTGCTGCTCCGATAGTGACGGGAATGGTTGAAGGGCGACGCCGTGGAGTGGATTCTTTAGCACGGTTCCTAGTTCTTGGAGCTTTTATCGGTGCTCTTATCCCATTGACCTCGGTGATTTGGGTTGTTCTTTCTAAAGGTCTGCCTCACCTATCGGTTGATTTGTTGAGCACCTCGATGAAGGGTGTAACAGGTGTTCACGATAACGCTGCATTAAGCGGTGAAGGCGCCGTACTTGGAGGCATTTACCACGCGATAGTAGGAACATTAGAGATTACTCTTCTCGCAACAGTGATGTCGGTTCCTGTCGGTTTGCTCACGGCTATCTACCTTGTGGAATACGCCAAAGGTGGTGTCCTCGCAAAAGCAATTACTTTCTTCGTCGATGTGATGACAGGTATCCCGTCAATTGTGGCTGGTCTTTTTGCGGCATCATTCTTCGCGTTCGCAACAGCTAACCCCTCTGAAAGAACAGGTTTTGTTGCGGCTGTAGCCTTATCAGTTCTGATGGTTCCTACCGTGGTCCGTAACGCAGAAGAGATGCTTCGTATTGTTCCTAACGAATTACGTGAAGCTGCATATGCGCTAGGCGTTCGTAAATGGCGCACCATCATGAAAGTTGTTATTCCTACCGCAATTTCTGGTATTGCTTCCGGCGTGACTCTTGCAATTGCGCGCGTCATTGGTGAGACTGCCCCAATTCTTGTTACTGCAGGGTTTGTCACCTCCATCAACTGGAATGCGTTTGGCGGTTGGATGGCAACATTGCCAACATACATCTACTACCAGTTGATGACACCAACTAGCCCAACCGCTGCTGCCGTTTCTGAAGGTCGAGCGTGGTCAGCTGCTCTTGTACTTATCGTCATTGTCATGGTGTTGAACCTAGCTGCTCGACTGGTGGCAAAGGTTTTTGCCCCGAAGACAAGCCGCTCATAATACTTTTTCTCTCCCACTCGCAATAGTTAAGGAAACTCTTTTGTCTCAGCGAATCGATGTTGAAAACCTCAACGTATACTACGGTGATTTTCTTGCTGTAGAAGATGTCAATATGACGATTGAACCGCGCTCGGTCACTGCTTTTATTGGGCCTTCTGGTTGCGGTAAGTCAACGTTCTTACGTACGTTGAACCGTATGCACGAAGTTATTGCCGGTGCTCGCGTTACCGGAAGTATTCGCCTTGACGGGCATGATCTGTATGGTAAGGGAGTTGATCCTGTAGCAGTTCGTGCGAAGATTGGTATGGTTTTCCAGCGTCCTAATCCGTTCCCGACGATGTCTATCCGCGAGAACGTTCTTGCTGGGGTGAAGCTCAATAATCGTAAGATTTCTAAGAGTGATGCGGATGAGCTAGTAGAGACTTCTTTGAAAGGCGCAAACCTGTGGAATGAGGTCAAAGATCGTCTTGATAAGCCGGGCGGTGATCTTTCTGGCGGCCAGCAGCAACGTCTATGCATTGCTCGTTCTATCGCCGTCAAACCTGAAGTTATTTTGATGGACGAACCGTGTTCTGCGTTAGACCCTATCTCTACTTTGGCGGTAGAAGATTTGATTAATGAACTGAAAGAAGACTATACCGTGGTGATCGTGACCCACAATATGCACCAAGCATCACGTATTTCAGATAAGACCGCATTCTTTAATATTGCTGGAACTGGTAAGCCTGGAAAACTGATTGAGTACGGTGATACTCGAGAGATCTTTAGCCGACCGAAAGAGCAGGCAACTGAAGATTATATTCTTGGTCGTTTCGGATAAGACCGAAGTTCTGCGGTTAGAAGATGAGGGGTGTGACGCGTGTATGCGTTACACCCCTCATCGTATATGTGATGCAGTACGAGTGTGCATGAATAATTCATGCAAAGATTTTGAGGCTATTTGAGAGCTGGGGAGAGTAGCAGGAAGAATAATGAGGCGATACAGAACGCCGCTGGTACTGTTGCCACCCATGTCAAAATAACCTTGAGTGTGATAGGAAGACGTACAGAAGAGAATCTTTGATTGATGCCTGCGCCGAGCACGGAGGCGGAGGCAAAATGAGATGAAGATACGGGAGTGTGTAGAAAAGCTTGAGATAAGAAGAGAGCTATTGCTGTTGTTCCCTGTGCAACTGCACCACGGAATGGGTCGATTTGAACCATTTTATGTGCAAAGGTGTGCCCGATACGCCATCCGCCCACGAGGGTTCCTGCTGCGAGGGTTAGCGCAAAGAAGAGGATGGCCACGATAACCCATAACGGGGTGAGCGATATATCTGCGCATAGACACATTAATAAGAAGAACAATAATGCTCGTTGTCCTACTTGAATCCCGTGTATGAGAGAAATAGCTGAGTTTGACATCGACATTGCGTGGCGTGAGACCTTATGCACTGCACGCGGATATGCCTTAGACGTCAGGCGAGATAGAGGAAAAACTGTTGCCCACGAGAGGAAAAATACTAGGGCCGGAAGCACCAGAAACGGAACAAGAATGAAGCTTTTAAAAGACTCTGTGAGCGGGTTAACGGTCGCAATATTTGATTCGTTTGCCGCCCAGACTGCGCCAATGAGTCCGCCAAAAAGAGCGTGGGTGGATGAGGATGGCATCCTAAGCCAAAAGGTGATGAGTCCCCATACTATTTGAGCGAAGAAAGCTGTGAGGAGGATGGCTAAACCTACATTGTTAAGCGGTACCTTCACCCATTGTGAGTGATGGCTTGTGAGGATGGCTGTACCAGCGAGGACTCCTAAGAAGTTAAGGCAGGCGCCGACAAGTAACGCTATTCTTGGTGTGAGTGCGCGGGTTCGTACGGGGACGGCGGCGGCGTTGGGTGCATCATGGAATCCCGTGACGAAAAGATAGCCGGTGAGTCCTAAAAATGCGAGGATAAACAGGATGATGCTCACTATTTATGATTCCTGTACCACGATGCGACCAATTTGCGCGGAGACTGCTCTCATGGAATCAGATACAGCTTTGAGCTCTGTAATGAATTGGAAGTGCTTCATATAATGTTGGCTGTTATTTTGGTCTACAAGTTCGGCACTGTAGATTTCTGCTGTGCGTGTTGCTTGGCGTGAGATGCGTAGCATGTCAATCCAGTATTCGTCGAGTCCTTTGAGGTCTTCGAGTTTTGGGATAACAGCTGTTGTTAGGACGGCTTCTCGTTGGATGAGGTCGAGCATCGTGGTCAGATGTGAGGGGAACCTGTCGATACGGTGTAGTGAAAGCACATGTGCGGCACTGGTGAGGCGTTCTACCGCTGTCATCAGGTGGTTTGCTAGCGTGTAGAGGTCTTCTCGAGGTAGGGGAGCAGCGAAGGAGCTGCGTACGAGTGTCATGGTGGTAAAGAAGAGGTCTTGTGCTTGTGCTTCTTGTGTGAACATCTCATCGAGGATGTTGGAGGTGTCTGCTTGTTCTATGGAGCCCACGAGTTCTGAGAGCATGTCTGCTGAGTTGATAACTTTTCGTGAAAGTTCTGCTAGAGACTTGAGGGAGGAGTTCTCAGAGAGGAATAAATAGTCAAACACGGCTTTCCTTTGGGTGGTTCCCCGCAAACTTATGATGTGCGTAGTGGTGATGCAGGCAGATGAGCCGTTCTGGGGAAGTGTTTTAGGCGATGTCAGGCTGGGAGCGCCTCTCGGCGGAAGGCCGCTCGTAGCGGCTATATTTTTGGAGCCCGGGGCTACCTATTAGCAGCCTGACATCTATATCTAGTTTCTTCTCTTTTGCTAAGGATGTCAAACGTTCGATACCGATGATGCTGCATGTGTAGATAGCGTTGTTGGTGTCTATTCGAGGGTGCCTGCTCGCCATAATTGTGCTGCTTGTTCGAGATCTTGGGAGATTGTGAGGAGTTGTTGAGTTTTGGCGTGTAGTTGTTCTGCTCTTCTGCGTGCTTCTGTCTGTACTTCTGCGCTGGGGCGTAGTTGATATTGCAGTGTTGTCTGATGTGGGGGAGTCGGGGAGTTCTTTCCCGAGACGATGGTGTGCGCGGTAGCTCGTTGTCCTGTTGCGATAACAGCGCAGAATGCGGCGAAACGTTCTAACGCTATGTCGAAATCTCCGGTGTAGGCTCCGGTGAGAATGGTGTTGGTGGTTTCTGCGACTTCTTGTTCGGTGGGTGGGTCTGCTACACCTGCGATGAGGGAAGAACGCCAGTTTTGTTCCATTCCGCGAGCATAGTAGTGCGCGATTTGTGTTGTATGTGTGTGGACGGTGTCTCTAATGAGGTAGATTCTCCAGAGTGCGCCAGGTAAAGAGAGAGCAGGCGCTTGTGACCACATTTCTGCGAGTGTTTCTAAGCCGAAGGTGTCGGTGAAGTGGACAAGTTTTTGGGTAATGTTTGGGTCGGTATTTTTTCTTCCTTGTTGTAATAGTGCATGCGCTGAATAGTGTGCTGCCTGTGCGGTTGTTTGGGGGTCTGAACCACCAGGGTAACGGTCGAATACCTCAGTGGAGAATGTTACGGGGCGGTGGTGTGTTCTGTTGGACTGAGGGTTTTGGGGCATAGGGATATTCTAGGTTTTTTAGTGTTGAGGGTGAGAGGGTTTAAATGTGCTCCTTATCGCGTTAAAAATATTCTCTGTGGAGTTTTTACTTTTTCGATAATTGCTGTATAGTAGTACCTGCTGAGTTCGTTTGAGCTTGGTGGAGCGCCTTTAGCTCAGTTGGTAGAGCATCGGACTTTTAATCCGTGGGTCGTGGGTTCGAGCCCCACAGGGCGCACCGCAAAAACCCCGTTCTGGTATATATTCCAGAGCGGGGTTTTCGTTTATGGTCACTTATTCACAATGACAGATTCTAAGGTGGTTACGATGGCTAAAGACCAAGAACCAGACTTTACGGTCAAATCTTTTGATGAGCTAACCCTTCGCGAACTGCACGGAATCTATTGCACCAGAGCCGAAGTTTTTACCCGCGGGCAAAAAATTACTGAACCAGACCCTGACGAAACAGATATTAACTGTATACACATGTTTCATCAGGCCGATGACGGAACAATCTTGGCGTATATCCGGATGTTCGACTGTGGCAAATACGTCGATGAATCACATGAACTGATGCCTGGGGCTTGGACGATTGGAAGGGTCGCAGTGCACGAGAAAGCTCGAGGAACGGGACTTGGACGCACCATTCTAGAAACAGGTATTCGCTGGATTAAAGAAAATACTTTAGCTGATCGTATTGAACTAACAGCTCAGTCTTATCTCAAAGATACGCTCTACCGAGAGTTTGAAGAATACGGTGAAGAATTTATGGAAGCTGGTATTCCACACGTGCATAAAGTTTTGTCTCTTCGCCCATAAAAATATTCCTTCAATAGATAAAGGCTGGGTGTCTTACCAAAAATCTTTGGCAAGACACCCAGCCTTTTATATCAGCACTTTGAGAAAAGGAAGAATCCCTTATTTAGCGGTGATAGAGAGCAACTTGCTTGAGGTGTTTACATCGCCAGTTACGCCTGCAACGTCTTCGTACTTGACGGTGTTAGTGACAAGAACGGGGGTGACGAGGGAGTAGCCAGCTTTTTCAATGACGGAGCGGTCAAAGGTAAGAAGTTCTTGACCAGCTTCGACGCGGTCACCCTTAGCAACGAGAACGTTGAAGCCTTCGCCGTTGAGGTTGACGGTGTCGATACCGACGTGAATGAGAAGTTCTACACCGTTATCGAGTTTGAGGCCGATAGCGTGGCGAGAAGCGGGGATGGCGGCAACTTTGCCTGCAGCAGGAGCAACAACAGAGTTTCCGCTAGGAACAACTGCTGCACCCTTACCGAGCTGACCAGCTGCGAAGATGGGGTCTGGAACCTCAGACAATGCGATAGCTTCGCCTTCAAGAGGGGAAGAAATCTCCACTGCTTCACCAGAAGCCCAAGGAAGGTTTTCCTGAACCGCAGAGGTAGCAGCCTGAGCCTTATCTGCAACAGCACCAGCAGCGGCACCGGCAGCGCCTGCAGCAGCACCAGCGGTAGCAGCTACTTTCTCAGCTACTTTGCCGGTAGCAGGAGTCTTGGACTCGTAGCCGAAGACAAGAACGCCAGCCATTGCGCCGAAGAACGCGATAGCAAGACCGATGACGTAGTAGCCAGCAGGCTGCATTGCAGGGATAGATAGCAAGGAGGTAAACGCGAAGGCGTAAGACTTAACACCCAAAGCGGAGATGGTTGCGCCACCGATAACAGCGGGAACCAAGATGATGGGGATAACGCGCTTGTAGCGAAGCACAACACCGTAGAGGGAAGGCTCAGAAATACCGCCGAGCAAACCGGAAGCGGCTGCACCAACAGCAGTCTGACGAAGCTCTTTATTCTGCTTAGCACGGATAGCAACACCGGTAACAAGACCGAATACTGCGAAGTTGTATGCGCCCATAGGGGACTGAATGAAGTCGGTACCGATGGTCTGAAGGTTGTTAATCATCACAGCGTTCAAAGGCCAGTGTAGACCAAGTGGAACCATGAAGAGGTAGAGACCTGCAATGAGGCCGCCAACAAGCCAAGGAGCAACTTCGTTAACTCCGCCGATGACGTCAGAAATAGCCAATGCGAACTTGATACCGAAAGGACCAACAAGGAACGCAGTAACAGGAACCAAAACCATGACAGAAATCATGGGCACGAATACCATGTGGAGCATGGTAGGAATAATGCGCTTGAGGAATCGCTCAAGTGGAGCAAGAAGTGCGGCAGCGAAGAGCGGTGGGAAGATCTGTCCGGTGTAGTTCATAACGTATAGCGGAAGGTCTAGCCCGAGGAATGGAACGTTGACAACGCCATCAACTGCAATGTTGTTGAAGCCTTGGAATACACCGGTCATGAGTGCTGCAGGGATAGCTGCACCAACCCACATGTTTGCACCAAGGCGCTTAGCTGCGGTAGCGCCAATCATAATGGGCATGAACTGCAAAACAGAAAGTGATGCAGCGAGCATGAGGAACCAGAAGGGGTAAGCGAGACGCCACTCATCGAGCATCTTTGCAGCAACTTCTGGATCTGCTAGACGAGGTCCGTTAACGATGTCGATGTTTACGGTTTCGCCGGTGAGGTCAACGTACTGGCCAAAATATCCAATTTGCTGCATGAATACGATGAGGGTCAAAATCATCGAGGTGCCAAGCAACGCCCAAAGAACAGGGCGGAATGAATCGGAGAGAACGTCGAATACGCGGGTTAGTACGCTTGCTTTTTTCTCGCCTTCAGCGGAGGACTGGTTGGAGCCTTCTCCAATAGCACTCATGCCGGGGAGTTTGAGCATGTCGTTGTAAACAGCTTCGACTTTGTCGCCAAGAACAACTTGAGTCTGTCCGGACTGTTCGATGATGGAAAGAACACCGGGGACCTTTTCGATCATTTCGGTGTTGATTGCTGAGCGTGATTTAGGGGTCACGCGCAGACGGGTTGCACAGTGAGTGAAGTGCGAGATATTTTCTGGGCCGCCAAGACCTTCGAGGATTTTGGCACCCATCTCGGAGTTGTTCACTGGTACTCCTTCTGGATTGGTGTGTGCGGAAAGTCCTGAGAAAACATAAAAGACCCGAGCTACACCTCACCGAGTTTTCAAAGTAATACTTTGGAAAGTAGTTCTCTGCTGTGAGAGCTACCGTAATATAACCGGTGGTTCAACAAATAGTGCATCTAAAAATGATGATGTTGAACAATGTAACTCAGGTCTTGCCTGCTATCTCAGTAACAATCCTGTGATGGTATGAGTAAACGCTTGAAGAAGCGCTTTCGGCAGTAACTTTACACCCTCTGAGCGTTTTCTTGCAATACCCGCAGAAAATAACAGCTATCTACATAAAACGTAATTGACAAGTATATATTTCGTTTGAGGAATATCTCCAAGGGAAATATCTTAAAAAACTTGTCTAAAACGACCATCCTTCTTACACCAAAACTGATTTTTGGAAACGTTATGAGAGACGAGCCGCACGTTCTGCTTCAACAGCTTGAGGGTGATAACGACGCAACCAACGCTGATGGACACGTAGGTTCACTTCCACAAGAACAATGCCAAGAACACCAAGAACAACAGACCACAGATGTAGCTCTGCCGGAGGCATCATAAACTGATGATATTCATGTAAGAGAGGAACATGAATTGCTGCAACCATACCAAGATAGAGCAACCCAACCATCGCTAAACGATATGAGCGCAACGGACGTATAACGGTTGTCACGTTATAAATACCGATCATGGTCAACGTGATAAAAGTAGCCGTCTGAATCTGTTCTTCAACAACAGCGCTACCCAAAGAACGACCTAAGAAATTAACGCTAACAAGCATCGTCGTAATAATCACCGCGGTAGGAATCGCATAATGCAATGCACGATTCAAGAATCCCGAAACATATTTACGAGTATTAGGGAACATCGTAATAAAGAACGCTGGGCCACCAACAATCAACAAATCAGCTGTTGAATACTGACGTGGTAAGAAGGGGAACTTCCAACACAAAATACCCAAGGTGATACCCAATAAAATCGCAAACGCTGTCTTTGACAGGAAGAGATTCGTTACACGCTCAATATTGGCGATAATCTTTCGGCCCTCATCCAACACCGACGGTAACCGGTCAAAACGTCCATCCAAAAGAACCAAACGAGAAACAGCCTTCGTCGCTGGAGCAGCATTTCCCATGGCGATACCTAAATCAGCATGCTTGAGAGCTAACGCATCATTAATACCGTCACCAGTCATCGCAACAGTCTTACCATGCTCTTGCAATGCAAGAACCATATTCTTCTTCTGCTGAGGATTCACACGACCAAAAACAGCATGGTTCAACACGGCTTCAGTAAGTTCAGGGCCTTCATCAGGTAATAAGGACGTATCGATAGCACCAGCAGAAACATCCATACCAGCAGTCTTTGCTGCTGCCGCAACAGTCTGCGGATTATCACCAGAAAGAACTTTCAAATCAATTCCCTGTGACCGGAAATACGCCAACGTCTCAGGTGCTTCTTTACGAACTTGCTCGCGGAACGTTACAAAACAAAGTGGCTTCAACGCAGCGGGAATACGAGGTAACACATCACCCTTTGCGTCACGCTCCAAAGATGAAGCATGGGCAAGCACCATTGTACGCAATCCACTAGAAGCAAGTTGCTGAGCACGCTCTCTTTCTGCAGAGCCACCCTCTAAGAGAGCTTCAGGGGCGCCTAATATCCACGCTCCAGTATCAAACTCCACCGCAGAAAACCGTAATGCAGACGAAAATGCAATAACACCGCGTACGGGGCTTGACGGAACAACACGGAAACCGTCAGCTAAAGCTGCTGCCGTAGGATTAGCGTTTTCATCAGCACCAAACCACGCAAGAGCCTGTTGCCCCGCCTCTGACAGGGCAGAAGAAGAGTCGTCCTGTGATGTTTGAACAGATAACGGCAGGAGCTCATTAAAACGTACGCCGCCTTCAGTGAGAGTGCCTGTCTTATCAAAACACACCACGTCAACACGAGCGAGTACTTCAACGGCAGGTTGTTCTTGGATCAGAACATCATCTTGAGCAAGCTTGACTGCAGCAGTCGCAAAAGAAATCGTTGTCATCAGGGCTAACCCCTGAGGAATCATAGAAGCAATAGAAGACACCGCAACGATAATGGCGTCTTGCCAGACATTATGCTCAAAAGCATAGCGCCAGCCACCAGCAGCTACCATCTGCCCGTTAAGAACAATTGCAATAATTGGTACTAACGCATAGGTAATCCACCGAACTACGCGTTCCATTCCGGCGCGAAGCTCAGAATGAATAACGCTAAACTTTCGAGCCTCTTGAGCTAACTTCGCTGCGTGAGATGACGTACCTGCTGCATAAATACGGACACGGCCAGTTCCACCCACAACAGAAGAAGCTGACAAAACCTTGTCATTAGGACGTTTAGCAACTGGATCGTTCTCTCCAGTAAGCATGGACTCATCAACATCTAATCCGTCAGAACTTAACACTAACGCGTCAGCAGGGACCTGATCACCGCGTTTGAGCAATACAACATCATCGACAACAAGTTGTTCCATAGGAAGCTGAACAACAGAGCCCGAACGAATGACACTCACCGGATCACGACGCAATAATGCAATCTGATCAAGTTTACGTTTGGCAGAGAACTCTTGAATAAAACCAACAACAACGTTGGCAATCGCTGCCAAAAGAAATAAGGTGTCAAGCCAACGTCCCAAAGCAATAACAACTACACCGCATAGACCCAAAACAAGGTTAAAAAGGGTAAATAAGTGAGTGCGAATAATCGTCAAAGTGCTACGAGAAGAAGACTGATCTTGATGATTCGTCATGCCAGCGCGAACACGCTGCTCAACCTGAACCTCATTTAGCCCATTCTTCATAAGATCCTCAGACGAGGGCGTACTTAACGTGGAATCAGTTGATACCGAACCAGTATTTTTCACGAAATAAACCCCATTATGATGATGAATAAAATATACGACCTATACAGCCTAAGACGACTCTATATCAGAGTAACCACAGAAGCGTCAGAATACCTCATCCCTAGGAGGTATATATCCTAAGAAAAATGATGGAAGAACCTTTATCTAGGACTCATGCCGTTCTGGAAGAACCAGAAGCCTACCATTTGAAGGATGACGCAACACTTCAATAGGGTGACCATAAACCTCGCTGAGCCTTTGAGAGGTACACACCTGCTCAGGAGACCCTTGAGCAATAACTTTGCCACGATTTAACAGCACAATAGAATCAGCGTACGCTCCAGCAACATCTAAATCATGCAACACCACCACAACAGTAGCGCCTTGCTGAGCAAAAGCACGAGCATTTTTAAGAGTCTGCTCTTGATGCAAAATATCCAATGCTGCTGTCGGCTCATCGAGCAAAATGAGCTCCGTACTCTGAGCAAAAATACGTGCTAGATGAGCACGACCCGACTCACCACCGGAGAGCGTCGTAATATCCCGTAACGCCATATGCTCAACTTCAGTAATGCGCATACACCGTTGGATAATATCTTCATCTTCTTGAGCAGCAGATGTGCCCTTCCACGGTGTGCGCCCCATCGCAACGACCTCTTCTACTGAATACGGAAAAGAAACTTCCGTTTTTTGGAGAAGAACAGCACGCTTTTGAGCAAGTTCACGAGCCGATAACGACGATAAGGAAATACCGTTAAATTCTACCTGCCCAGAACTGAGCGAAATATCGGCACAAATTGCTGAAAGAAGCGTCGATTTACCAGCACCATTAGGCCCAATAAGAGCGACTACTTCACCGGCATGAGCCTTAAAAGAAACCTCTGAAAGGATGTCTTTCGCCCCGATAGAGACCGAAACATTATGAACATTGAGCACGCTATACACGTCCTTTTTTGATGGTCCTTCGTAACAGGAGGAAGAACGTTGGGGCACCAACAAGTGCTGTAAAAATACCAATAGGTAAATCTGCAAAAGCAACAAGAGTGCGTGCTGCTAAATCAGAAGAAGCAATTAATAATGCTCCGCCTAGTGCCGAGGCTGGTAAAAGCACTATATTTGACGGCCCTAAAATAAGGCGTAATACGTGCGGAATAATAAGACCTACAAAAGCGATAATTCCAGCGTAAGCAACGGCAACCCCCGTTAATAAGGCTGTTGCAATAATGGCGACGACACGAAGACGTTCAACGTGAACACCTGCGTGTTGAGCAGCTCTTTCTCCTAAAGCTAATAGGTTGAGCTCAGCAGCAATATATGCACAAATGACAAGACCTATCACAATAATAGGAAAAGCTGTATAGACTGCTTTCCATGTTGCTCCGTTGAGTGAGCCCATCTGCCAAAAAACAATCTGGTCACGAGAAGCGTCATCTGCGATAAAAATCATTAAAGCAATCAGAGCATTTGCAACTGCCGTAATTGCGACACCGGCAAGAATCATCGAAAGAGCTTCAGCTTTACCGTGTGAGCGAGAAAAGATATATACCAAAGCTGTGGTGAGTAAAGCCGCGCAAAACGCAAAAACTGGAACAGTAAAAATTCCAAGGAACGTCCACCCAAAGACGATAGCTGTGCATGCTCCAACGGCTGCTCCTGCAGAAATTCCAATAACGCCTGGTTCTGCTAACGGATTACCAAAAATTGATTGCATGACAGCACCAGAAACACCGAGAGCAGCACCCACAAGCACTCCAAGAAGGATGCGGGGAAAACGAATATTCCATAGCGTGGCATCTGAGAGCTGTAAGGTGTCTAAGCCCCCAAAGAATCGTCGATAGATGGAAGAAAATACTTCAGTAACAGGTACCTGAAACTGGCCAAGAGCGGCAGAAGTTAGCACGACAACAATCAAGAGCGCCGACATTGTCATGAACGTTAGGGTAACTTTTCTTTGCTGAATCCAACTGGTGAACACTAGGAGGTTTTCGCTTCCTGTGCAGGAATATAAATTGCTTGAGCTAAGGAAAGTAATACGGCTGGAGTATTAGGCCCAAAGGAGAGAACCTGACCGTCGTTCATATCAATAATGCGATGGTTTTTACCAGCAGTTGTTTCACTGACACCAGGACGAGCTAAAAATCCTTCATATCCTCCGGTTGATTCTAATCCGCCAGTCATGGTGAGAATCAAATCGGGGTTGAGTTTAACGAGGGCTTCAGATGTTGCAGGAGTTGTTCCTTGTGCGCCTCCTTCAGAGGCCGCATCAATACCGGAAACTGAGGTAATTAGATCGTCAGCTCCAGAACCTTGACCGAGAACAAAGAAGACTCCTGCTGTACCACGTACGTATAGGAACGCCATGGATACTTTTTGTGAGTCTTCCTTGGGTGCTACACGCGCAATAGATTCTTGGACGAGAGATAGCTCAGCACTGACTCGCTTGTTGAGACGTTCTCCAGATTCAGGAACACCTAATGCGTGCGCAACGGCAGTAATTTGTTCACTGATGGTATGTAAAGAACGTTTAGGGTCAAAATGTACGACGGTCAGTCCAGCACTACGTAGCTGTTCTGTAATTTCTAGAGGGCCGTTTGTGGTGTCCATCAGAATTACGTCAGGATGTAAAGCAATAATAGCTTCGGCGTTGAGGTCATGGCCGTTCTGCGTAACAACTGGAAGTTGTGCTAACGACGGTTCTGTTGTTGAGGTAACGCGGCCGACTAGATGGTCAGCTAAGCCTAGTCCTTGCACTGTCTCGGCAAGGGTTCCGTACAGGTCAAGGGCTAGAATTCTGTCAGCTTTTTCTACGGTGACTTCTGTGCCTTGATGGTCGGTGACTGTTACAGGTAGCTGGGGTTGTTGTGGGTTTTCAAGAGGAAGCACCGCTCCAACGCTTTGTGCTGTTGCAGTACCAGTTAGTTCCTTGGGGTTTTTTGATGCGTGTTCTTCGAGGTATTTTGTTCCTTGTTCTAGCTCCGATAGATGTTCAGATTCTGCCTGAGCTGACGAGTTAGATGATGGTGATGATGAACTTTGCTGAGAGTTATTGAGTGTTCCTACTCCACAACCAGTGAGAAGGAATAGGAGAGGAATCAAACAAAGTACGATAACAGCGCGGAATGGGTTAGAGAGGGAAGCAGAGGATATGGTTGGGCGCATGGAAACTCCAAAATTGTGGTTTTAAAAAAGCTGTTCGGGTAGACAACGGATGGGTAATCTACCCGAACAGCTTGATTGAAGCTATCGACGATAGCGTTGTGAGGTTATGCTGTGCGTCGGCGACGAGCTGTGATAAGAAGCATTGCACCGAGGGTGAGCATTCCGCCACCAGCAATGAGGAATGGAACAGTTTGGGAAGTTCCGGTGTATGCGAGTTGTTCAGCTGTGCATCCTGCTCCACGGTATGCAGTTCGGGTGACTGTTGTGGGCTGACCTGTGACGCTCTTTGTTTCGGGTGTAAGAGTTCCGGAGAAAGAGATGGGGTCAAGTGTTTCGCCGGCGTTATAGTAGCCTGCGAAGGATTTTGCTCCAGCTGCGGTGAGTACTGCTGGAGCAGAAACAACAGAAATCTTCTGCTCGTTCATTGACATCTTTGAAAGGTCAAGATCAGCAAAAGCGACGATTCCGTAGTCAACGTTTTTGCCTTCCATGGAGTTCGCGTTGACGTGTGCGTAGAGAGTTCCGCGTTTTCCGTTGATTTCTACACGAAGGTTAGAAAGCGTTGTGTTGAGAACTCCGTCATGTCCGTGGAAGTTAATGGAGCCGTTGAAGGATATGGTGCCTTTTGCTCCTTCAATATTTCCTGTTCCGTTGGACCATGTAAATGCACCAGAATTGTAGGTAACTCCGTCAAGGTTCCATCCGCCGTGAGCAATTCCTCCGGCAACGTAATTGCGGAATGATGTGCGAAGTCCCCAGTCAAGAACACCTGCTGAGATGATGTTCTTTCCTGTACTTTCCTGAGTGGTTTTACCAGGTACTGTTTCGGTGATTTGCACTGGAACACAGGTTGCTACTGAAGCAGAAGAAGGGTTACGTGATACGTGTGTATGAGAGTTGCCCTTGGGTGTGGTGGTTTCAGGAGTAGCTGTATTCCCTTGTTGGGTTGGATGTTCAGAAGAGTCTTGAGAATGTGAACTTTGTTTTTCTTCTTCGGTATCCTGCTTAGTTGGGTGATTTTCTGCACGGTCGTAGGAGAGCGTGTTGTCTGTGGTCTCACCTAATTGAGCTTGAAGGTTTAGCGGTGCCATCTCTGTGCCAGCTTGGTAGAATCCGCCAAAGGCTTGTGCTCCTGCTGTGCTGAGTGAGACTGGCGCGTTGGTGAGTGAGACGATATTTTTCTCTATTTTTAGAGAGCTGATATCGATGTTTCCAAGGTGCACGGCAGGTGCAGATGTGGTTGATCCGTCCATTGACTTGGTGCTCATGTCTGCAACAAGGTATCCGGATCCTTCGCGTATCTGAATTTGTAGGTTGGAGATAGTGATATCGAGTTTTCCGTGGTGTCCTGTGAATCGTAGGACTCCGTCAAATGCGAACACGCCGGTTTTTTCTTGGGGGTTGAATCCAGATTTTGATTCGTTAACTTTGGTGAAGGCGAAAACATTTTGGTTGTTTTCAACGTCGGTGAGGGATATTTCTCCCTGTGCGATACCTTCGGTGATGTAGTGGATAAAGGATTCTTTAACGCCCCATGTGGCTTGAGCTGATTCGACACTTTGTAGGGAATCGTGAGTTGGTTCAGCAGGCTTGGTCGGTTCAGCAGGCTTAGTCGGCTCAGCAGGCTCGGTCGGCTCAGCAGGCTCGGTCGGCTCAGCAGGCTCGGTCGGCTCAGCAGGCTCGGTCGGCTCAGCAGGCTCTGGCGCAATCTGTGCGCTGATAGTCAGAGGGTCAAGTTCTGTACCAGCCTTATAGAAATTCGCAAAGAGTTTCGCTCCATCTTCGGTGAGCGTTGCATTAGCGTTTGTGAAGGTGAGGGTGTTGTCTTTGAAAGATGGTTGTGTCAAGACAACGTTTGCAAAGTCGACGTTTTCTAGGTCTGTGATGTTTCCAGTCATGTCTTTAGATGTTCCTGAAACTTTGATAGTTCCGGTTCCATCAGCGTTAAAGATGAGCTGGAAGTCTTTGAGTGAGATGTCAAGTACACCGTGGTGTCCAGTGTAATGAAGAGCACCTCCAAAATTTATGTGTCCAGTTTTTGCGCTTAAGGAGTATTCTCCTTGGCCCTGTTCCCACGTGATAATTTGTTGGTCGTTTAGGGAAGCTCCATCGCTTGCTTCGATGTTTCCTGCGGCAATAGGTCCGGTGACATATTTATGGAAAGATTCTTTGACGCCCCACGTCATTGTGGAGTTTTCAAGAGTCTTTTGGGCTTGTATATGCTCGCTTGCTGCAGGTGGTGTTTCGACTGCTTGGGTTGCGGGGAGTGTGCTGAAACTGGAAAGGCCAATTGCTGCGGTCGCCAAGAAAGCGTAGGAGCGCTTTGTGCGTTGTGTCGGCATGATATTCCTCTGAAAGGTATGGCTATTTAGGGATGATGCTATTAGGCTACAACAATGTACGCTAATTGCATACATGTTTAGTTACCCTAACCTTATCATCTGTTGTGAAGCGCGTGCTTGCATAAAACGAATTTTAATGACATTATGTCAGTAAGTTATTTAGTGACACCGTGTCACTAAAATGTCAGGAGTACACCATGAACGCCACTGCAACAACAGAAATCCCCGCCGAAAAATTTTCAGCACGACTCAAACGCGAAAGCGAAGAACTGCACTCAACAGCAGAACACTCGGGATTCATGACAAAACTCATGAAGGGCGAACTATCTGAAAAAAGCTACCTGCGTTTACTCAACCAATATGTGTACCTGTACGAAGCCCTCGAAAAAGTTGCCCAAGGCTACCGAGAAGCCGGCAACAAAATGCTTGAACCCTTCAACCAGCCAGAACTAGCGCGTACCGAGCGAATCCGGGCCGATATCAAAGCACTCGGTCAAGAAACTATCGACCCAGCTCTGCCTGCAACGACCAAGTACGCTCAGCGCATCCTTGAAAGTGCCCAAGCGCCAGAACGTTTCCTCTCGCACCACTACCTACGCTACTTAGGTGACCTCTCCGGCGGGCAGGCAGTAGCCGTGCTGATGGGACGTCACTACGGAATTAGCTCAGAAGCCTTGAGTATGTATCGCTTCGACGAGCTACCCAAGCCTAAAATCTTCAAAGATTCATACCGCACTCTCCTTGATAACGCACCTCTGAGCGAAGAAGAACGTCAAAACGTCGTTGACGAAACACTCCGTGGCTTCCAATACAACGCAGAACTTTTCAGCGAACTGATGGAACAAGAATCTCACTAATCTCGCCTCATACAGTAAAAGGTGGATATCTCCAACACCGGAGATATCCACCTTTTACTGTATGACCACTGTTATTTGAAAGAGCGACGAGCCTTACGACGTTCCCGAAGATATTCCACACCGACAGGAAGAACAGAGGCAACCACAATCACAATAACGATAGCCTCAACATTGTCTCGGATAAAAGGAATACCGCCTAAAAGTACACCAGCAAAGACAAGAGTAAAGACCCACGTAATCGCACCGGTAATATTCCACTTCGCAAAATCACGATAACGATATTTCGCAATACCTGCAGCTAACGGAACAAAAGTACGCACAATAGGAACAAAACGTGCAAGAACCAGTGCTTTGCCACCATACTTTTCAAAAAAACTTTCTGCCGCATGAAGATTCTTAGTGTTCAACACCTTCGCATCGGCGCTAAAGAATCTACGACCAAAACGATGCCCCAAATAATAACCGATTTGGTCACCAGCAACAGCAGCAATACACAAGCACAAGAGCATAACCCAAAGGTTCAAGCCCAACTGAACGTGAATAAGACCGAGAGTAAAGAGGAGAGAATCACCCGGAAGGAACGGGAACAGCACACCAGATTCAATGAATACAATCAACGTGACCACAGCCAAAGCCCATGGGCCAGCTTGCTCAAGAATCTTCTCGATATCTATACCTAATAACGCGATAGGCATCTGCACCATGTCAAGAACACCTGCCAAAAGAAGATGGCTCATAAAAAACTTTCCTATTGATAACGGTCTAATGAAAGTAAACTCCTGCCGATTCTACTAGGTAAAAGCTCCGTATAGGCCGAGAACATAAGATTACCTACATCTCTTCTCAAAGGCTTTAGCATCCATAGAAGCTTCCGTAGACTACAAGATATGTCGAATTACTCGCAGACGCATCAGCCTGAGCTACATACAGAAGCAATAAAACTTCTCAGAAAACTCACAGGAAAAAATGACGTAGCCTTCCACCCCGGACAGTACGAAGCTATCGAAGCTCTTGTGCAACATCGTCGTAGAGCCCTCGTCATCGAACGTACTGGATGGGGAAAATCTGCAGTATATTTCATCGCCTCATTACTGATGAGATCATATGGGGCAGGTCCTGCTCTCATCATTTCTCCACTACTAGCTCTGATGCGTGACCAAGTACAAGCAGCCGCTCGTGCTGGAGTCAAAGCTGCCACCATCAATTCATCAAACGTCACTGACTGGGATGAAATACAACAACAACTACGTGATAACACTCTAGACGTGCTCCTCATCGGGCCAGAACGTCTCAACAATCCAGACTTCTGCGAACGCTGGTTACCAGAAATCGTCGAATCCCTTGGGCTGCTCGTTATTGACGAAGCACATTGCATCTCTGACTGGGGGCATGACTTTCGCCCAGATTACCGACGTATTCGGAATATCATTGCAGAGTTAAAGCCCACTACTCCTATACTGGCAACAACAGCCACTGCAAACCAACGAGTGATAGAAGACATTGCAGAACAGCTTAACTACTCTCACAAGACGCTAAAAAACTCTTCTCCACAAAGCTCCGATATCTTCATTCTGCGTGGTCCTCTCTCTCGTGACTCCCTCCGGCTAGGGGTTCTTCAGATGAAAGATCCGACAGAGCGCATCGCTTGGCTTGTTGAGCACCTTAAGACATTCACCGGCTCCGGAATTATCTACACTCTCACCGTGTCTGCTGCAGAAGATATTGCGCGGATTCTTAAAACTGCCGGATACGCTGTGCAACCATATAGCGGGAAGATGTCGGTTGAAGAACGTATCGAAGCAGAAGAATCACTGCGAGCTAATAAGGTTAAAGCTCTCGTTGCCACAAGTGCGTTAGGTATGGGCTTCGATAAGCCAGATATGGGTTTTGTGATTCACTGTGGCGCTCCATCGAGTCTCATTGCTTACTATCAGCAAGTCGGTCGTGCCGGACGCGGCACTCAACAAGCAGACGTCTTGTTGTTACCAGGATTAGAAGACCAAGATATTTGGGAATACTTTGCAACTGCTTCTATGCCCACTGAAGAAAATTGTTCTGCTGTTCTTTCTGCCTTAGAAGTAGCTCGGCAACAGAATCAACCCATGACTATTAGCGCGTTAGAAACTATGGTTGATATTCGTCGCAGCAACCTCGAACTTCTTTTAAAGGTACTTTCTGTAGAAGGCGCCGTATATCGAGTTTCTCAACGTTGGGTGGCAACTGGAACACCATGGAAATACGATCATGAGCGCTATGCAAAGGTGGCGCAAACGCGTCAGCATGAGCAAGAAGCAATGGTTTCGTACATTAACACTTCCTCATGTCGTATGGTCTACATGGCACAAGAGTTAGATGACGCTACTGCCAAGAAATGTGGGCGTTGTGATAATTGTTCAGGAACTTGGTATCCACAACAGGTTAGCTCCACTTCTCGTCATATTGCTGAACAAAGTTTTGGCGAAGTTGGTGTTCATATTGAGCCTCGTCGCATGTGGCCAAGTGGACTTAAAAAACTTCTTGAACAAAGTATCTTTGCTGAAGATGACGTAGATATACCGCAGGGCTCAAAAATTCCCGATGAAGAGCGCGCCTGTGAAGGTCGAGCACTGGCACGATTGAGCGATATTGGGTGGGGTAATGTCCTACGAGAGATATTTAAAGAAAATGCTGAAGATGGTGAAATATCTACTGAATTAGGTAGAGCTTGCGTGAAAGTGCTTGCTCAATGGGACTGGCAGAATCGTCCTCAGGTTGTGATTGGGATTCCATCTGAACGTCGTCCGCGTTTAGCGTCTTCTCTTGCTCGTGGTCTTGCTCAAACAGGGCGCCTTAAAGATTTAGGAGATGTGCAGCTGGTGCACCCAACCTCGCATGAGCAAGGCAATTCTGTTTTTCGTTGTTTAGGGGTGTGGAACTCTTATGTGGTTCCTGACTCGATGAAAGATTTTTTGCAGGCGCATCATCCGAGGGTGCTTCTTGTCTCTGATTGTGTGAACTCTAGATGGAGTATGACGGTTATTGCTCGTCAGCTGCGTCGGGCTGGAGCACATAGTGTTTATCCTTTTGCTTTAGCTGTTTCCTAGATAAAAATAGTATTTGAGTAGTTTATATGTGTAACACAGAATATATTCATGCGCGTGGCGTTAAACGGCAAGACCATCATAAATGGATGCAAGAGGCTTTAGTTTTAGCGGAGCACGCTTTAGAAAGCTCAGATGTGCCTATCGGTGCTCTGGTTGTTACTTCAGATGGAAGTGTTATTGGTCGTGGATACAACCAGCGTGAAAAAAACCAAGACCCTACCGCTCATGCTGAAATCATTGCTCTACGTGAAGCTGCCGAACAACGTGGACAGTGGCGTTTAGAGGACTGCACGTTAGTTGTGACGATTGAACCGTGCATTATGTGTGCTGGCGCAATTTTGTTGAGCAGAATATCAACTGTTGTTCTTGGCGCGTGGGAAGAAAAAACAGGGGCGGCAGGGAGCTTATATGACGTTCTGCGTGATAGAAGATACCCGCATTCTGTTGAGGTGTATTCTGGTGTTTTAGAAGAAGAATGCGCATCTCTTATGAAAACTTTTTTTGAAAAGAAACGCTCAGAAAGTCACGGTCCATCTGGTCACTTTTGAGGTTCTTCACGACTGGTGTTCATGAAAGTTACCCCTAGTGCTGAGTACTCGGTGTGATATTTCTGCCAGCAGTTGGTTGAAAATCTCACACCAAAACACCGAAACTGACCGACGAGTTCAAGTTATGATTTTCTCACAGAGAAGAATACGTGGCTCATAGGGGGAGAAGAATATGCTCATCGTCGATAACATCTGGGCCAAAGGGCGGCATAATGCGCTCTTTGGCCGTACAAGCTTCACCCTCAACCGCGGAGAAGTCATCCTCATCCAAGCAGATAGCCAGCTCGAAAGAACCGCGCTGTCGCTAACACTCACAGGGCGAATGAAACCTTCTGGCGGAACTATTCTTTGGACAGACCCTCAAAAGCCTTCCCGAGAAGAATCCAGTATGAAAAAGCTTCGTCGTCGTTCAGAACTGATCGACTCTCCGAACATCAACGAACCAGAAAACCATATGAGAGTTCGTGATTACGTATCAGAAATGCTGAGCTACACCATGGGGCCATTTACCAGACCACGCTCTGGGAAATGGCTTAAAGAACACGGATTGGAAGACCTCGATAACCTCTGGAATGAACAAGTAACCGGAGAACAAAATATTCGCCTTATGACCACTCTTGCCGCCAATTATCAGCACGCAGACTTACTCGTTTTTGATACCCCCTCACGGCACCTCAACCACACACGCATGTGGCTACCATACCTTCTACAACTAGCTGAAAATGAAGAGTGCCCCCGTGCCGTCGTCGCTGTTGTCCCTCATATTTCCTCCACCTGGGACGGAAAACAGGCCGTGGTAGGAAGCGCACACGATGAACTCCTCAACGAAGAAAACGTGAAAACACACGAAGAACAAGATTCACATCCAGAAACAAACTTCTCGAACGAAGAAAAAGAACACGAACTTCCCCAAGATAAACCTGATACAGCAAAGGAGAGTGAACAACAATAAATGAGCATCCTCAGAGTTACTCTCGCTGAACTCAAACGCCTCACCGCAGGAATGCTGCCAAAACTTGTTCTCATGGCGATGGCTTGTATTCCCTTGCTGTATGGCGGAATATATCTATACGCAAACTGGGACCCCTATGATTCTGTAGATGACGTTCCTGGTGCGTTAGTCATGCTCGACTCCGGTGGAACCACCCAAGACGGCGAAACCATAAACATCGGAGAAGACGTCGAAAAAACTCTCCTTGATAAAGCGAATTTTTCGTGGCATAAAGTATCAACTCGAGAACAAGCTGTTGAAGATGTCACTCGAGGAGTCTACGACTTTGCGCTAATTATTCCTCAAGATTTTTCTCAGAAACTGCAATCTGCTGGGTCTTTTGTACCCGACGAAAACGGCAAAACTCCTGATATTGACCCCCAAGCTGCGGGGATTGAAGTAGTTACTAACGATGCAAACAACTATATTCTGACAAATATCGTGGCAAAAGCTGGAACAGCTGTTCGTGACTCTGTGGCATCGGAAGTTGGCGATAAAACAGCGAATGCCTTACTCGCAAGTTTCACTACCATTCACTCAAACCTGCACGAAGCTAGCGATGGAGCCAACCAACTAGACCAAGGAACTATCACTCTCAGCGATGCTGTTGGGCAACTCAAAGATGGAACTAGCACGCTCAACAACGGAACAATACAACTGAGCGACGGAACAATACAGCTCAAAGACGGTTCTACTAAGCTTCTTACTGGACAAGAAAAACTAGCGGACGGATCTGCCAAACTTGCTCAGGGCGCACATCGACTCTCAGACGGTACGCAAGACGCTCAGAACGGGGCTTCTCGTCTAGCCGATGGCGCAAACACGCTTAACACTCACCTCGAATCAGCGGCTGAAGGTGCACAAAAACTTGCAACAGGTGCCTTAAAACTCGATGGTGGAGCCCAACAACTGGCTCAGGGCACTCAAACGCTCTCAGATGGTGCTCAACAGCTAGACCAAGGCACTATACGACTCAACGATGGTGCACAAAAATTAGCAAACGGTACTGAAGCGCTCTCTACGGGGGCGCAAAAACTTGCAGACGGTATAACAGCTATCGACGAAGGTGCCGCCCGTTTAGCTGAGGGAAACACAACCTTAGACAAAACTCTGGCAGATTCCCCACTACCTGAACTAGCTTCGGGGCTTAACGCCATGTGTCAGGCTCCTACCTCAGAAGAGCAAGTAGCTCACTATGCTCACCAGCTGACAGATGACGTGACAGCACAACTTCACCAGAACATTGAACGGCGTTTGCAAGCTCTTGTTCAAGAGGGAACTCTGACTCCAGAACAAGCACAGCAGATGCTTGAACTTTTAGGGTCAGAAGAAAATAAGGCGGTTTTGACAGACCTTAACACTGCCGTCTTACAAGGTATATCTGCTCAAATGACAGAATTTTCTTCTCTATGTGAGAATGGAACGTCAACGGTTGGCGAACATATCAACAGATTACTTTCTTCTACTCATGAGTTGTCTCAAGGCGCTCAAAAGCTTGCAGGCGCTACAACACAAGCTAAGACTGGTGCTGTTTCACTAGCTGACGGTGCAAAAAAGAGTTTCCAAGGTGCTCAACAGGTAGCTGATGGTACTCAAAAAGTTTCTGAGAATATGCACCAATTATCTTTGGGCGCTCAGAAACTTCATCATGGTGCTCAAGACCTTGTCGCAGGTACTTCTCAATTGAGTCAAGGAACTGTGACACTCGCTGATGGTACACACCAGCTTTCTGACGGTTCACAAAAATTATCTGATGGTGCTGAGCAGCTTGCTCATGGAACGCATCGCCTATCTTCGGGGGCGGGGGAGCTTGCTCAGGGTGCTGAACAGCTTGCTGACGGTGAGCAACAAGCACTTTCTGGGCAGTATTCTCTCAACGATGGAATTGACCGTGTTCATTCTGGTGCTCAGAAACTTCACAACGGGGCCTCAAAACTGGATCAGGGTGCTGGAGAGATTCATTCGGGAACTCAAAAGCTTCAAGATGGTGCCGGAGAACTCTCTGAAGGACTAGAGGAGGGAACGAACAAAGTCCCTTCACTGAATGAGGAAGAGCAACGTCGTATTGCGAACGTGATGTCTCATCCTGTCAAGCTTAAGGAGACGTCGTTAGCTTCTGGAAGCACTTACGGTGAAGGCATGGGGCCGTTCTTTATTGTGTTGGCATTATGGATTGGCGCTTTGATGCTGGTTCAGACGCTACGACCGGAGAATACGCGAGCTTTGGCGTCTTCTGCTCCGACCTTACGTATTGCTATTGGTAGCTGGGGGCCTTTTGCTGTTCTTGGCGTATTACAAACCCTTTTGTTGTTCTTGGCGGTACATTTTGGTCTTGGTTTCAAGATGGAACATCCGTGGCTTTTGTTGCTGTTCTTAACGTTTGTTTCTTGCGTTTATACCGCTGTGATTTATGGTTTTGTAGCTTTGTTATCTGCTCCTGGTAAGCTTTTAGCGCTTGTGGTGCTTATTGTACAGTTGGTAACTGCTGGCGGTATGATGCCCTATGAAACGTTACCTATGTCTATTCGTTGGTTACATTCGTTCCTTCCGATGGGGTATGCTCTCAGCGGTACACGCCGTCTGGCCTATGGAATTGATTATGGTGCGATTACAGGTGATGTACTTGTTCTCGCCGCATGGGGTGTTTTCGGTTTATTCTTAGGGTTTATTGGAACCTATAAGAATCGCACATGGAATTTGAAGAAACTTAATCCGGAGATTGCAGTTTAATGTCGGTGTCTCATACTCAAGATGAATCTGTCTCAGATTTTCAGTATCCTACCCCTGCGGTTGCTGCGGTAACGCGCCGTCCGGGGCGTACTAACCGTACGCAATTCAAGCTTTTTCAGGCTGCCTTGGAGATTATGAGCCAGAAGGGCGCTGAGGCGACGACGGTGGAAGAAGTAGCGCTTAAAGCTGGAGTTTCTAAAGGAACTGTTTATTATAATTTTGGTTCTAAAAAGACGATGATTGAGCAGCTTCTTCAATATGGTGCGCAGCTTTTGAAGACTCGGGTGCAACAGGGGTCTCAAAAGTCTGATCCGCGTGAGGCGATGAGGGCTGGTATTAAGGAAGCTTTTGAATATTTGGCTGAGCATCCTGGTTTTGCGCGTTTGTGGATTACTGAGATTTGGCGCAGTAAAGAACCTTGGTCTGAGGCGATTGTGAAGACTCGTCAGGATTTGGTGAGCGAACTAGAAAATATGGTCAAAGCGATTGGGACTCGCTACCCTGTGGACCATGCTCAAGATCCAGAGGCCGTATCTATTTCTATTTTTGGGTCTATTTTTATGCTTGCAATGGACCGTGAAATTCATGCTGCTGAGCGTACCTCTGAGGACGCTACTCGTGCTGTGATGTTGACGGTTGATTCTTATATTGCGCACTAGGACGTGTATTTTGAGTTGAGGAACTGTGTGAGACGAATTTTTCTGCTCAAAAGTTGAGAATGTTTGGTATTAACAGGTAAACTTGCCACAGTTGGTGACGTGTCCGAGCGGCCGAAGGTGCAACACTCGAAATGTTGTGTACGGTAACCCCGTACCGAGGGTTCAAATCCCTCCGTCACCGCGATGATGAGCCTCTCTATACTGCAAGTCAGTGTGGAGAGGCTCTTTTTATGCTGACCTTGTGGTGCGGTGGTGATTATCTTTTTCACAGCCTGTGTTTTTCGTCGAGACAGCGGTACAGTTTTGGGCTGAAAATGGTAGCTTGAGAGTATGCGTTTAACCATCCTTGACCATCCGTTGGTCTCACATAAAATTTCTGTTCTTCGTGATAAGAACACACCGTCTCCAATTTTCCGTCAGCTTGTTGAAGAGATTGTGACACTTTTGGCATATGAGGCGACTCGTACTATTCGTACTGAAGAGCGTGAGATTGTCACTCCTGTTACGTCGACAACTGGTAAGGTTCTGACGAAGCCACGTCCGTTGGTTGTTCCTATCTTGCGTGCTGGCTTGGGAATGTTAGAGGGTATGACTCGTTTGATTCCTACTGCTGAGGTTGGTTTCTTAGGAATGGCTCGTAACGAGCAGACTCTAGATATCGTGACCTATGCTGAGCGTTTGCCTGAAGATCTGTCGGGGCGTCAGGTGTATGTTCTTGATCCGATGCTTGCAACGGGTGGAACGTTGATCGAATCTATTAAGTTCTTGCGTGCTCGTGGTGCGGAGCAGATTACTTGCTTGTGTATTATCGGCGCTCCTGAGGGTATTGCTGCTTTACGTGAGGGCATTGATGGGTTCGAGAACGTTGATTTGTTCTTGGCTGCTGAAGATGAGTGTCTCAACGATAAGGCGTATATTGTTCCTGGTCTTGGCGACGCTGGTGACCGTCTATATGGTCTTGCTCAGTAGCCAGATATTGGACCGTCTGGCGTTTCGTCATTAAAAAATTTTTGACCTTATTAAATGGGGGTATAAGAGTTCACGCTCTTATACCCCCATTTGCATACAAAATGTATAAACCGTGTTGTTTAATATTTTGCGTAGTGTTTGAGTGTAATTTTTTGTGAGATTATTTTGGGTTGCTGGGGTGGTGTTTAGAGGCTCTTTTCTACACTCTTGGGATAAATGTGGGAAAGTGTTGGCATGAAGGAGTGCTCCTCACTTTATGGATGAGTTTTGGTGTTGTTATGTTGGAGTCGCTCGGTGTTGGTGGTGGCTTAGTGTACCTATTTAGTACGTATGCTTTGTTGTGAATCTTGGAAGAATGCGATGGTGGTGGGAGCTTTTTGTGAGGTGTGTGGTCTTGTGTGGTTTAGGCTGGGTGAGTTTGGGACTGGTTATTGATCTTGGTGTTAGTAGGGACGAAAAAGGAGAAAAGTTGAGGTTAGTCTTGACAAATCGCTAGTGCTACACGGTGTTGTTGGTTGGTGTATATCAAACAAAAGTGTACGCCCCGAAAATACAGGTTGTTTGTGTATAAAAAATAATATTTGCGAATTTTTATGTATCAAAATATGAGAAAAAGCAAGCCTGTATAGACATCATTTCTTGAGATTTTTCCCTCAAACGTCCAAAAAACAGAGGAATGTTACTTGATTTATCGACGAAATCATACAACGATAAAACGGTAAAGCGATCAAGAGCCTCATACGTGAAAAAGCAGAAGATCCTGCACCAACCACCTAGATGCGCGCTCTTATCCCACCACAAGAAGACAGGTAAAAAGAATGTCCGGAGCACCTGGATACGTCCATATCTCCCAGCGGAACAGAGTATCAACTCAACGCACTGCGACCAACCTAACTCAGGGACGTCACATGCCCAAACACCCCGCAAGCCTGCGTCCTATGACAACACCTCACATTGACAACCCACCAGCAAAACTCAACCACCCCGAGAGCGAAGCACGCGGTTTTGTCATCTATGTCGGGCTCTCTGAAGAAACAGCAGCATCAAACGGAACCTCGCTCGTACGCATCGTACAAGAACTACGCGACTACACCCGAGGTATCGTGCCAGAAGCTGACTCCTACGCAGCCGTTGCGCTGGCACCATCCGGCGCAGAAGGCACAGACCTTGAAGTTGTACGCAACGCACTAGGCGACCCAACCGCCGTGCACCACCAGCCTGAGCCATTCTCCTCGACACAATACTCATCCCAAGAGCACAAACCCGCTCACTCCGTTGGTGTTCTTATTGACCTATCCCGTCGAGAAGTATTCCTAGATGGGGAAGTCCTCAACCTCACCTACAAAGAATTTGAACTCTTGAACTACCTCGTTGAAAACGGTGCACGCACCGTTGGGCGAGAAGAACTACTCGCAAGCCTCTGGCGAGATGCTGAAGAAACACCCAATGAACGAACTATCGACGTTCATATTCGCCGACTCCGTTCAAAATTGGGGCGTCTTGCTAACACGGTACGTACTGTACGAGGACAAGGCTACCGATTCTATGAGCACCCCGAAGTTGTTGTTTGGGCCGCTCCCGAATACTCTATCTAAACTAACGTATAGCATAAAAACCCCTGTAGGCGTCTAGAAAATAGGCGCCTATACGGGTTTAAAGAGAAACACGAAAAAACAAAAACTATGGCTGACACACCAACTCTTTCAATAACGTCTCTAGGAACAGGCTCAAAAACTATTGTCTTTCTGCATGGACTCATGGGACGTGGCAAAAATTTCACCGCAATTGCAAAGAACCTTGAACAAGACTTTACAATTCTGCTCATCGACCTTCCCAACCACGGAAACTCTCCATGGACAGAATCCTTCGACTATAACAACATGGCAGATAGCGTCGCACAAGCTATCTGCGCATACCACGGCGAACCCGCCCCCGTTGTTGATGTCGTTGGACATTCCATGGGAGGAAAGGTTGCAATGCTCTTAGCGTTAAGACATCCAGAACTCGTGCGAAAGCTCGTAGTCTTAGATATTGCACCCTCAGCTTCTAACGGAAACTTTACCCATCTGCTTGGCTCTCTTCTGAAACTTCCTATCGAGGAATTCTCGACGAGGGCCGAAGCCCATAGGATGCTAACACCAGCCGTGCCAGACTCTAGCGTGCGAGGATTCTTACTTCAAAACCTCATTCGTACAGAAGAAGGATTCTCTTGGCAACCCAACTTACAAATGCTCTTTGAAAACCTGCCGAAAATTATGGGATGGCAAAACCCCAACCTTTCCTTCAACCGACCGGTGCTATGGATTGCAGGAGGGCGCTCGCCATATATCACATCAAAAGATACCCCTGTTATGAGGAGCCTCTTCCCACGTGTGCAAAAAGTTGTGTTTAAAAATGCTGGACACTGGGTGCACGCAGACCAGCCGGAAGAGACCGTGTACGCCCTCAAAAAGTTTCTAGCTCAAAGCTAGAGACCGGCTAAGATGGTGCTTATGGCTGAAGAACTTTCACAAAGACCAGATGACACGCGAACGCTGATTATGATGCGTCACGCTGAAGCTGACTGGGGTATGGACGATTTCAACCGCCCCCTCACCTCTCGCGGGCACCTTCAAGCCCGAACCGCGGGCGAATGGCTGCACCATACAGGAACTCTTCCCGAAATGATCGTTTCTTCTGCTGCATTGCGCACTCGGCAGACAACAACATGGGTATGTGAAGCTCTCGGAGAAAAAGCCCCAACTGCCTCCCTCGACGAGAGGCTCTATAACGCTCCAGCTCGTATGCTGCGTCAGTGTATTGAGAATACCCCCGATTCTGTTCGCTCAATGATGTTAGTGGCTCACTTGCCGGGCGTACAAGATGCAGCAATGGATTTAATGAGTTCAACATCTGACTACGAATCACTCATGGATATCTCTTATGGTTTTCCGCCCTCTTCGATTGCGGTCTTTGAGGTGGAGACTTCTTGGTCTGAACTATTAGATCACGATGCGCGACTAGTTTCTTTTAGAACTTTCTAAGTTTTGAGGAGAACATAAAAATCCCTGGGTGCTTTCATATGAAAGCACCCAGGGATTTTTATGTGGCGGAGACGGGGGGATTTGAACCCCCGGTCGAGTTTAACCCCGACCCTTCATTAGCAGTGAAGTCCATTCGGCCGCTCTGGCACGTCTCCAACACCGTATCGTGTTTAGCCCGTCAACATCTGACTCAACCGCAATACAGCATTCACCATACTAGCTGTTTTGTGGGGTGTGGTCAAATAATTCTGTTGTCAGAGCCAGCCGTTCTTTAACCTAAAAGAAAAACCGTGTCTCCCACTCATGAGAAACACGGTTTTACGTGGCGGATGGTAAGGGATTTGAACCCTTGAGACGGGGTTACCGCCTACTGGTTTTCAAGACCAGCTCCTTCGGCCGCTCGGACAACCATCCGTAGAAGAATCTATCAGAGAATCAAAAGGAATACAAAATCTAACGGTGACATTGTGTCAGAAAACATAAAATATTAGATGAATCGTGAAGGTGCACGAGTCAAAAACGGCCCCTCTCTAGGTGATTTTTCAATCTTCTTAACGTAGTGTTGCGTTTGACATAGTGTCAGCAAATTAATTTAGGGTAACCTAAGAAAAAGGAAGTAGATGAAAGGGGGAGAACGTGAGCCTCAAAGACTTCTTACAAGGACGCCGTAACGACGCAGAACTCGGTCAAGGAATCTGGAGACGCGCACACGACCGCTTCAACCGTGGAATCGACAGATTCCACCAAATCCTCGAAAAACTACCAGACGACGGAACCCTTGAACTCGTCGTTCCAGAAGCAAACGCCCTAGCCGATCTACTACCACGCGTACGAACAATCGCAGCCCGCGCCCAACAACTAGCGCCCAGCAACAGCACCGACATCCCCGCATCACCCAGCGGCGTCTACTCAGAACTTCATCGGTGTCTATCTCGTGCCGGAAACTCCGTCGCACTATGCGCAGAGGCCCTTGCCATGGTACGTTGCGCCGGAAGCTGCGAATTCCAATGCAACCGACAAGAAATCGTCATGCGACGTGTCGAAACCGTACGAGAACACATTGAACGTGCAGAAGAACTCCTGCAACAAGCACACTACGAAACAACACAACGACACAACGAATACGCACAACAAAAAATTAGTGCATCCGCCTAAACACTGCCAGTACTCATCAAAGACCCCAAAACGTCTAAACTAAAACACGATGAGCAACACCCCACAACACCCCACCAGCCCACGGCGCAAATACATACTCCTCACCCTCGCCGCCCTCACCGTTGCTCTTAGCGCTGGAATCATCGGCGTGCTCCTGACCGAATTCCTCCACCTCATCGAAAACCTCATCAGCAAAACTCAACAGGTGTCCCACCTAACACCTATTATGATGGCAACCGCTGGCGCCATCAGCGGAATCTGCTGGTGGAAACTACGCCAAAAAAACCTACCTAGCACCCAAGACATCATCACCACACGCGCGCAACACTACCCCTTCACCAGAACAACCATTGACGCCTTCACACAAGTATTCCTCGTCGGCGCAGGAGCTTCCATCGGCAGAGAAGCCGCTCCTCGACAACTTGCAGCAACCATCGCTCACCGTCTCTATCACCCACAACACTTCACCCCAGAAGAACGCAACTTTCTTACCGCCGTCGCCTGCGGTGCAGCACTCGGGGCAGTCTACAACACCCCATACGCTGGAGCCGCTTACACCATCAGCATCGTTTCCTCCACCAAAAAATGGAGCAAACTCCTCGCCGCTCTAACGATCAGTTATCTTGCAGTCCTCATCCCTAGAGCCATCTACGGCGCCACACCCTACTACCAACTACCAACATACAAACTCGAATATTCCAGCTGGATATGGGTGATTGGAGCCATCCTTATCGGCGCAATACTTGGCACAACCTTTCGTATCATTAGTCAAAACATCATCCAAAAAATACGTAAAGAACACCCCCGCCACTGGTGGAAACTACCTGCACAACTATGCTCACTCATGCTTCTCACCGCAGTCATCGCCACCTACCAGCCAAATATTCTAGGAAACGGTGTCCTCATCATTGAACAAGGACTCCACCACAAAATTACCCTCAGCAGTTTCCTCATCCTCGCCATCACCAAACCGCTACTCACACTTCTGAGCCTACGAGCTGGTGCCGCCGGCGGAACCCTCACACCCGCGTTAGCTACTGGCGCAAGCATCGGTGCCTATATCGCGCTCGCATCCGGAACACCCGAACAACTACCGGTCTTCATGCTCCTTGGTGCGACATCATTATTATCTGCTAGCGAATCATCAGCACTTTTTGGGGCACTATTTACCATAGAACTCACCCACGCGCCGATGGAGTTATGGGCGCCGCTCCTCATGTGCTCTATCGGCGCTGAATACCTCGGAAAAATACTCAACCGGCACATACAACACAACACGTGGCTCAACCCGCCACATTAGTAGCCATTAATGTGGCTACAGAGTAGAGAAGAAAAACCTCTGAGCTATGGTTTCATGGATACGGTACGACAAATAACACCGCTGACATCAACCCAAATTCAAAGGAAACAATGAACCGCTACGCCCACATCGACGCTATGAGAGCTTTTGCCGTCCTACTCGTCGTATTTTCCCATGCAGGTCTTAGCTTTGTCCCTGGCGGTTCTGGCGTTACCATTTTCTTCGTCATCTCCGGCTTCATCATCACATTCTTACTTCTGAGAGAGCGAGAACAAACCGGAGGATTTGACGTCAGCGGATTCTACATGCGACGTCTCATCAAAATCTTCCCACCTATGCTCCTAGCGTTAATTATCCCCACGCTGATTTATATGAGCCTTGGCGGAAAAATCGATATCATCGACTTCCTCGGACAAATATTCTTCTTCTTCAACTGGCGTTACCTAGACTCACAGGTAGCAGTTCTACCCGGTTCTGTTGTGACCTGGAGCCTGTCTATTGAAGAACAGTTCTACCTTGTCTTTGCACTCATCTGGCTCTTCGCCGTGAAAAGCAAACACTATAAAAAAATTGTGGCAGGCATTGCCTCAACCGCTATCATCTATTCAATCTGCTCTCGCATATATTTAAGCCTTCACCACGCCACCGGAGACCGTATCTACTTTGGTACAGGAACTCGTGTTGAAGCTATTGCGCTAGGGACGCTAGTTGCACTATGGTTCTTTACCTACCGCAATACTCCAGCAGTTCAAGGTCGCCGTGTCGTTGGTACTCGGTTCCGAAATACGCGAAGAATCCGTGACGGTAGAACTGTTCCTCTCATGGGGCGTAACACAATCGTGATTCTTGCCGTGCTTCTATATCTTGTGTCTCTGCTCATTCGCGATGAGTTCTTCCGCCAAACAATTCGCTACACCATTCAAGCTATTGCCGCAGCCATGATGATTCTATGGGGGCAAGTTGCGATTCGTGAAAAACTTGGTGAGCAGCTGATGAATATTTTACGGTGGAAAGGCCTACAGCTCTTAGGACTAGCAAGCTACAGCATCTATATCTCTCACGATGTTCTTTACCATTTTCTTGAGCCACACCTTGAAATGCTTCCTCGCCCAGCCTTAGTGCTAACACTCGTAGCAAGCGGTCTAACTCTTGGCATCCTGATGTATAGGTGCATTGAAGTTCCCGCGTTACGGTATAAAGATCGGCATTTTGCGTCCGTACATACAAAAGCTCAGCAAAAAAGCGCATAAGAAAAAGCCCGTAAACTTTAGAAAATATAGCGGACTATCCATCGAGAAAAATGGGCAGAACCTTCCCTTGCGAAGATTCTGCCCGTTGAACATCTCTCAACCCCTATTTTTGTAGAGGTACCTGTCGGATGAAAAAGCTGAGAACAAAGCTCAACAATACCGCTGGTATAGAGAACAAGAAAATAGGAGGCATCGCCGTAGAAAATGCTTCAGCAATTAGCTGTTGAGCAGTCTCCGGCAAAGACGCCAAAACCTGTGGAGTAAGCGAACTGAGTTGTTGAGCGTTGAGAGACTGCGCTGTCATCTGAGCAGAATGTTGTTGTGTAAAAGCCGTGAGATTACCAATAAATAAAGACCCTGAAACAGCAATTCCTAGAGAAGCCCCTAATTGTCGGATAAATGTTGTTGTAGAAGTTCCTGCCCCAATATCACGTGGAGGAACACTATTTTGAACAACCAGTAGAGTATTCTGCAACGTAAAACCGATACCAACACAAATCACGACCATCAACACCGATAACCATAGGTACGATGTGTGCTGGTCGATAAGGCTAAACCCAAAAAGCCCCGGAATAATCAAAGCCGGCCCAGCAACAAGATACAACTTATAGTTTCCTGTAGCAGAAATTAGACGACCTGAAATGATTGTGGCGGCAACTTGAGCAAAAGTCATAGGAAGAATCATCAGACCAGCAACAGTTGCAGAAACACCCCACACCATTTGGAAAAATGTCGGAAGGTACGCGCCCACGCTCATCATCGCAGCAGAGACACCGACTCCCATGAAAACGCAAACCCACACATTAGGGTCTTTGAGAATACCTAAAGGAATCAACGGTTCTTTAACGCGTAACTCCACCGCAATAAAGAGCGCAACACTGACTACCGCTAAGGCGATGAGAGCCATGATTTGTGGAGAACCCCAAGGGTACACGGTTCCGCCCCAGCTCGACACCAGAATAAGCGATGATGAACCAATAACCATCAGAATAATACCGAGATAGTCGATACGTGGCGGCGTAGCGTGTTTTGGTGTACCAAGATGCAAAAACTTGAGGATAAAGAACAACGCAAGAGCACCTAATGGAAGATTCACGTAGAAGACCCAACGCCAGCTCAGTGCATCAGTTAGGAAACCACCTAATAAAGGACCGGCAACAGACGCAATACCAAAAGCTGCCCCAATAAGGCCCATATAGCGTCCACGGTCGCGTGGCGCTAACACATCGGCAAGAATAGCTGTTGCACCTGTAAAAATTCCACCTCCACCGATGCCTTGAACTGCTCGGAAAAGAATAAGCTGCCACATAGACCCTGCCACACCACAGAGCACTGAACCGACAAGAAAAACTACCGCCGAAAATAGAAAGAGAGTTTTTCGTCCGTAAAGGTCACCTAACTTACCGTAAATGGGTAAGGTAATGGTCGAAGAAATCATATATGCCGTGATAACCCACGAAATATGCTCTAATCCGTTTAAATCACCAACAATAGTGGGCAATGCGGTAGCAACAATGGTCTGATCTAGCGCAGCTAAAAGAACCGTTAACAACAGTCCAATAAGAATCATGCGTAGCTCACGAGAACCGGGAACAAGCCACGAAGAACTACCGTGTATATCAGGTGATGCAGGTGAAGGCACTAAAACTCCTAAATATTCAGAGGCCGAGGCTACGACCTATTCACTCTACTCCGAGGTTCTATAAAACACCTTATGATGTAAGGAATCTTAAATGTGATGTTTTAACTATTTTTAGAGGATATGACAAGGGCTATTGATTTTCGATAAAGCTGCTCTCAGACCGTCATAGTTCTAGGAGTCTTGAGGACTCTATCTATACACTGGAGATGAACAATATCATCGGCTCATTAGGAGTACAGCTCTCATGCCACATTTTCACCGCAATGAACGTGCCGCATCGTTGCCTGCCCGCCTATCTCGCAGCTGGTTACTTGTCTCAGCCGCTTCTTCTGAAGAAGATATCGCAAATGCTTTAGAGTCAGAATCAGATTCCATCCTCATCGATCTTGAAGATGGGACACCTGAAGATTTTAAAGACGAATCGCGTGAAAAAATTGTTGAACTGCTCAATGGGGAAGTCAGTACTTGGGCCAGAATCAACGGCATGAGAACAGAACACTGGAAGAAAGACGTTCAAGCACTCAGCAACGTTAAAGGACTACGCGGAGTCATGTTGGCAGAAACTGAGCACCCCGATGAAGTGACTCGAACTGCGATGATGATGCCAGCTGGTACACCGGTTATTGCATTAGTGGAATCTGCCTTAGGTATGGTGAACGTGGTAGATATTGCGCGTGCACCGGGGACGTTCCGTCTAGCCTTCGGAGTGGGTGATTTTCGTCGAGATACAGGCGTCTCGGATGACCCTATTGCCTTATCCTACGCGCGTTCTCAACTTGTGTTAGCGTCACGTGTTGGCGGCTTGCCTGGTCCTATTGACGGCCCTTCGCTAGGTAAACACGGTGGCTCTTTGATGAGTGACTGCGCTGTGACCTCAAGCCACGGTATGACCGGAAAATTACTTCTTGACCCTCAGCAAGCAGAAACTATTAATATTGCGCTTGCTCCTAGTGAAGAAGAAATTCAATGGGCACGTGAAATGTTAGCCGAATCAACAAATGGTGCAGTTCCCAAAGACGGTTCATACCTTCCACGTTTGGCGCGTGCACGTAAAGTTTCTGAACTTGCGAAAACTTACGGATTGTGGCGTAATTAGCGCCTTAACTGTTAACCTGCAGTGTGCCGGTCATCTGCATACCCGATGAGGTACGCCCAAGATAATGCTGTAACAATAGTGAGGATTACTGTGCCTACAAGAGACGAATCTATGGGAAAAAGGGAACGGTAAAAGAACCAGATACCTGCTGAGGGTAGGAGTGCGACTAAAAAGAGCAGGATAAAACCGCGCGAATAACGGAGTCCTGTTCGATGCTTATCGAATGTGAAATGCTCCCGTTGCATGAGAGAGTTTCCTCCAAAATGAGAAAATTTTAAAAGCGAGTGTACTAATACAATAACGCTTTATAGTTACTGTATCTAGAGGCACACAAAGTAAACATATATTTTCTTGGGAAAGCATTAAAAAGAGTTCAAAGAGACCTAATAACGACACCTCAACGAATAGTTCAACGAAAAAGAAAGCCTGTTAACTGAAACAGCGCTTTTACCATGACCATGGTAAAAGCGCTGAATATCGAGCCCCCAGTCGGATTTGAACCGACGACCTTTTCTTTACGAGGGAAATGCTCTACCCCTGAGCTATGGAGGCCTAATCCACCCTAAAGTGAACGAAAAACACTGTACCAGAACACCCGTTCTTACGCCAGTTCACAGCAAATATTTTGTGTCTCATGACGGTGCGTGCTCAAGAAACACCAATACACTATGGTTTTCTAGTAATAGCACCATCATAGAATCGGAGAAACAACCATGAACACAAATACCCCTTACACCCGACGTGCTCTCTTTGGCGTCAGCGCTTTCACCGCTACAACACTCCTACTCACCGCCTGCGGAACAACAGATAGCACCGCCTCATCTCACGGCAACACCAAAGCCGTAGACACCGGTGTACGAGACGACAACGGATACCACCTCAATACCGTTCTCAAGGATAAACCAACCGTCACACTCTTTACCGATTACCAGTGCCCCTACTGCAAAAAAGCTGACCCCGCCTATCTTGAAGCAGCCGGAGAACTCGACGGTATCCTCAACGTCACCGTTCAAAACTTTCCACTACCTATGCACCGTTTCTCTATCTCTGCAGCACGTGCAATGATTTGTGTACAAAACCAGAAGAAATACATCCCTTTCTCCGAAAAGGTCTTCTCTGAACAAAAGATGTGGGAAGAATCTGAGAATGAAGAAGCTGCCTACCAAAAATTTACGGACTACGCTAAAGAACTCGACCTTAACATAGACCAATTCAAAACGGACTATTCTGCCAGCAAAACAGAAGAAATCATCAAAGCGTCCTTCGAACAAGGTAAAAAAATTGGAGTACGAGGAACTCCAAGCTTCGTGCTAGATGGAAAAGTCCTTGAAAATGTCAATTCCTCAACCAACGCAGCCGATATGGTCAAAGAATTTAAAAAAGCTGCTGGCATCACTGAATAACACAACAGCGGACAATAGAACGCACCATGAAAATAGCTTTAGCGCAGATACACTCAACACCGAACATTTTTGAAAATCTCACAACAGTTCGAGACTACGCTGAACAAGCTCAACAACAAGGTGCTCAGCTGGTGGTCTTCCCCGAAGCAACGATGTTGCCTTTTGGGGAAGACCTCCGCGCTCAAACTCAACGCCACCACCACCGATGGGAACAAACTCTCGCTGCGCTCGCGCAAGAACTTGGTATCCACATCATTGCTGGCGGATTCGCCCCTGAACCCTTAGACGCCCACCGAGTTTATAACCAACTCAGTTGCGCATTTCCCCTAGATAATACGAAAAATTCGGATAATCAGCAAAGATTTCAATATTATCGAAAAATACACGTATACGATGCCCTAGGATACCGCGAATCTGAACATATCATCGCCGGTAAAGAACCAACTCTCGTTACCGTCGAAGGAGTCCGTATCGGGCTCAGTACTTGCTACGATGTACGTTTCCCCGAGCTCTACCAGCATTTGGCAGCGGCCGGCGCACAATGTATGGTCGTCTCTGCATCTTGGGCAGACGGCCCTCATAAACGCGAACAATGGCAGACACTGACCAGCGCTCGTGCTCTTGATACCGGCTCATATGTTATTGCTGTAGACCAAGCACTATCACCGACACCGAGCTCCGGCATGCCCACCGGTATCGGCTATTCTCGTGCCATAGCACCTCATGGAGAAATTCTCTGTGAACTGGGCGAAACCTCTGCTCTAGCTGTCGTCAATATTGACCTGACGCAGGTGAACCGCACCCGAGAGAACCTCCCTCTGCTTCAACAACGCCAGCTCAAAACCAATCTCTAAAACGGTGTGATTTCAGACTTTTCCTCTCCTCACTTCGTACCCTAAGTGATAGCATATTTTCCCTAAGACTATCGGGAAAGAACTACATTTATGGGCGAACACTCACACCATTCTCATCAGGGACATCATCACTCTCATTCCTCGACAAATCCCCGTAAGCTTTTAGCCGTTGCAGCCATTGCATGGGGGCTTTGTGCCGCGCAACTTTTTGGTTCTTTTCTCACCGGTTCCTTAGCTCTTCTTTTGGATACCGTGCACGTACTAACCGATGCACTAGGTGTGACAGTTGCTCTAATTGCTTCACGGCTTGCACTACGGCCTTCCACACACCGTCGCACATGGGGCTGGAAACGTGTCGAAATTATCTCTGCAATGTTCCAAGCCTCGATTCTATTGGGGGTTGGGGCACTCGTCATTGTTGAAGCAGTACGCCGCTTTTTCTCCCCAGAACCTATCGCAAGCGCTGAAGTGCTGATTTTTGGTGTTGTTGGTCTTATTGGCAACCTTGTGATGATTGCTATTTTGGTCGGTGGTGATCACCAGAACTTTAATATGAGGGCTGCTTTCTTAGAAGTTGTTAATGATGCTCTGGGGTCTGTTGCTGTTATTGTGTCTGCGGTGGTGATGAGCACAACGGGGTGGTACGGTGCAGATGCTGTTGTTGCTTTGTGTATTGGGGTGCTGATTGTTCCTCGGACGTTGTTGCTTCTTCGCGATACATTTGAGGTTCTTTTGGAATCGACTCCTCGTAATCTTGACCTTCAAGAATTACAAAAACATTTGGAATCTCAAGAACACGTCGTTGCGGTACATGATTTGCATGTTTCTCAGATTTCTTCGGATTTACCGGTGTTGACAGCGCATATTCTTTTAGAAGAAGAATGTTTTACCTCGGGTCATAGTGTTGAGATTTTGCGTCATTTACAAGCCTGTGTAGCAGAACATTTTGATGTTAGTATCGAACATTCTACTTTTCAGTTAGAACCAGAATCGTTTGGTTCTGAGCAACATTATCGAAATCTTCCTTAAGGACTCTCGGTGGCTTATCCTTCTCTTCGCCTATCAACATCGGGGCTTATGGCCCGTATTATTCCTGATGAGATGAATCAAGGGTCGTATATTCTTTGTCTTGGTGCTGCAGAGCAATCTCATGTTAACTTGTTGTCTCCGGAGACTATTTTTTATGAGTATCTTCGTCGTATTGGCAATGTGATTGATGTGCTTGCTGATGCTGGGGAGCCATTGCGTATTGCCCATTTAGGTGCTGGTGCGTTAACTCTTGTGCGTTATGTTCAAGCAACACGTCCTGGTTCGGTTCAGGTTGCTGTTGATATTGAACGAGAACTCGTTGAGTTTGTGACCGCTCATCTTCCGTTGCCGCCGGGTACGCAATGTGAGTCTGTTGTTGCTGATGCTCGTGAGGTGTTAGCGCAGATACCGCAACTATTAGATAGTCCAGCTGGTGTAGACGCTATAGTGCTCGATATTTTTTCGGGGTGGGATGCTCCTGAACATCTACGGCAACGCGGATTCTATGAATCAGCGCAACGTGTTTTGAGTGATGATGGTGTTCTTTTAGTGAATGTTGGTGATGATTCCGGTTTGAGTTTCTTTGCTTCTCAAGCTCAACACATGTTAGAGGTATTTGAGCATGTGTGGTGTTTATGCGAACGTTCAATGCTGACGGCGAAACAGGCTGGCAACTTGATTCTGGTGGGTAGTCGTCATGTGTTAGATGAGTCGAGTAGAGCCTTTTTAGAGGCTGCAGGGCCACATCCTGGTGCAGTTTTAGATACATGGCAGGTTGCTGATTTTGTGAAGAGCCTATGAGGTTTTTCTTTTTCTGCGAACGGTGACGTTTGCCCCGACAACTTTTGAACGGGAGCTGACGGTGATTCCGATACTTGCTATAACGAGGAGGATAATTGCAATCCACCGGTAGAGACCCGTATGTTGCGCAAGCAGTATCCAACCGGCAAGTGCCGCAATAGCTGGTTCTAAGCTGAGGAGGATGCTGAAAGTATTTTGGGGTATTCTGCGCAGTGCCGCGAATTCGCAGGTTGCTGGAACTAGTGATGAGAATAGTGCGGTGGCTAAGGCAAAGAGTAGTAGTTTGATGTCGTTTAAGACGATGCTGGCGCCGGCTGCTCCTACGGGTAATAATGTGAGTGTCGCAATGAAGAGTCCTACGGCGAGTCCTGAACTGCCTTGGATGACGGCTCCTAAACGGGTGCTAGTGATAACGTATGCCGCCCAGAAACCGCCGGCAATTAGAGCGTAGAGAACGCCTAGCAGCTCAACATGTGAAGAGTCGTTCAGGGCGTCTACTCCGAGAATGATAAGTCCTGTGGCGGCAAGGAGCGCCCAAAGAAAGTCGATGAGTCGTCGAGAGAGGACGATGGCTAAGACGAGTGGGCCCACGAACTCGATAGCGACCGCTAATCCGAGAGGGATGCGGGCGATTGCTTGATAGAAGAACCCGTTCATGAGACCTAATGAGATGCCGAAGCGGATGGTAGCTTTCCATTGTTGGGTGTTCCATACTCTAACATTAGGCCGGATGAATGCTAAGACGATGAGTGAAGCGAAGCCTAGGCGTAAGAGGCTCACACCCCATGCGCCAATGTGAGGGAAGAGGTGGACGGCGAAGGCTGAGCCAAATTGTAGTGAGAAGCAAGAACCTAAGACGAGCCATACTCCGGCGGTGTGTGCAGAAGGTCGTATCGTACGTAGCGGTAATGTAGACAAATTTACTTTCTTTTCGGCAGATGGTAGTGGGGGAGGTCGTGGTTGCGGTTATGGGGTGTAACAGCAGAATAGTTATTTTAGCGTTAAGTTTTCGGTTCAGAAGAACCTTGTAATTACAAGAAATATGTAGGTTTATGGGGTGTGTGGTGATGTTCTGAGGAAACAAAACTTTTATGGACACTTTTGTTCAGGTGACTGCTAGCGCCGAATAGGCGTTTTTGAGCTGAAAAATAGTAGCTAAGGTGGTTTACTAAAAGCATGTTTGATTCTATGAAGAACCCTTTTGATACTGACGGTAAACCAAAACCGGCGTTGACGAAAAGCCTTGATACCATTTTGAGGATTCAGCGTCCTTTGGTGGTGTCGATGGTGATGCGAGTTCGCGAACGCCATCCTGAAGAGTCACCGGCACAAATTGCAAAACGTTTGGAGACTATTTATCTACGTGATATCACCATCGGTGGTGGTGCTGTAGGTGCTTCAGCTTTTATTCCCGGTGTGGGAACTGCAACTTCTGTTGGTTTATCAGCTCTCGCGGTAGGAGGCTATCTTGAACGTACCGCCTTATATGTACAAGCGTTAGCGGAGCTTCACGGTGTACACGTTGATAACCCTGAAGCTGCACGCGCCATGGTCATGGGCATCATGTTAGGTGATGATGGTGCTGTTCTGATGAGTACTTTGATGTCTCAGACTGGTAAGGCCGCCGGTATCTCCAATAAGTGGGGGCTGATGATGGGCAAAGATTCTCAGAAGTTCTTTAGCGTAGAACGCACTATCCGCAATATGTTTGTGAAACGGTTCTTAACACGCCAATCGGGCGCTCTTTTGGGCCGTGCTTTACCTTTTGGTATTGGTGCTGTGGTCGGCGGTGGAGCTAACTTGGCGTTAGGACGCAAAGTTGTTGAAGCAGCTCATGAAGCGTTTGGTGAGGCTCCACCGATGTTCCCTGCTTCGCTTTCTTTTGCAGAGCGAGCACCACGTTTTGAAGATTCTGTTCAGGCTCAACAACAGGTGCAGAAAGATTCTTCAATTATTCAGGGAGAAATTGCAGAATAATTCTCGGGTAGGTCGTATCGCTTCATAGATATAGCTGAGGGTTGCACACCTCATAACGAGGTGTGCAACCCTCAGCCGTTGATACCACTATTTTTAGTTGCTACGGTTCATAAACTGTACGAGGTCGGGTGCGATACCGGTGTACAGTGCGGGGGTGAGCTGGGATAGGCGCTGCTGGGCCTGCGCACTTAACCCTAACGAGGCAACAAATTCTTGGAGGCGTTGAGCGTCAACACGTTGTCCGCGGGTGAGCTCTTTGAGGCGTTCATACGGGTTTTCCATTCCTTCAACACCCGCGATCGCTTCGGCACGCATGACCATTTGGATGGCCTCAGCAAGTACCTCCCAGTTCTGGTCAAGGTCTTGAGCCATCACATCATCGGCAACATCTAGACGCTTGAGTCCTTTGACGACGTTAGACATTGCTAGAACAGAATGGCCAAAGGCAATACCGATATTACGTTGTGAGGATGAGTCAGTGAGGTCTCGTTGCCAGCGTGATTGAATCAATGTGGCGCTGAGCGTGCCAAGAAGAGCATTCGCAATTTCAAGGTTCGCTTCAGCATTTTCAAAGCGAATGGGATTGACCTTATGCGGCATAGTTGAAGAACCTGTTGCTCCGGCAACAGGAATCTGACGGAAGAAACCGATAGAGATATAGTTCCAGATATCGGTGCAGAGGTTGTGTAGCACCTGATTGAACCGTGACATGGCATGGTATAGCTCTGCTTGCCAATCATGGTTTTCAATTTGGGTTGTGAGCGGGTTCCAGCTTAGCCCTAATGAAGTGACAAACTCTTCGGAGATTTTAAGCCACGAAGCGTTAGGTGCAGCAACGACATGTGCAGAGAAAGTACCTGTTGCACCGTTGATTTTGCCGAGAAACTGCACTTCTTTGACGGCGTTAAGATGGCGATTAAGACGGTAGGCGAAGACTGCTAATTCTTTACCTATGGTACTTGGTGTCGCTGGCTGTCCATGGGTTCGGCTCAACATGGGAGTATGAGCGGAATCTTCTGCCATGGTGCGAAGTTGTGTGATGAGTTCTTCAGCTTGTGGAATCCATACGTGGTGTACGGCGTCTTTAATACCTAGAGCGTAGGAAAGGTTATTGATGTCTTCTGAGGTACACCCAAAATGTACGAGCGGAGTTAGATGTTCTAACCCGATAGCTGCTAAGCGGCGACCAATAAAATATTCTACTGCTTTGACGTCGTGGACGGTCGTTGCTTCAATTTCCGCTAGTTCGTTAATATCCTCAGGAGAGAATTCGGTGACAATGCTACGCAATGCGAGCTCTTGTTCTTCGGTGAGGGGTGAAAGCCTCGGAAGCACACTATTTTTGCAGAGGTAGATGAACCACTCTATTTCGACGTGGATACGGTCACGGTTAAGAGCCGCTTCTGAGAGGTAATCGACGAGAGACTCTGTTACCGTTTTATAACGGCCATCCAGTGGGCCTAACGCGATAGCTGAGCCAGTGAGGCTACGTCGTCCATTGGGTAGGGTCATGCAAAGATCAGGTTGAGACATATTTCTATTCTGTCATGGGATATGCCAGTTGCGGTTGAGATAACTCAGAAAAGGTCAAAAGCGCAGTTACTGTTGCGTCATACTCAAGAAACCTTGTCTTTCAATCTTGTGGAAAATACGACTTAGAACATCATTTGCCTCGATATTATCCACAATTTTTCTTCTCTTTCCCCTTCACTGCTACTGTTCATTTAGCGTATCTCTAGAACACCTACACCAGAGAAACGCACCTTTGAGGAGACCATACATATGGATATGGAAGAACGACACCTTTTTCTTCTTGCACAACAGCATGGCTTAGGAACTTCTCGAAGTGCTCCTGCTGCTGAAGGACTTTTTCACCTTGGACATCACATCCGCGAACAAACACAACAACTTGCCCAACGCCTCGACCAACAACAAGAAAATCAACGACAGATTCAACGCACCCTTCAGCTGAAAACACAGGTGGAATGGGACTCTCTCGCATCTAAAAACTTTTACCGGCTCATCGAAGAGGAAGAACACTCACAACAGTATCTAGAACATCAACTTCAAGAAAAATCTCATAACCTCATCCATGCTGGCGAAGAACTAGCACAACAGGCAGAAAGACTTAGCGCTCTTATCGCTGCTGCTGGCGTTGCGGTAGATCACGCCATCATAGAAGCACACCGATACAGCGACGCTGCAATAACCGGTGTCGAAATCCTCCACACACAGAGCGTTAGAAATACTCAAATAGCTCTAGAGTCTCTCCTTCACCACCCATTGATGAACTTCCTGCCTACCTACTCGTAGAAAGCCCCCATCATGACTTCTTCTCTTATAAGGTTGAAAGAATCTCACGCTACAGTGATGAGAAATATCCGAGAAGGGCACACCACCCTTCTGCGAGTAGACACGACAAGCCTCAAAGAATACTCAACACACCTACACCGCACGCACGAAATAAATCAACAGGTTGCGCAAGAACTGAGCATCATATCTGCTGATGTGATGAAGCTACTTGCCCTACACCCTCAAGGTCTTTCTCTGGGCACAGAAATCCTAGAACTATCTCAGTGCAGCACACAGCGCGCCAGTGAACAACTAGACCTTGCCGTTCGTCTCGAACAAACAAGTATCGCCTACGAACAAGCTGATTACATTGCTACGGAGCTTTTACGCACCTGCCAAACCCAACTACCGGCAGCCATGTATTGGATGGGCTCACTCTTTAGCTCAGGCGGTCCACTTGCTGACGCAACAACGCTGATGCCCGTTGCTGGTCCAATCACGAGTTTCTTAGGACAACGAATTTTCTTCGGTATGGGGTATTGGGGAGACTACCTATATAACGGTGAAGAATACGCAAACCGTCGTCGAGCAGAAAAAATGAAGCTTTACGGTATCAGCTCCCTCAGTAGAACTGCCACAGAATATGTTGAAGATAAACTCCACCGTGGAGGATACCTCAGAACATTAAACCTATCAGGAGTGCAAACATACGATGCCTCTGACAACGCAACCTTTGAACACATAGAACAGCAACTTGTTATTCCTCAAAGCCCCGCTGATTACGCACATAACTTGGACATCATATCCTCTGGCGTCAACACTATTGATGAGTTACAACACCAAGAAGGAATCAACGTCGAATACGACGGCGTCTTTTTACAACACATCCAAGACGAATCAGGACACCTCCACGGTGTAGTTGCTTACGTCCCAGGAACCGATACAGATGGCATCACCTTACATGGTGGTCCTCTTGGTATCGCCAGCAACCTCAGCTCCGTCACAGACTCACCAGAAACACCGATGGAAGAAAGCTCTGCTGGACTACAACTATTAGATACTGCCTTAGAACAGGCAAACCTGCCATCAGATACACCCATCTACTTAGCCGGATTTAGCCAAGGCGGAGCAATAGCTGCAGTTGCATCAACACATCAACAATTCCGTAAAAAACACAATGTACAAGGAATATATCTTCAAGGCGCACCCATCGGTTCTTTGCCCCTAGCGACAGACATTCCCATACAAGTCCTTGCCGACCAAGATGACGGCGTTACCCGTATCCAAGGAACATCGCTCAACAGCACACGTACCCCAAACGTCTCAATGTTAGAGACACACTACAGAGAAACTCCTACCGGTGCTCAAGAAACCCAAGAACGTGCCCAAAAAATTCGAGAAACAACACAAATTTTTGGACATTACCCCATATGGCAAGGAAGTACATCATATTTTGCCGGATTAGTGAGCCGTCATGCCCCGACCGAACACGGATACCGCCAATACCGTATCAGCACCGAAAACTATCCACGAGCGCACCAGCCTCTACCTATGATGAAAAAGTTCTCGAAAAAACAGCATAAAACCAAGCTGTCGGTTATTGCTGGATCCACATTGCCCAGAAACCTCAGCAAACCCGAAATACTTGCTCACGACCTAAGAACAGGCACACATGTTGGGGCACATTTTGCTTCATCTATTGCCCAGAACCTTCCTGGAGAAGCCGGAAAAATCGCGAGCACCCACCAAAAAATAGAAGACATCAGCAACGACTACCTAACGCCAGAAGAAAACCCCTTCAACGAATACTGGTATGACTACCATCCTGCAAAAAGATAAGACAAAACGTCAACACTTCAACAACACCCCAACATAGATGAACAAGACGGAGGTGTAAAAGAAAAACAGAAAGAACTACACTCGAAACTATGAACAATCCTTCTTGCGATAACAACACTCAACTGCCCTCTCCACGGGCAGTATTCTCCCAATTACCCCAATATTCTGCTGGTAAAGCACCACAACCAGTACCTGGACTTGAACAATATAAACTTTCTTCTAATGAGAACCCTCTCGGGCCAGTACCAGAAGTGGCGCATATTCTTGAGAACTTCACTCAAGCTCACCGATACCCCGACCCCCTATGTAGCTCACTACGTTACGCGCTCGCCGAGGAACACGGAGTACCTGCTGACGATATCGTAACCGGTGCTGGTAGCCTCGGTGCACTCAATCAGATTCTTGCGACCTTCGCTGGAACATCTGCTGAGGGTGGTGCAGATGAGGTGATTTATGCTTGGCGCTCTTTTGAGGCATATCCTATTTGTGTGGGGTTAGCTGGGGCGAAGAGTGTTCAGGTCCCTCTCACTGCTGAGGGCGCACACGATTTAGACGCGATGGTCGAAGCTATCACTGAGAAAACTCGTGTCATTCTTGTTTGCACACCGAACAACCCTACTGGGCCATCTGTTACAGAACACCAGCTCCGTTCCTTCTTAGATCGGGTCCCTTCACATATTGTGGTGGTCATCGACGAAGCCTACTTTGAGTTCTGTGAGGCCTCGCCGGTTATGGCGGGAGAAGAACCTCCGGTCAACGGGCTATCGGTTTATCCTGATTATCCAAACGTTATTATTTTGCGGACATTCTCAAAAGCTCAAGGACTTGCCGGTTTACGCGTCGGATACTCCATTTCTCATCCTCAGCTAACACAATATCTGAGAGTTGCAGCAACACCTTTTGCGGTGAGCAGTATCGCTGAACAAGCCGCAATTGCATCCATTAAACACCGTGACGTGGTGATGGAACGCGTGAGACATCTCGTTGCTGAACGTGAGCGTGTGGTACATGCTTTGCAGGATTTAGGGTGGTGGATTCCTACGACTCGAGCCAATTTTGTGTGGCTTAATCTTGGTGAAAATACTGCAGATTTTACGCAAAGAGCTGAATCATGTGCCTTATCTGTGCGTGCTTTTGCTCACGAGGGGGTTCGTGTTTCTATTGGAGAAGATGAAGCTAACGACCGTTTGATTGCGCTCTGCGAATCGGTTGAATATGCACCTCAGCGCCCAGAAGGAACACATTTTTAGCCCCCTTTAAGGACGGTGAAGAAGCGTTGTGTGGGAGTGCTCTGATGACCCCATAAAATGCTTATTTGTACTGGTGAGACCGCTTTAATAAGGACACGCAGAACATCAAGTATTCAGAGTATTCCCACCAAAGAGGAATAGTGTATAAGGAGGTAACACCCACTAATCTGTACGAAGGCGGAACGATGGTAGAACGTCACCACAGTACGAGCAATATTCCACCGTTGATCCAATTGATGGATGCTTCAGCTCAACTAACCTCACACGAAGTGTTCAGTGAATACGTCAAAGACATTGGGGTAGAAGAACTTCAAGAGTTCTATCGTCAAATGGTGATTGTTCGTCGCTTCGACGATGAAGCAACCGCGTTACAACGCCAAGGCCAACTATCACTATGGGTTCCTAGCCGAGGACAAGAAGCAGCTCAAGTTGCCTCAGGGTTTGCTCTATCATCCGAAGATTATGTGGTTCCTTCATATCGAGAGCATGCGTTAGCTTTCTCTCGAGGTATTCCTCTCGAACATTTAATGCCGTTTTTTCGTGGTTCTGGAACCTGCGGGTGGGATATCAAAAAGCACCGTTTTCACCCCTATACTGTTGTGCTTGCAGCTCAAGTACCTCAAGCTGTTGGCTACGCAATGGGCCTGAAACGTCTGTCTTCACTGCAGAGCGATTCTTCCCAACCGGCAGTTGCCGTCTATTTCGGGGATGGTTCCTCTACCGAAGGTGACGTTCATGAATCAATGGTTTTCGCAGCCTCTTACGACGCTCCCGTATTATTCTTCGTGCAAAATAACCGTTGGGCTATTTCTGTTCCTTTTACAACACAGTCGCGTGTGCCCATCGCAACGAGAGCACAAGGGTACGGTTTCGAAGGGCTACGAGTAGACGGCAACGATGTTTTAGCTGTCGTCGCAGCAACCCGCTATGCTCTCGAAAAAATTCGGGCAGGAGAAGGCCCCGTCTTGATTGAGGCAGAGACCTACCGTTTAGGTGCACATACAACAGCTGATGACCCTACGAAATATCGTGAAGAACAAGAACTCCAAGAATATTTAGCTCTAGACCCTCTCATCCGTTTAGAAAAGCATTTACGAAACTACTATGCGGTAGCAGATTCCTTTTTTGAACAGGTACAGCAGGAAGCGTCGACGATAGCTCAACGAGTACGAGACTACACACTCAATTCTGAGCCAGAAGATTTTGAGAAAAACTTCGATAACGTCTATGCACAACCGCATGCACAAACAGAAGCAGATAGAGCATTCTACCGTGAATATGTCGAAGGTTTTGAGGACGAGGACTAAACACATGACTTACGAAAATTTAGCGTTATCTAAAGCGATTACTCGTGCCTTATCTGATGAGATGTCAGCTTGTGAAGAGGTGATTGTTTTAGGTGAAGATGTGGGAAAGCTTGGGGGAGTATTCCGTGTAACGGATGGTCTTTACCAAGATTTTGGGCCACAACGGGTATTAGATACACCCTTGGGAGAATCTGGAATTATCGGTACTTCTATTGGTATGGCCATGAGCGGGTTACGCCCTGTGCCAGAGATTCAATTCGATGGTTTTGTTTTTCCTGCGTTTAACCAGATAACAACTCAGCTTGCTAAGATCCGTACTCGCTCTACTGGTCAGTTGAGTGCTCCTGTAACCATTCGTTTGCCTTATGGTGGGGCAGTGGGCGCTATTGAACATCATTCAGAGTCGCCAGAAGCTTATTTTGCTCATACGCCGGGGTTGCGTGTTGTGGCTCCGTCATCTTCACATGATGCGTATTGGATGCTTCGAAAGAGTATCCAACACCCCGACCCCGTAATCTTTATGGAGCCTAAACGTCGTTACTGGCTCAAGGGGGATGTCGACTTTTCTGCAGATGATTATGACCCGTTCCATGCAGCGATACTTCGAGAAGGTACAGACCTGACTTTGGTCACGTACGGTGCTCTTGTTCCGGTTGCTTTAGCTGCAGCTGAAGCGGCTTTAGACGATGGACACGATATTGAAGTGATTGACCTGCGTTCTATCTCTCCGCTGGATGTTGATACGGTTGCAGGTTCTGTGAACAAGACGGGGCGTGCTGTGATTGTTCAAGAAGCGAGTACCTTTGTGTCATTATCTTCAGAGCTAAGTGCTGCTGTAACAGAACAGTGCTTCTACTCTCTAGAAGCTCCTGTATTACGTGTAGGTGGTTTTCATATGCCTTATCCGGTACCAAGAGCTGAAGAAGAATTTTTACCCGGTATTGACCGCATTCTTGATGCTATTGACCGTTCGTTCTTGTATTAGAACCATCTCCCTCAGACGAAAGGACACAAACGATGTCTCAGGTATTTAGACTTCCCGATGTGGGAGAGGGCCTCACTGAAGCAGAGATTCTTCTGTGGAAAGTCTCCTGCGGTGATACTGTTGCGATTAATGATGTGCTGGTTGAAGTAGAGACTGCTAAATCGGTGGTGGAACTTTCATCCCCTTATGCGGGTGTGGTTCAGGAGTTGCACGCTCAGGAGGGGCAAACTCTTGAGGTTGGTGCTGCGTTGGCTACTATCTCGTCTTCCGAAAAGGATTCTGAGTCTACGGGGCAGAACTCTCACGAAGCTGCTGAAGACAATAACGCTCAGGGCAGTTCAGTCCAGGGTACTTTGGTTGGTTCGGGGCCTAAAGCTGACCCTATCAAGCGTCGTGCCCGTAAACGCCGTGTAGCAGATGGGGTGAAGCATCAGCCTGCGTTATCTGCTCAGCCTCAAGTATCTGATGATTCGGTTCAGGAAGATTCTCACGAACGACGTTTTTCGAGGGCGTCGTTGAGCGCCTTGACAGAAAAAGCGAGTGCTTTGTGGGAAGAAGGGCTTAAACGTCTTCCTGTTGTAGAGAAGGAACCGGTTGCTAACCAGCCGGTGGGTTCTATTCCTCGTCCGCAGATGTTGGCGAAACCTCCGGTGCGTAAAGCTGCACAGGATATGGGGGTTAACCTTGCGGATGTTGTTCCTACTGGAAATCATGGTCAGGTGACTAAGAATGATTTATTAAATTATGTGGCTCATCTGCGTGAAAAAGATTCGACAACGGAGCAAGTTTTCCCTGAGTCTTTTTGGATACCGCAGGGCTCTGGTGGCGACCGTATTGAACGGATTAAAGTACGTGGTGTTCGTAAAGCTACTGCTAAGGCTATGGTGAAGTCTGCCTTTACGTCTCCGCATGTTTCTATTTTTGTGGATGTGGATGCTACTCGCACCATGGAGTTTGTGAAACGTCTTAAAACTTCAGAGCAGTTTGCGGGGGTTAAGGTGACGCCTTTGTTGATTTTGGCAAAGGCTGTTATTTGGGCAGCTGCTCGAAATCCTCAAGTGAATGCGACATGGACTGATCAAGAGATCCTTATTAAGCATTTTATGAATTTGGGTATTGCTGCAGCGACTCCGCGGGGTTTGATGGTTCCTAATATTAAGGATGCTCAAGAGCTTTCGTTGAAGGAACTTGCTGTAGCACTCCATGAGTTAACGGTTCGTGCACGTGAAGGTAAAACACAGCCGAGTGAGATGGCTCAGGGGACGATGACCATTACGAATATTGGTGCTTTGGGTATTGATACGGGAACTCCGATTATTAATCCGGGAGAAGTTGCCATTATTGCTTTTGGCACGATTAAGCAAAAGCCGTGGGTGGTTGATGGTGAGGTGATTCCTCGTTGGGTGACGACTCTTGGCGGGTCTTTTGATCATCGTGTGGTTGATGGTGATTTATCTGCTCGTTTTATGGCGGATGTTGCTGCCATCTTGGAAGAGCCAGCTTTGCTCTTGGAATAGTCAGAGGTTGATATTTTTAATATTTAGGGAGAGTTTCTTCTCAACGTAAGGCCCGCAGGTACGAGAACCTGCGGGCCTTACGTCAAGGCGGTGTATTACCAGCCTTATATTCTGGATTCTCTGCGGTACTCATGATGAGTGCGAACTACCCAGAATGACAAGTGTTCTTATATGAGTTGTTGAGATGTTCTCCCCCAAGAACTTTCTCAACGGTCAAAAAGATTCTTCAATCTTCGTTGATAAGAACCTGGTGTTACACCTTGTATGTTGAATATTTTCTGGGTCCGTCCCCCAACATTCCCAGAGAACTTTTAGATGTTGGTACCTCCCGATGAGGTTGCCACTTCTCTCAACATAAAAATAATTATTCCAAAAAGTATTGAAAATGTATGTCCCTAAACTTGTTTACTTTATAGTGCAAATAAGCCTACAAAGTATTGTTTTCGCGCCGTTTACTCCACGTTACGAGAAGATATCGTATGTTATTCATCATATGGGCGATGGGGGCTTCGGAAATATGCTATTTGGGAAGAGGAGAGAAACAGCCTTGTTAGAACTGTATAACTTCTCCAGTTCCTTGCATAATCTCGATAGCTGAAGGGCTTTCGTCATCTTCGTCATTGCCATCATGAACGACCATGACAGCAACTTTGTCGCTGGCTGGAAAAGCGCGAATCGTGATAGTTCCGCCTGTTGCGCGGCCTAATAAATCAAGTGCGCATTCAGTCAGAGAGCTTTCAACAGCTTCTGGGAGTGAGCAACCGCGCTCGTCAAGAATATCCACTTTGACGCCTCTGCGTCGAGCTTTAAGGGCAGCGTCGAGAATGGAACGATTCGCAATATATCGACCACGAATAGTGTCTCTCAGCTGTGCCTCGGTAAAACGAAAGTCATCAATTTCTTCAGCTGTAATCGGAGCATCGTTATATGCGATACGGTGTAACATGCCTTCGGTCAAAGCTCGTACTTCTTGAACTCGTTGAGCGGCAATATTACTAATATCTTGTTCTTGTGCGTTATTAGATTGCAAACGCTTAATGAGTCGTATTGTTTGGCGGAGGACGCTGTCAATAGAAGCGATTTGTTGTCGGAAAATATATGCCGCTCTAATCAAAAATGCAGGAATGATGAACTCTGCCAAAATGGTGAGCGTTGAGGTAAAAAGATTTTGATGCCATTTAGCGACTAATAAAGCCGAAATAATATAGATGGCAACAGCAGTATAGGTGCGCTCCCGGAGCACCAGAATAATGCAAGTAATCAGGGTGACAGAAACGGGCCAGAGTAGCCAGAAAGGCCGTAGGTTATGTGGTAAGTCGCTCAGTGCTAACTGCGTAATAAGCATCGAAACGAACATGATGATTGGTAAAAGAATGAGCGGGAGTTTTATGCTTTTTTGTGTGGGGAACAATAATAAAATCATGTTCAACACAATGCATGCAATGAGGGTTACATCATTGCCGAGCGGGATAGCGGCTAATGATATATGCCATGTAAGGTATCCCAGAGAGAGAAGCACAAAAATTGCTAGTGAGCTGACGCGGAAGGCCGGCGCATTATAATACTTTTTAACGTTTGTAATATTGTGGTATTTTTTATTGAACATTTGACGAGTATTATGCATGGTCATCACTCGGCCATTGAATGGTGACGGTCGTGCCCCTATGATGTGCTGACTCAATAGTTGCACTCCCTCCAGCCTCTTCCATAGAACGAATCATTGATACGCGCACACCAAGGCGACGAATATCAAGATTCTTAAGGTCAAAGCCCTGCCCCTTATCGCTAACGGTGCAGTAAATATAAGATTTCTCTTCATCGACACGTTTCGTGGAATTTTTCGGTCTACGCAGTTCTGTACGAATACTAATGAAGGTCGTTCGAGTCCCAGAATGTCGCGCACTATTAGAGACGGCCTCCGTGACGGCATGAGTAAAAGCGCGTGCAGTGTCGTTTGGTATGGTGCTGTTAGGATTAGCGCGTGGGAAGGTTTGTCGTTTTTCCGGTACGAAACGTAAACGAGTGTTCCAAGGATATACACCTGTGGCAATTTGTTCGGTGAGCTCTTGGAAGGTGATAAAACTCTTTGGTTCAGCTTTATAGGCTTCTTCTTCAAGAACACTAATGGCTCGTTGAGCAAGCGTGCGTGTTCTATCTGCTACCGGTCCAGCCATACGGCTGGCATCGAGGAGAGCTGCCATCACATTATCGTGGACGAGCTTATCGAATTCTTGAAGGTCTTTTGACTGGTCTTTTGAACGGTTAAGCTGAAGTTTTGATGAGAGTGCATCAGAATATACGGAGTCCGTTCGTCGTGCAAAATCTTTGATATATGCGAACATCGTACCGAGGATAAGCGCCGCTATCGTAAACGTTACTGTTCGTCCAAGAGCCTCATCTAATTGAATTTCTGATGTCGCTCGATAAGACGCAAAAATCAGTCCGCCAAAAAGAGCTGCTGAAAGTCCTATAACGTTATAAATAACGGTTCGGAAATTTCCTAGACAGATGGGTGTGATGAGACCGTAAAGACCAAGAAAACGGCACCACGGCATGAGAGCAGTGCTCGTTTCAGGGGTTACTGCTAGCGGCCAGGTCAGATATGCGGCGTAGGCAATGAACAACGGGGGTAAGAGAGCCACCTTCGGCGAATCATCTTTGCGCATTCCCAGATAAATCAGACTGGCAGAATGCAGTAATACACATAAGGCGAAAATAATATGCCAGAGGGCAAAATCAATGACATGGTGACTAGGTATTGCAAGACCTTGTACTAGTAGAGCTACTGCTAGGGGCGCAAAAAATACCTCAAAAGTATAGGTCGTCGCCAGGTCATTGGCTGTGCGGTGCTGTCGGGATTCCCCAGAGAATAAGGTCCGGAGCGAAAAACCCTGTTGCAAGGAGCGTGACAGGTCTTTTGTAGCTCCAGTTCTGAGTCTATTCAACCTATTTCCTATAGTGGGGGCTACGATCTCTACTAATGCAGAGAACAGTATAGCAGTTATGTTTTGCGGTACTTACCTGATTAGAAGTAACGTTCTGCGCTGCTAATATCTTCCATGGTGTCGACCAGTCCATCTTCAATAGCACGAATTCTGAGGTCAATCTTCGTGGGGGCAGGACGGCCTACGCGCGCGTATTTTTCACGAATGCGATCGATATTAGTTTTAACCGCAGACTGTTTGATACCCATACGGCGTGCTACCTGTACTTGTGCGAATCCTGAAGCGTATAGACGCAAAGTTTCTTGCTCTCGAGGAGAAAGATTTGCTCGTGAGAACTCGTGGTCTCCGTCGATAGCTGCGGCGAGTTCTTTAGTGACAACAGCTTTACCATCAGCAATATTTTTTGCCTCAGCTAGTGCATGTTCTAAAGGCTCAGATTTACGGACAAGGCCAAGTGCGCCAGACTTCAATGCTTCACGAATCAGTGCGGGGTTCTCACCGATGGAGAAAATGAGGACTTTGACTCCGGCTTGACGTAATAATTCCACGTTTTCGCTAGGACGGGAACGGTCTTGGAGCGACAGGTCTAAAAGTACAACATCGCAGTCTCGTTTAATTTTTCCAAGGTCTGCAGTGCTGGGGTTACGGGGGTTGCGCCCTAAAGCTACTAATAAGTCATTGACGGTAGGGGAAGCTGCTACAAGCTCAACTGCTTCTGCTTTTTCTGCTACTGCACGCATACCTTCGCGCACGACTTCATGGTCATCGACAATTGCTACTCGTGTAAGAGTCATTTTTTCCCCGTTAGATACTCTGGTTTCCTGCCAATTCACGCGCTGCGTGGGATATGGGTTCAGTTCACCTCAATGATCATTAAAATATATGAATTATTTTATGCTCTTGTGAACCAAAACTAGGTTCAGCTAGATGTAGTAACATCTTACAACTTTAGTTAATAAGACGTGCTAAATTTTATACTTCGCAAGCCTAATAAAAATTTTAATCTCTTATGTTACGTTCTTGCTCCTGAACGACCTGCTTGCCGTACCTTAGCCCAAAGAAAGAGCCCAACAACGAACCCGTAAAAATGCAGATAGCCGACCCCGCAAATAGCAAGAACCCATACGGGAAATTCTCTGCAAATAATAGCGTGAGCGAGGGGATATGGAACGGCTGAGCGATCACAGGAATAAAAGAGAAAATAACCGTGATGACGACGAAAAGACCGTGCCAAAGCATAATGCCCAAAGACTGTTTAAACGGGCTAACTCGTGTCAGACGAGTTGCCGTATAACCGGCAAAAGAAAAAGCAATACCATAGAGCAATGCGGTGCTTACCACCCATAACTGTATGTTGCTCATAGTGCTTTCAGACGCTGTTAACATTGCCTGAATTGCGCTTGTATGTTCTGAACCGTAAGAGGATGTTAAACCGAAACGATCCCCTAATAACGATATTGCAAGGTCATAGAAGTTTAGAAGAAAACCAAAAAGGGTGTAGCCAACAATCCAACCCAAGAAACACGGTAATAACTGCATCTGCATCAGGCGCACCGGCATACCAGTCTTCGGGTGAATAGCATGACTTGTTTGAGGCTGAGAACCTGAAGGCTGCGAAGAGTTCCTCTGCGGAGGAGCCGAAGCCGAATACTGATTGAATGGAGCCGTTGGAGGTTCCTCCATATAGTGTCCGTGTCCTTGTTGATGGTAGTTCGATGCTCCGCCTATCACCTGAGTGGGGGCGTCAAAATCATAGGAGGAACCCTTTTGCGTGCTACGAGTATTAAAAGGGCGCGTTGGCGCATCCTCATGAGAGAGTACCTCTGTAGGGGTATCGTCGTAGAACCCAGCATCATAGGAGGGAATGATACGAGTGGCGTCATCATCAGCCGGATAAGGGTCTTGACCGGCAGGACGATTCTGCGAACTATGATTTCTATTCATCTTCAGCGCCTTGGACTTTGTGGACAACGGGTGTGCTATTCAAACCTAAGCTGTATCAGCTGTTAAAGAATGCGGTTATTGCAATGATGGCAACCCCAATCAGAATCGCAATAGCCCCACCAATCAACATTCTTTTTGTGATATGACGAATCAGTTCACTGAACTCTTCTTCGGTAATAGGTGGAAGTTTTTTAGCCATATAGCTAAGTATGTCAGTGAATAGCCATAAATGGTATAAAGACTGTCCCAGGAGAGAAAGATGAAGTATCTCTCTTCAAGGATGTTCCCCTGAGAGAGTTATGCCCGCATAGTGGTTTTCGTGGCACAATCATAGGTATGCAAAAAGCTAATAACACTGCTCAGAATGATTTTCCGTTAGCTCATCGTCCCTGGTACAAGAACTATTGTGCTGGTGTTTCTTATGACTTGGACCTTCCTGATACTTCGCTAAGTCATCTAATGGAAAAAGCAGTGCGTGAAGTCCCTCAAAAGGTTGCTTTACAATTTTTTGGAGCCACAACAACGTATGCAGAACTAGGTGAACAAATTCGTTGTGTAGCTGAGGGGCTTCGTCTGGCGGGCGTGAATCAGGGGGATAGAGTTGCTCTCATTCTTCCGAACTGCCCTCAGCATATTGTTGCTTTCTATGCGGTGATGCGTTTGGGTGCTGTGGTAGTAGAACATAACCCGTTATACACCTCTGCTGAACTCCGTCATATGTTCGAAGACCACCGAGCAAAAGTCGCAATCGTGTGGGATAAAGCAGCAACAAACGTGACTAATTTGCCAGCTGACGTACGCCCCCAACGTATCTATTCAGTGAACATGTTAGAGGCCATGCCTTTGCATATGCGTGCGGCTCTTAAACTTCCGCTCAAGACTGCTCGTTCCTCCCGCGCAAAACTTACAGCACCTGCTCGCGGAACAACGCCGTGGAAAACGCTCCTTAAAAACTCTCCGATTGACCCTTCACATCATCGACCAACCGCTCATGACTTAGCGCTGTTGCTCTACACCTCAGGCACTACTGGACAGCCCAAAGGCGTAATGCTTACGCACCGTAACTGCGAAGCAAATGCGCGTATGGGAGAAGAGTGGATTCAGCCAGGGGATGATGAAGTCATCTATTCGGTACTTCCCCTATTCCACGCCTACGGGATGACACTTGGGCTGACGATTGCAGTGGTCTGTCAAGCTCGTCTCGTGATTTTTCCAACAGTCGATATCGACTTGATTCTCAAAGCAATGAAGAAAGTTATGCCAACGATTCTTCCTGCTGTTCCTCCGGTTTATCGTCGTTTACTAGACCGTGCAAAGGAACAAAATTTCTCCCTCAAGGGAATTCGGTATGCCGTCTCTGGTGCGATGAACTTACCGAAAGAACTTGTTGCTGAATGGGAAGAACAATCTGGCGGGTACCTTATTGAAGGGTACGGGCTCACTGAGTGTGCTCCTCTGGTGACCTGTAACGCCCTCAACGATACTCGGCGAGCCGGATCTATTGGTGTGCCGTTTCCTGGGGTAGATATTCGGGTAGTGAATCCTGAAACCTTAGAGGATGTTGCCCTTGGGGACGAAGGCGAACTATGGGTTAGAGGCCCACAACGTTTTCGCGGGTATTGGAAGCGTGAAGAAGCAACGATGAAAGCAATTACTCCGGATGGGTGGTTACGCACCGGAGATATCGTGACTTTTGATGAAGACTATTACCTATACGTGGTAGACCGCATTAAAGAAGTCATCATTACGGGAGGTTTCAACGTTTCACCCACTGAAGTTGAGGTCGCTTTACGTCAACATGATTCGGTTCAAGATGCTGCTGTGGTGGGTCTGCCTCAGCCTGGTGGCGGCGAGATGGTTGTCGCCGCAGTAGTGCCGGTAGAGGGCTGCGCGATAGATGAAAATGAGCTGCGTGAACATTGCTACGGTCTTGTTACTCGGTATAAAGTGCCCCGCAAAATCTTTGAGGTTGATGATTTACCGCGTTCCATGTTGGGTAAGACCCTGCGTCGTGAAGTGCGGAAGAAATTAGAAGAGAAATACGGAGAACAGTAATATTACGTTTTGTGACATTATTGCGCTTCTTTTCGTTAAAACTATGAAAAACGACCTCGTAACGTAACGAGTTCGCACTCATCGCTCCATCATGTTTGAATGATAACTACCTCCTTACCAAACACAGGAGGACACCACTTGATTAGCGGTAGAGCTACCAGAAGGTTCTGCTCAAAAAGTGGTTGCACAACAAGCACACAACAACAGAAAGATTCATAGCCGTGAAGAAATTTGTTGCCACTTTGGCTCTCCTACCGCTAGCTTTCGGGCTCTCTGCATGCGGTTCCACTCAAACCCCAGCAGAAGACAACAAAATCACCATCGGAGTTGTCGGGGCAGACCCCGTCAACGAAAAACTCAAAGAAGTAGCTGCCGATAAAGGCATCGACATCGAATACAAAGAGTTCACCGACTACACTCAGCCCAACCCCGCACTACATAACGGCGATATCGACCTCAACTGGTTCCAACACATCGCATACCTCTCAAACTACAACGTCGAAGCAAACGACAACCTCCAAATTGTCGGTCCCACCGTTATTTACCCCATGGCACTGTTCTCCAAGAAACACACTTCTGTAGCCGACATCCCTCAGGGCGCAGAAATCGCCATCCCCAATGACACCGTCAACGAAGCGCGAGCGCTACTTCTTCTCAAGAAAAATAACCTCGTCACCTTCACCTCCGATGACGTGAAAAACCCTTCCGTTGACAATGTCGACACCGCACAGTCAAAGGTTAAAATTACTCCTGTTGACGCTGCACAAACAGTACTTTCTCTAGAATCTGTTGACGCATCAGTAATCAACAATGACTTCATCCGCGACGCAAAGCTCAACCCCAAAGACGCTTTAGCTCAAGACGACCCAGCCGATGACTCCGCGAAGCCTTACGTCAACCTATTTGTTGCCAAAGCCGATAACGCTGACAACGAAAAATATAAGGAAATCGTCAAGCTTTTCCACACCCCAGAAGTTCAGGCAGTCGTCCAAGAAGACACTGAAGGAACTGCTGTAGAAGTAAACACCGACGTCAAAGACCTTCGTGAAGCACTCAAGAAAGCAGAAGACGAGAAACGTCAAAGCTAATCTTCCTCACATAAGTAAAGCGGTAGCTGATTTTTATGGCAGTCTTAAGGACCTACCAAAGATTGCAATATCAGTTACCGCTTTGCCTTGTATAGAGCATAGCTAGAGACGAACAACATCCCGAAAGCATCAGTATGAGTACCGCAGCACAGCAGGAGAACCCCACACCCATGGTTGTTCTCGACGGCGTCACCAAACAATTTACCGTCGGAAAGAACACCGTCACCGCCGTCAACAACGTTTCACTAGAGATTATGCGTGGAGAAATCTTCGCCATCATCGGATACTCTGGCGCCGGAAAATCAACTCTCGTCCGACTAATCAACGGATTAGAAACCGTCACTTCTGGAAGCCTCAGCGTTGACGGATTCACCATCTCTGGAAAAAAAGAATCTGAGATTCGTGTTGCTCGACATAACATCGGCATGATTTTCCAACAATTTAATTTGATGAACTCCCGAACAGTTGCAGCAAACGTCGAATTTCCCCTCAAAATTGCTGGATGGGATAAAGCAAAACGCCGTGAACGAGTCGAACAAATGCTGGAATTTGTGGGACTCAGCGACAAAGCGAAAAACTACCCTGACCAGCTTTCCGGAGGACAAAAACAGCGTGTAGGTATTGCGCGTGCGCTCGCAACATCGCCCTCTCTCTTATTAGCAGACGAATCAACATCTGCACTAGATCCGGAGACCACTCACGAAGTACTTGCTCTCCTCAAAAAAGTTAATGAAGAACTCGGAATTACCGTCGTTGTCATCACACATGAGATGGACGTTGTTTCGACCATCGCCGACCGTGTTGCTGTCATGGAAAAAGGTGCAGTGGTAGAACTCGGTAACGTCTATGACGTTTTCTCAAACCCTCGCACAGAAGTTGCTCGACGCTTTGTCGCCACCACCGTTAAACAAACTCCACGTGGCAATTACGCTAAGAAACTGTGCCGACAACACCGTGGATACCTCATTAACATCGAGGTGACAGAAGGAAACTACGGTATCGGTAAAATTCTTTCTAACCTTAGCGCACGTGGGGTGCAATTTAACTTTGTACAAGGTGGCATGGAAACCCTACAAGGTAAAAGCTACGGAAACCTAACCCTCGAACTCGTCGGGGACGTTACAAGTATTGATGCGGTTGTTGCTGAGCTTGCCACCGTTACCGCCGTAAGAGAGGTTCGCTAAATGATGAGCGCTTTGACAACTGCTAATGGCACTCTTCTTGCCGCTAATGACGTGGACTGGGATAAATTCTTACCCCAAAAACTCTTTCCCGCCTTATTCGACACCATCTATATGGTCTCGATTACGATGATTATTGCTGGTTTCGTGGGGTTAGTAATTGGCGCTTTGCTGTACACCACACGACAAGGGAATATTCTGGCAAATCGACCCATCAACATCTTGTTGAACGTCGTTGTTAATATTGTTCGCCCTATCCCTTTTATCGTCCTTCTGGCAGCTTTAGGGCCGTTGACCTCAATTGTTGTGGGCACTCGCCTTGGTGTGAATGCTGCTATTTTCTCGATGTGCTTTGCAGCGTCTTTCGCTATTGCCCGTATCGTTGAACAAAACATGGTTTCTATCGATCCTGGTGTGATTGAAGCAGCTCGTGCTATGGGCGCATCCAAGATGCGTATTCTTTTCACCGTCATGGTGCCAGAAGCACTTGGCCCTCTCATCCTTGGATACACCTTCTTAGTCATCGGTGTGGTTGATATGTCTGCAATGGCCGGTTACATCGGTGGTGGCGGTCTTGGTAAAGTCGCTTTGGTCGATGGTTACCAGCGTTTCAACGATGCGATTACATGGGCTGTTGTCGCTATCATTATCATTTTGGTTCAGCTCATTCAGCTTGTCGGTAACACGTTAGCTCGTAAAGTGATGCGCCGATAAGGTTTGTTACAGAGAAGGGGTGGGGTGAAACTCTCTAAGAGTTTCACCCCACCCCTTCTAGCGTGTTCAGTGCTTTTTGTTATCGTCCACTAATCCATGATGAATCGTAGAAATCTTCATCGTCATGGCGTTTTTTATCTTTTGCAAGATCTTGAGCTAGACGTTGTTGCGCATAATCGGTAGGGCGAATGATGCTTTCATCATCGTCGACAGGGGTATAAACCGATAAGAAGTTAATACCGTAGATAAGTGCTGCAACCAGAAGAAAGAGCAATGAAAGCTCATTCCATAGGACAACGTGGCTTCGGGTAAGAGCAATCTCTTCATGCTCAAAAATCTTCGGAATGATGCTCATACTTGCTATGGCGCACAGCACCCCAAGAACTGCTAGAACATGGGCGATACGAAACCACCGTTTATGGCGTCGATGAATGTGCAATGTTCGATAGCTTGTGCCAAGGAGCTTCGTATAACGGCGTCTTGCCATCATTAAAATCGTGGCCCCGACGATGACAATGACAATCCCTGCGACTATTGCAACAAGATAGGAACTCAGGAGTCCCAATGTGGTGCTTAACAATCCAATGAGAATGACCGTGAAGCTCAGCCCCGAAACCATCCGCATTTTTGCGTTGATAAGTCTTTGTTCAGATACAACGGTGTTGGTATCTTCGGGTGTTTGCGGTATCTCCCAGAATTCGCGGTAATACTCGAGTTCTTCTTCGTCCATTTGGTCGAAGCGAAGACCGTACTTCCCGTTGTGTTGGGGTGATTTAGGAGTTGGGGTGGTGCTCACGGTATAGCTCTATCCATCGCTTAATTTGGGTGAGGAACTTTTCGTCACGGAAGCTATCGAAATGCCCCTGAGCTGCTGGAGCATGCTCAATATCTTGGGTGTACACCATGGTGACGGTTCCAGCTGTTTGAGCCGCACGTGTTCCCGTTGCGGAATCTTCAAAGGTGAGGGTGTCTGCAGGGTTTCCGCCGAGGCGACGGATAGCTTCTAAATACATATCGGGCGCTGGTTTAGGTTGAGCAACCGCATCTGAACCAACCCATGTTTGAAGGTACTGGCTATATTGGTGGTGATTGACTTTGTATGTCAATAATTTTTGACTGCTATTGGAAGCTACCGCAACCGGCATGACTTCAGCTAGTAATGCCATGACTTCTCGAGCTCCTGGTATGAGCTGAACTCCATCACGAATCACATCGTGTTCTACACTCATCAAATGATGCAGAATTTTCTGGTAGTGTTCTTCTGCTGCTGTCTCGGTGGCGTCGTTGGGTAGTGTCTTATCTGCGAGGGTGCGGGCGACCGCGGGAGCTGCCGCCCCGACTAATTGCCGTTCAATATCGGGAGTTAGCTCTGTTCCGTACTCTTTGAAAATTTGTTTTTGGACGGCATTCCAGCTGCGTTCAGAATCGATGAGTATTCCATCACAATCGAAGACGGCACACGTAGGAAACCATGCGGGGTCAACAGAATGAGTAAACATAGCTTCATTGTTTCATATTCATGAAGTCGGTGGAAGATACACCAAGAACTGTGCCTTATCTCTATACTTCAAACTCTTCGCTTCTTCTAAGAGTTTGAGATAATAAGAGGCATGGGTTCTTTATCTTCTGATTTTTCTGCTCGCATGGTATTGATTCGTCACGGGCAAACAGCGTGGAATGTTGAGCGTCGTTTTCAAGGCCGTAGCGATATTCCGTTGAATGATACAGGCCGAGGGCAAGCACAAGTAGCCGCTCAAAATCTCACTGACTACCAGCAACAGATACGTGAACACACTCCTGAGTTTGCTTGGGAACTAATCGTCACTTCTCCGCTTTCGCGCGCTTATGAGACAGGAAAAATCATTGGTGAGCATCTAAACCTAGATATTTCTGGTACACATGAAGGACTTCAAGAACGTTCCTTCGGTGCTGCGGAAGGGCTCGTCGCAACTGAATATCACTGGCGTGATATTCAAGAGCAATTCCCCGACGTTGAACCTCTTTCTGAGATGATTCAGCGCGGTATTAACGCTCTTAAAGAGATCGTTGCCAAGCATCCTAACCGCCATATTATTGTGGTGGCCCATGGTCTATGGATTGCTCAAATCATGACGGCGTTGACTGGTGAAGAACACAGTATCCCCGAGAATGCTTCGGTGACTGAACTGCCACTTCACACCCTTGAGTCTTATCAAGGATAGAACTTTTATACTCCTACTAACGCGCGAAGGAAAAAATATGCATGATGTAGAGCCTCTTCTGACGGGATCTTTGCTAATGATTCGTCATGGGCAAACAGACTGGAACAGAAAAAGTCTCATGCAAGGCTCTAGCGATATTGAACTGAACGAAGTTGGTCGTGAACAAGCTCTCGACACCGCTCAGAAACTAACTCAGGAGGGCATTCGTTGTGATGTGATAGTGTCTTCTCCGCTATCGAGAGCCTTAGAAACCGCTCAAATTGTTGGCAACTATTTGGGTGTGGAGGTTTCGAGAACGTATGAGGGCCTTGTTGAACGTCATTATGGGGAGGCTGAAGGGCAAGATATTTCTTTTGAAGCTCGCCGTGAACCAGACGCCTTTTATCAAGGAGTCGAATCAGAACGTTCAGTGTACGTTCGCGGTATCAAAACTTTACGTCAGATTGTCTCAGACTATCCTGGACAACATATTATTGCGGTCTCTCACGGTTCACTGATTCGTCGTGTGCTAACTGCTTCTCGAGGAGAAGAATGGAAAGAAACCGTACCTAATGCTCAGGCTCTGGAGATTCCTCTTGATGGCTTGTTCCGTTGGGCGGAAGAGAACGAACCTCTTCTGGTGGGTAAACCATAGGGTATTTGAGTACGAGGTCTTGATGTTTGTTCCATCTGCACAACGGCTGTTATACCGTGCAGCTCAGCTAAGTTTTGGGCTATATCTTCTGGTATTGGGTTTTATCGTCCTTTGGCCAAGGCATATTGATGATAATAGCGGTGGTTTATGGCTGGCTGAGTTCTTAGCGCACTCGCACGAAGCGGGATGGTTGCCGTCTTGGTTTACGTATTCGACTGTGGAATGGTTGAGTAACGTTATTTTATTTGTGCCAGGAGGTTTTCTGGGTACTTTACTCGTTCGGCGACGATACCGTTCTTACGTGCCGCTTGTGGGTTTTTTGGTAACGTGTACGATTGAGTGTATTCAGTTGTTTTTACCACAGCGTACAAGTTCTTTCTTAGATATTCTTGCTAATACTTTAGGAGCTTCCCTCGGTTGGGTCTTTGCGGTGGTAACGTTGAAGTATTCCTCGTATCGGTTGCGTCGTAGGGCTTAACTCGGGTGAGAGAATAACAACACATATTATTGTGTGGGTTCGTCTCTTATTGCATTGACGAAACAACATAAACCCACATAAAATCAAATTCACAAGGCTTATTCATTTCCACAATACAAGGTGATTTTCTTATGTTCGCTGAAGAACGCCGCGCTGAAATCGCGAAGCTCGTTGCCACCGCGCGTCGAGTCAATGGCGCAGAACTAGCGCGCCGTTATGAAGTCACAATGGAAACAGTTCGCCGAGACTTAGCAGCCCTCGAAGCTGAGGGACGCCTACGACGAGTCCACGGCGGTGCTGTAACCGTAGAACAATCTACCTCCGTAGAATCTTCTATCGCATCTCGCCAGCGAGAAAACAATCCAGAAAAAAACCGTATCGCACGCAAAGCATACGAACTCCTTCAAGAATCCGATGCCGGAGCTATCGTTCTTGACGCTGGAACAACGATACAGATTCTCGCTGATTGTATCGCAGCAGAAGACTTCAGCCTCAAATCTGGGGCAGACCGTCTCATCATCACTCATGCGTTACACATCGCCGTTAAACTAGCTGAAGCTGACGGCATCGTTCTAGACCTCATCGGTGGCCAAGTCCGAAAAATGACGTGGGCCGCCATCGGCTCACGCACTGCAGAACACTTTGCCTCCATCCGCCCCGATATCGCTTTTATCGGCGTCAACGGGCTAGACGCAGACTTCGGACTCAGCACCCCCGGAATTAACGAAGGAACCGTCAAAACCGCGATTGTAAAATCTGCGCGTCGAGTGGTACTCCTCTGCGACTCAGCAAAGTTCGGACGAGAATCACTAGTACGTTTTGCGGGGCTAGAAGACATCGACGTCCTTATCACCGATAAAGCTCCAGACGGTGATTTAGCTGCCGCACTTGAAGAATCCAATGTAGAGGTACTGATCGCATGATCATCACATTAACTGCTAACCCAAGCATGGACCGTACCGTAGAACTGCCCGGAGTCCTCCAACGAGGGGCAGTCATACGAGCTGAACACGCTGTAGACGACCCCGGCGGAAAAGGCGTCAACATCGCCCGCGCCCTCAAAGTATCTGGCTTCGACACCGTCGCGATACTTCCCGGCGACGACGAAGACGCCGTCCTAGGATGCCTACGCGAAGAAGGCGTCAACTTCACCAACATGCCCATCGGCGCGCCCATACGCTCAAATATCACCATCGTCGAACCAGACGGAACCACCACCAAAATCAATGCTCCCGGTGAACCTCTCAACGACGTGGCACAACAACAACTCACACGCCTCCTAATTAAAGAGACTCACGACGCCTCATGGCTAGTTCTTGCAGGCTCCCTACCCTCGGGTGTTCCCAGCGACTACTACGCAGTAGTCGGTCGCGCTATTCGCGAAGCTCAAGGAGAAAAAGCCCCACTCATCGCGGTCGATACATCCGGTACCGCCCTACGTGACGCAGTCACCGGACAAGACGGAATGCCAAACCTCATCAAACCTAACGCCCAAGAGCTCGCTGAACTCGTCGGCACACCAGAAGCCTGGGAATCCCTCGAAAAAGACGCAGAACTCACCGCACGTACAGCTAAAGAGCTAGTCGACCGTGGCATCGACACCGTCCTCGCCACCCTCGGCAGCAATGGCGCTGTTCTCGTCACACGAGAAGCCGCATGGCACGCCATACACGAACCTGTAAAAGTCCGCAGCACCGTCGGAGCAGGGGATTGCGCCCTTGCCGGCTATCTAATCGCCCACGAACTCGGCAAAACCCCCGTGGAATGTTTAGTACAAGCCGTAGCTCAAGGCTCAGCTGCTGCAGCACTACCAGGTACTCAAGTTTCGACCGTAGCAGAAACTCGCACCGACGCCGTGAGCGTTCGAGAGATAACCCTCTAGTTTCTCTATGGCCTGAAGTAGTGACTTCTTGAAACCATAAAACCACGTTTCAAGAAGCCAATATCATTTCTGATAAGGGAGGAGCGCTCGCCTGCTCTAGATGATGTCTACACAACTATAAACAAAAAGGGAATCTTGTCTAAGGCGTGAGCATTGCTCAACGTACACGCAAGATATAGCGATATTTTCGATACATAAGGAATAGAGGAACTCTACATGACTACTACCTATAAAGGCGTTGGCGTTTACGCCGGTCGCGTTATTGGTCCGGTACTTCAGATGCCAGACCCCATCAAAGAACCTAAAGCAGGCTTGCCGCTAGCTGAAGGCGAAACTGCAGAACAAGCCGCTGAGCGTATTCAGCAAGCAGCTCAGGCGGTCAAAGCCGATCTTCTAGAGCGTGCCGAAAGCGCAGGACGAGATGGAAAAGCCGTCCTCAAATCTACTTCTCAGATGGCAACTGACCGCGCACTCCTTAAAGGCGCTATTAAAAAGGTAGAGGCACAAGGCCTAGCCCCCGAACGTGCTATCTGGGAAGCTGCTAGTGACTTTGCTCGGCAGATGGAATCACTCGGTGGTTACATGGCAGAACGCGTTACCGACATTCATGACGTGCGTGCTCGTATCGTGGCAGAACTCACCGGACAGCAAGCACCAGGCGTACCTAAATCAAATGAGCCTTTCATCTTGGCTGCTGTAGATCTTGCTCCTGCCGACACTGCAACTCTTGACCCCTCTCAAGTTATCGCCTTGATTACTTCTGACGGTGGACCTCAAGCACACACCGCAATTTTGGCGCGTGGACTTGGCCTTCCTGCTGTTGTTGCTGCTAAGGGAGTTACCGAAATTCCTAACGGAACCAAGGTATATATCGATTCCAACGAAGGCATTATCGAGACTAGCCCTACTGCTGAACACGAAGAAGCAGCTGCTAAATATGCAAATCGTAAGCCTCTACCTGACTTCACTGGCAAGGGTGAACTAGCCGACGGAACCCACGTTCCCCTCTACGCTAACGTTGGTGACGGAAAATCTGCAGAAAAGGCTGCTAGCAAACAGGCTGAAGGCGTTGGACTACTCCGCACCGAATTTGGCTTCCTCGGTAACGACACCGAACCAAGTGAAGAGACTCAGGCAGAGACCTACAAATCAGTCTTCGATGCTTTCCCTGGTCAACACATTGTTGTTCGTACCCTCGACGCAGGTGCAGATAAGCCCCTTCCCTTCTTGAACGTTACAGAAGAAGAAAACCCTGCCTTGGGTGTACGCGGATTCCGCACCGATAACGCTGTTCCCGGTGTTCTAGAGCGCCAGCTTAAAGCTATTAAGCGTGCCTCTGACGCGACCGAAGCTGACATCTGGGTGATGGCGCCGATGATTTCAACGACCTCTGAAGCTCGTAAGTTCAAGAATATGTTGGACAAAGCCGGCATTAAAACTAAAGGTGTCATGGTAGAGACCCCAGCTGCAGCCGTAAACGCTGAAGCTATTTTGGGTGAAGTTGATTTCATCTCCATCGGAACCAACGACCTCACCCAATACACCATGGCAGCAGACCGTCTTTTGGGCGACCTTGCTCACCTGAACAACCCATGGCAGCCTGCAGTCTTGAAAATGATTAAGCTCACCGTTGAAGGTGCACGTAAAGCATCAGAAACCCACGGCGTCAAAAAATATGTTTCGGTGTGTGGTGAAGCAGCATCAGATCCTGCCTTAGCTGTTGTTCTCGTCGGACTTGGCGTAGACACCTTGTCTATGAATGCTGGTGCTATGGCAGCTGTTGCAGCAGTTCTTCGCTCCGTTACTAAAGAACAAGCGGCAGAAATTGCGGCTGACGCTTTGGCACAGATCTCTTCTGCAGAAGCTAAAAACGCAGCACGTAAGAAACTCCCTGTTCTTGAAGAACTCGGTCTCTAAAAACAAACCGACATAGGCTGGTTTGGTAGTGCAAAACCTATCCAATCTGTCCTAGACTCGATAGTGGGATAACTTTTCCCGCACTCTTATCTCAAGGAGAAAATCATGGCAGAACGTATCGCCACCATCGCAAGCCGTGTTGGCCTGCACGCACGCCCAGCAGCTATCTTCGCAGAAGCAGCTGGCGACCTTCCCGTAGAGGTAACCATCGCCGCTGAAGGTGAGCCAGCAGATGAGGCTATGGACGCAGCTTCCATCTTGTCTTTGATGTCTCTTGGCGCAAAGCACGGCGACCGCGTTGTTCTTCGCGCAGAAGGCGAAGGCGCCGAGGAAGCTCTCGAATCTCTTGTAAAGATTCTTGAGACCGACCACGACGCTGAGTAGTCTTTAAACAATTTGTCGATGCCCCGTCTTGTATGCAATGTATGAGGCGGGGCATCGTCATGACATTACGTTCTACGCTAAGCACCTATTTCTCAGAAAATGCTTCCTGTCACATCAAGTCAGGCTGTATTCCGGTGGCGTAGGTCGTTACACTTAGAGTTTGATACAAACAAGAACAAGTGCAAGAAAAACCTTGCACCGATGTGGAAGTTGAGGCCCTTGCGAGAATTTACAGCGCGTTTTGCCACTGCAGAAGAAATAGCGACCTGGGATGAGCACGTTATTGCTAACCCCAATGGCGGAAACCTCTTGCAGTCAGCATCATTTGCATCAGTAAAAGCTAAGCACGGCTGGAAACCTCTATACCTCGTATATGAAGGTACAACAGAGGTCGAAGGTGCGGAAACTTCACTGACCAGCTATAACCTTATTCTTGAAAAAAGTGTGCCCGCACTTGGAAAAGTCTGGTACATGATTAAAGGCCCAGACGTCTACAGCGTAGAAGATGTACCTGCCATTCTTGAAGCAAGTAAGCGTTTCGTAGAAGAGAATAAACTTGGCGTATTCCTGATTAAAATTGAGCCAGATATTCTCGCTGATGAACAGACCAACGCCGTCCTGTCAAAAGCTGGTCTGGTTAAGTCATGGAATATTCAGCCTAACGACTCTACTGCCATCCTTGATACTGACAAGAGCGAAGAAGATGTTCTTAAATCTCTTCACTCTCGAGGGCGTAACGCCGTTCGTCGTTCTGCTCGTGAAGGTTGCGAAGTGGAACGTGTCGAACTTACTGATGAGAATATGCGCACCATGTATGCGCTCATGGACACTGTCGGACAAGGCTCAGCAAATGTCCACCTCCGGTCATACGAGTATTACCGTGACTTCTGGACAACTTTTGAAAAAGCTGGTCAAGGACGCCTCTACTTCACCTATGAAGACGGCGAACCCTCTGTCGGTGCTTACGTTATTCGTTATGGCGATAAAGGAACCTATAAAGATGGTGGTTCTAAGCCTCGTCGTAAACAATATGGCGACTCACATCAAGTACAGTGGACTGCTTTGACGGACCTCATGAAGGAATACCACATTAAGAGCTATGACTTCTGCGGTACTCCGCCTAAAGATCAGCTCAAAAATAAAGAACACCATCACTATGGTTTAGGTCTTTTTAAGACATCCTTTACAAAAACCGTCATTGACTATGTTGGTGTCTGGGATTATGTTCTTTCTCCGGCAAAATACACCATATGGAATCGTCTTGCTGAGAAGGTTATGCGTGGTCTCTGGGTTCGCAAAACAGGGCAACCTTTCTACTAAACCGTAGGATAAGCCCAGCTACGTATTGTATTTTGTGTAACGAGAACACATCAGCACAATAAGACGTGATGGCAAATCTTTTGACGCAACTCGGCGGAGGTGGCAATGTCTCTTAGCACTCATTCGGATGAGCAGCTACAGCAAAAGGCATACCCCTCCGCCGCTGCCTTTGACCAAGCAACGCCAGAACAACCGACCTCGCAAGCGTTCGGTGCAACAGTCTCACTTCCTCGAGCTGGAACATCGCGACCTGAAACGAAAACCCCTACCAAAATGCCGGGCAATATGCCTGCTATTTCTTTGGACCGGGTACAAGATACTGCTCTTCGTCAGGCATTAGAGAATAAACAAGTTGAGCAGACGCCTTTTAGTCCGAACATATCGGCTGTTGCTTCTGCTCCGGTTGAGAATCTTGCCCCCAACAGCCCCTTTGGGGATGCCTCTACGGGAATTCAACCTGACCAGCATGCGGTGTCTTCTGCTTCTAGCCCCTTTGAACCGTTACGCACACCAGAACAAGAACCTATTGCCCCGCTAACTAGTGGTATTCCTCTTGTATCCACGCAACAATCAGCGATTTCTGCTACAGGGATGCAACAAGGTAGTTACCCTTCTGTATCCCCTGCAACAACGTCTATCCCTAAAGTCGAACCTAAAAACACTAGGGGAGGTTGGGTTTCTTCTTCTTTACGTTCTTTTGTTCGAGCAGACCCTTCTTTGACCGCACCCATTCGTGGTTTAGGTCGCATTGCTCAACGCCAGTTTTCATTATCGACCCGACGTGATCGTGAGAAGCTTGTACAAGAGAAAGAACAAGCACGAGACGTACTGAACTTTACATTACGCCTTGCTGAAACGATGTTTCACTATGGTGCTGACGCCATGGATGTGGATTCTGCTATTGTCGCTGTTTGCTCCGCGTATGGGCTTGAAGACGTTGAAGTGGATATCACTAATCAATCAGTGATTATCAACTATGTTTCTGACGTTGACGGTCATGTAGAAATCCTTGATTCAAGACGTCGTACTCTCAAAGAAGAACGTTTCAGCCATACTGTGGTGCGCGTGGTACGTTCCACCTCTGATAATTATGCTTCTTTGGCTGATATATACCGTCTGATTCATAAAATTACCCACCGCGGTATTGACCGTGAAGAAGCTGAAAAAACATTAAATGCGATTAACGCTCAAAAGAAACCATACTCACCGATGGTGGTGTGGTTAGCAAATATTATTGCTGCTGGAACACTCACCATGGGTATTGGTGGTAGCGGTTATGCTGCGGCGTTATCTGCAATGGTATGGGTCATCGTTCATTTTATTACTCGAATCATGAACAAAATGGGAATGCCTAGCTTCTTCAATATGGCTGCTTGTGCTGCAGTGATTACCTTCGTCGCGATTTACGCTACAGATGACGGCTCAATCTTGCATAGTATCGGGTTGAACGTCTCTGGTCCTCACATTGTTGCTGCCGGACTCATCATGCTTTTACCGACCTTTAGGTTAGTGTCGGCGGTGCAAGACGCGATTAACGGTTTTCCGGTAACTGCTGCGGGTCGTTTTGTGTCTACAGGTATGTCTTTTTTGGGGCTTGTTGTGGGACTCGCTAGCGGTGTAACCGTCTTATCGATTACAACGGCAACCACTATTGACGTATCGCAGTCGGTTTTTGCGAAACCAACTATCGTCGATAACATCTTCTGGATGACAGTCGCTACCCTTGCTATTGCTATTACAACTCATGCACGGTTGAAAACATTGTGGTGGATTGCGCTAGTAACTTTAAGCGGGCTGAGCACTTACCACGTGTACACCTTTTTCTTGGGAGAAGGTGCAGGGCGCGGTAATACGGCGGTAGCAGCTTTCGTTATTGGTATGGTCAGCACATATTTGGCATACCGTCTGCACGCCCCACAAGCCATATTTGCGATTCCGTCTCTAACATTCCTCCTACCTGGTTTGTCATTATTCCGAGGTATGTACTCTTTTACGGTAGAGACCGACACCCTCAACTCAATGCCCGGCGTTATCACCGCTGCCGCAATTATTGTTGCGATGGCTTCAGGTGTTGCGTTGGGGCATTACCTCATGCAGTGGCTGATTCAACGTTTCGGGCGTGAACGAGAAGATCTTTCCACAACCGTCTTTGACCGTTAGCCTAACGTTTTAGGGCGCTATAGGTGTTGACGACGGAAGTCGCCAATCAATAGGCTCTGCTCCTTGTTGAACTAGCAATTCGTTTGCTTTTGAGAAGGGTCGTGATCCAAAGAATCCGCGTGATGCCGATAAAGGTGATGGGTGTGCTGATTCGATACAGGGGTAGGGTGAGATAAGAGTTTTCGTATTTCGTGCATCTCGTCCCCACAGTATGGCGACAAGCGGCTGTTTTCGTTGGACGAGAGCTTCAATTGCGCAGCTGGTGATATTTTCCCACCCTCTATTTCTATGAGATCCGGCTTCTCCTGCACCAACAGAAAGTACACGGTTGAGAAGAAGTACTCCTTGCTGCGTCCACGCGCTGAGGTCACCATGTTCTGGCGGGGTAATGTTCATATCGGAGGATAGTTCGCGGTAAATATTTTGAAGTGAACGTGGGATAGGGCGCACTTGCGGGTGTACAGAGAAAGAAAGTCCCATGGCGTGCCCTATGGTGGGGTACGGGTCTTGTCCGATGATGAGGACTTTAACTTGTGCTAGCGGTTCTTGGAAGGCTCGGAAGATTTGTTGTGACGGCGGTAGTGTGCGTCGTCCAGCTTGGTGTTCTTGACGTAAAAAGTCGCCCATGGCACGGATATTGTGTTCTACTGGGGCTAGGGCTTCAGCCCAGTCTGGAGACATAATTTCTTTAAGGGGTAAAGCGGGCATGAGATTCCGTTCTCACCGTTTGAATGGTTGCTATGCGTCATGATATGTGTGCTATTTGGCAGAACACATAAGATACAATGGGATTTTTTATCATACCGGGTTAGGAAAGATGGGGGAGTGATATGTGCGAAGATACTTCTGAGTTGTACGCTCCTCAGCATACTCCTGATACAGGGCTAACAGAACAAGAAGAAAAGATGATTGCTTTAGAGAAGCAGCGTTGGCGTTATCCTGGGACGAAAGAACGAGTGATTCGAGAACGTTTAGGATTAAATCCAACAGCGTATTATCAGATTCTTAACGAACTGATAGATTCTCCACGTGTCATTGCTCAGGAACCAGCGTTGATGCGTCGGTTAAGGGAACAACGCGACAATTCTAAGCCCTGAATTTTCGGTGTCTTGAGCTCTTTATGATGATAGTCCACGGAAAATAAAAGGGTTTTTAGGTTGTAGCCTGTGTACTCTAGATGGAAGAACTATTGCTTGTAGCTATCGGAGATTAATGTGAACTCGTATCCTCATGATGAATTCGACGACGTACCTGAAAATTCAAAACGTCGTGGTGCTTATCGTGGTGAGCCTCTAGGTAATGCTCATGCTACGAGGCAGACTCTTCTGATTGTTGTTGCTGGTGCGCTTGCGCTTCTGGTGGGTGCAGTAATGTTTGTGGTTCAGCCACGCACTCTTTCTCCGGTGGCTTCTGAAACAGGCTCTGCGAGCGCTACTGCTTCAGAAAGCGCTGTGACTCCAACTTATGCTCCTACTGACCCTGCTGATATTAAGGTTGAGGTTTATAACTCTTCGGCCTATACGGGTGCTGCTGCAGAACTGACTCAGCGTGTGGAGGCTTTAGGATACCCTGTGCCCGTGACAGAGAATTGGAAGGGTACGCCTGTATATGTTTCGACAGTGTTTTATTCTGCCGGTTATGAGCAACAGGCTAATACTTTGGCTGATGCGTTAGGTATTGGTTATATTCAAGAGCGTTCTTCTGGTTCTTCCCCGTTGTATGTTGTTCTTGCCTCTGATTATCTTCCTGCCGTTGCCCCGTAATCTGTGCGCTATGGGCGATTAAATGTGTTTGTTCTTTCAAGAGGTTTGCGCTCTGTGCTTTGAGGTGTCAAAATTGTTGTTAGCACTCAAAGTCTCCGACTGCTAAATCCTAGTGCTAGATTCGCGGTAGGTAGCTTTGAGAATATCTACTTTCATCTTGTGAGATGTCTTTATAAGTTGTGAAGAGCATGGCTTATAGAACATCGTCCGTCGCGGGCACAACTGAGAGAAAAATACTTTCTTAGTCCAGGAGGGATTAAGCATAATGGCAAAGCTCATTGCTTTTGAAGAAGAGGCACGTCGTGGCCTTGAAAAGGGTCTGAATACCCTAGCAGATGCTGTGAAGGTTACTCTCGGACCTCGTGGTCGTAACGTTGTTTTGGAAAAGTCTTGGGGCGCTCCCACGATTACCAATGATGGCGTTTCTATCGCTAAAGAAATCGAACTCGAAGATCCATACGAAAAGATCGGCGCAGAGCTGGTCAAAGAAGTTGCTAAAAAGACCGATGACGTTGCTGGTGACGGTACCACTACTGCAACTGTTCTTGCTCAGGCACTTGTTCGTGAAGGCCTCCGCAACGTTGCTGCTGGTGCAGATCCTCTCAGCCTCAAGCGCGGTATTGAGAAAGCTGTTGAAGCAGTTACCGCTGAACTTCTTTCTTCTGCTAAAGAAGTTGAGACTGAAGAAGAAATCGCTGCAACCGCATCTATCTCTGCTGGCGACACCGAAATTGGTAAGCTCATTGCAGAAGCCATGGAAAAGGTCGGCAAAGAAGGCGTCATCACTGTTGAAGAGTCCAATACTTTTGGTCTAGAGCTTGAGCTCACCGAAGGTATGCGCTTTGATAAAGGATTCCTCTCCGGATACTTCGTCACTGACCCAGACCGTCAAGAAGCAGTCCTTGAGGATCCTTATATTCTCATTGTGAACTCCAAGATCTCTAATGTGAAAGATCTTGTCCCTGTTCTTGAGAAGGTTATGCAGGCTGGTAAGCCACTTCTTATCATCGCAGAAGACGTTGAGGGCGAAGCTCTTGCACTACTGGTTTTGAACAAGATGCGTGGTTCTATCAAGTCTGTTGCTGTCAAAGCTCCTGGCTTTGGTGACCGTCGTAAAGCTCAGATGGCAGATATCGCTATTTTGACTGGTGGACAGGTTATTACCGAAGAAGTCGGTTTGTCTTTGGACCAAGCAACTATTGACCTTCTTGGCTCTGCACGTAAGGTTGTTGTTACTAAGGACGAGACCACCATCATTGAAGGTGCTGGCGACGCAGCTGCTATTGAAGGTCGCGTAGCTCAGATTCGTGGCGAGATTGCTAACTCCGATTCTGATTATGACCGCGAGAAGCTTCAGGAGCGCTTGGCTAAACTTGCCGGTGGCGTTGCTGTTCTCAAGGCTGGCGCTGCAACTGAGGTTGAACTCAAAGAACGTAAGCACCGCATTGAAGATGCTGTTCGTAACGCAAAGGCAGCTGTTGAAGAAGGCATTGTCGCCGGTGGTGGCGTTGCTTTGATTCAGGCTGGCACTAAAGCCTTCGAGAAGCTTGAACTCACCGGTGATGAGGCAACTGGCGCAAATATCGTCAAGGTTGCTATCGACGCACCGTTGAAGCAGATTGCGACCAACGCTGGTCTAGAACCCGGTGTTGTTGTTGATAAGGTTCGCGGTTTGCCTGCTGGTACCGGTTTGAACGCTGCAACCGGTGAGTACGAAGACCTGATGGCTGCTGGCATCAACGACCCTGTTAAGGTGACTCGTTCTGCGTTGCAGAACGCTGCTTCTATCGCTGGTCTCTTCTTGACCACTGAGGCTGTTGTTGCTAACAAGCCTGAACCTGCTGGTGCTGCACCTGCTATGGATCCTGGTATGGGCGGCATGATGTAATTTTTTCAACGATATGTTGAAAATTCTTTGTAGGGCGGTGCTCCGATACTTTACTGGTATCGGGGCACCGTCTTTTAGCATGGGAAAGGGAAAACCCTCAGACCTTGTGGCTGGTTTCTTCCTCTTAGAGAAGGAAAAAGCGGGAATTAAAGAGTACTCTGAACGTACGATGGATTGATGAAGGAAGAACAATGAGTGCAGTCATCATTATTACAGGTGCTTCTAGCGGAATCGGATATGACGCGGCAGTGAGCTTAGCTCAGCAAGGGCATCGCGTGTACGCTGTGGCTCGGCGGGTTCAGCTGATGGAGCCGCTGAAACAATACGGTGTGACGCCACTATATGCTGATGTGACGGATGAAGAAACTATCAATAAAGTGGTGGATTTCGTCCTAGCTGAAGCGGGCCGTATTGACGTGCTCATCAATAATGCCGGCTATGGGATGTACGGTGCGATTGAAGATGTCTCCTTAGCCGAGGCTCGACACCAATTTGATGTTAATGTTTTTGGGTTAGCTGCCTTTACTCGTGCTGTTCTTCCTGCGATGCGTGAAGCAAAGCGCGGAAGAATTATTAATGTGTCTTCTATTGCTGGACGTTTAACCACTTCATTTGGTGGTTGGTATCACGCTACAAAATATGCTTTAGAAGGGCTCAGTGATAGCTTGCGTATGGAGCTTGGACCCTTGGGTATTGAGGTGGTGCTCATTGAGCCTGGTGCTATTGCTAGTCAGTGGAGTGATGTGGCAATAGAGAATTTGGAGAGGGTTGCTGAGGGTGGAGCCTATGAGAATTCTGCTCGGGCGACTGCAGAGCGGATGCGTCAGCTTTATGCTCGGTGGGCTTCTGATCCTCAGGTGATTACTCGTGCGTTGGTACAAGCTGTCTCAGCTTCTCGTCCGAGGACTCGTTATGTTGCTGGTTTTGGGGCGCGTCCTCTTCTTTTGGCTCATTCTGTGTTGCCTAGCCGGTTGTGGGATAAACTCGCTCGCGGGAAATAACGTGATGAGGTAAAGCTCGTATCTGAGTAAACGGTCAGGACTCCGGTAGGATAGTTGAGCTATGCAATGCCACTATTTTGATACTCACCAATGCTTTTCGTGCACTGAACTGGATATTCCTTACCCAAAACAACTTTCCGCTAAAGAACGTCATATGCGTGAACTAGCGGCAGGATACCCACAGATTAAGTGGCTCGAGGCTGTTCCCAGTCAACAGAAAAATTTCCGAAACAAAGCAAAAATAGTGGTATCTGGAACGACGTATCACCCAGTGCTCGGTATTGTTGACGGCGGTTCTGGGCAAGGCACTGACCTGAGCCAATGTCCTCTTTACGAACCTGCGTTGTTAAAAGCCATGCCTGTTCTTAAAGAATTTATTACTCGGGCTCAGCTAACTCCCTATCACATTAAAACGCGTAAAGGGGAGCTTAAAAATATTCTTATGACAGCGTCTTCTTCGGGGGAGCTGATGGTGCGTTGCGTTCTGCGTTCTAAAAAGTTGATTGTTCCCATCAAACGTTCTTTGCCGTGGCTTCAAGAACGTTTACCACAGCTTCGGGTTTTTTCTGTCAATCTTTTACGCGAACCGATTGCACGAGTTGAAGGTGAGGAAGAAATTATTCTTAGCTCTGCCCAGACTCTTGCGATGAGGGCCAACGATATCACCTTGCATTTACGTCCACAGAGTTTCTTCCAAACTAATTCTTCTGTTGCTTCAACCTTGTATCGTCAAGGACAAGAATGGGTTTCTGAGCGTAACCCAGCAAGTCTATGGGATCTTTATTGTGGCGTGGGTGGGTTTGCTATACACGCAGCACAAGTAATGTCGTCAGACGCCCGTGTGACAGGTATCGAGATTAGCGCTGAAGCTATTGAGAGCGCTCATCGTACGGTGGCAGATATGGGTCTTAACAATACTCATTTTGAGGCAATGGACGCTACAGCCTTTGCCCTTGAGAGCCAGAAACGCGGGTTCTCTTTACCTGAGATGTTGGTGGTGAACCCTCCTCGTCGCGGTATCGGGGCGGTTCTTTGTCAGTGGATAGAACAATCTGGTATTGATACGGTGCTGTACTCTAGCTGTAATGCAAAGACGTTAATAAAAGATTTGCAGAAGATGCCCTCTTATCAGCCAGTGCAAGGCAGGGTGCTAGATATGTTTGCTCATACTCAGCATTATGAGGTGATGGTTCTGCTACGTCGTCAAGATTATTCTTCTGAATCGTCGAGTGGATAGCGTAGCTGAAAAGTTTTTGTAGGTGCGGTGGGGAGTATGAGCCGGTGAAAGAACTGGGTGAGTCGCCGATAACTGAGTGTTGTGAACCCTACCTTGTTGAAGAAGGTGTGGGCTTCGATATCGTCCTCTGGTACTTCTAAGGTGAGTGAGGTTTTTCCTTCTTCTTGTGCGAATTCTTGAATCTTTTCCAGAAGTTCAGTAGCCACGCCTTGGCGTTGGTAGTCGCGGTGTACAAGGAATACTTCTATTCGTGCGCTGTATTCGTCAATTTCTATTTTGCGTGAACGATATATTCTTAGAGCAAGCCAGAAGAGAATACTTTTAAAATAGGAAAATTCTCTGCGGATTGAAGCATAAGGAATAGCTAGCGCGTGAGGGTATTCTGAGGTCTCAACAACAGCGAATCCAACGATTTTGTCGTCTCGGCGAACACTAAATGATTGTTCGGGGTTAAATCTTCGGATGATAAGGCGTATAGCTCTTTGTTGCTCTTCTGGTGTGCTGGATGGGCGACGCACAAAATGATGGTATTTGTCGCTGATGAGCTGAGCAATAGCTTGTCTATCTGCTTTGTTGAGCGATTCAATCATATGTTCTTACCGTTTCGACATGGTGAGCCTACGTACAAACCCTACGTGGGGTGTGAGAAAATCCGCAATGACCAAAGAGGTCTTATTATGTAGGATAGTAGACAATACGCCGTATAGTGTTTACCAAATAGATTTTGGAGATATTAAAATGAAAAAAGTTCAGCGATCTGACCGTCGAGTACGTAAAACTCAATCAGCGTTATACCTTGCCCTAGCGGATTTATTACAGCATAAGAAGCTCAGCTCTATTACTGTTAGTGAGCTAGCGGAGAAAGCTGATATTCATCGTGCAACTTTTTACTCGCACTATTCTGACATTTCAGAACTGTACTCACAAATTCAAGAGACTGCGTTACTAGAACTTAGTAGCATCCTTGACCCAGACCCTGTCAACGGTAAAAACATGAATAGCCGTGAAGTATTTGGTGCGTTTATGCAGTTTATTCAGGGTAATAAAGAAGTCTGCCGGATGCTCTTGACTCAACGTGGGACTGGAAGCTTCTTTGAAGTGCTGAGCAATAGGTTAGAGCGTGAATATATTGATATATTCTGGAGCTCTCTCAAAGACGTCGTACCAGCTCAACAACTCTCTCTTTTTGCTAATTACCATCTGCAAGGTTGCTTAGCTGTATTTACGATGTGGGCTCAACAAGGATATGAGACTCCAGCTGAGATTATTACGTCGACTCTTGCCACTATTGATACGCATTACGATAAGTTGCTCAACGAGTTATCTCAACCATAAGAGCTTTCTTCTGGTACGTGAGGTTCTTGTCTCTTTCCTCTATGGTGAGTGTCAATACTGATGAGGCCGTGATTGTCTTCCTGTGAGCCTGTTTATATGGTGGTGAAGCATGTAAAGAACCATGATTTAGGTTTACTGTATTGAAAACATAGGTAAACCTAAATAGCATGTAGAGGGGTTTTCTCAGCCCTTCACACTCTTGGCAGGAAAAGGACGATAAACATCATGGCTCTCAAAACAATACCAACCTATACGTATAGTTATAGGCCTTATGAAAAACGCGCCACGTGGGAACTTAACCCGCATCAGGCTGCGTTACTCGTCCACGATATGCAAAACTATTTTGTTTCCATCTTTGAAGACGAAACAGCAGGGCAAATTCAACAGGCCATCAATAACACTTCTGCACTTATCAAATCAGCACGAGATAACGGAATCCCCGTTTACTACACTGCGCAACCGCCGCGTCAAGATCCTAAAGACCGCGCGCTCCTTACCGATATCTGGGGACAAGGGCTACAACAAGACGCTGATGCAGAGATTATCTCTGCCTTAGCACCGGCCGAACAGGACACCGTCCTCACTAAATGGCGCTACTCAGCTTTCGCTAAAAGCACCTTTGAAGAAGACCTCAAACTGAGTGGACGAAACCAACTGATTATTACTGGAGTCTACGCACACATTGGTTGTATGACGACAGCACTCGACGCATTCATGCGGGATATACAAGTATTCTTTGTTGCTGACGCTCTCGCTGATTTCAGCCAAAAAGAGCACGAACTTGCCTGTAACTATGTTGCCCAACGATGTGGCATCGTCACCTCAACCCAAGACATCCTGAGAACATTATCTGGTCAGGACTAGGCGATATGAACCCAACAACATCCCTCGTTATTGTTACTGGCGCATGTGGAGGAATCGGCGCAGCTGTTACGGAGCGTCTTCTGACCGAAGGATACGCCGTACTTGCCTGCGACGCCCAAGAGCAAATACAGGAAAAGGCACAACACCAAAACGAGCATTGTGAATACTATCCTTTAGACGTCACTGATGAAGCCTGTGTACAGCGTATGGGAAATTACCTTCGTCAAAAACAAAAACTAGTACAAGGACTCATCAACTGTGCCGGCGTTGTTCATGCTGCACCTCTTCTCGATACAACCTTAGAACAGTGGCGTACTGTTCATGCAGTCAACGCTGATGGCGTATTCTTGGTTACTCGAGAAGTAGCCCGATACATGGTAGAGCAACAACCGCAAGACCCAACAAATAGTCGAGGTATTGTCACTATCAGTTCAAACGCTGCGAACGTACCACGAGCTGAATTTGGAGCTTATGGCGCATCAAAAGCTGCTGCAACACGAGTAACAACAAGTTTTGGGTTGCAACTTGCCCCACACGGAATCCGCGCAAACGTTCTATGCCCTGGAACAACACGAACCCCCATGGTCACAGACACCTGGAATGGAGAAGACCGTAGCGAAGCACCCATCAAAGGATCACTAGAAAATTACCGTTTGGGGATACCGCTAGGTCGTATTGCAGAACCAGAAGATATTGCAGAAGTCGCAATATTCCTTCTAAGCCCACACGCTAAACACGTGACGATGCAGAGCCTTACCGCCGACGGCGGAGCAACCTTCTAACCTTCATCGGGGAATGAACAAACCCGCGCTCACTATCCCCGTCTCGATAGAAAGAACACCATAGCCTATGCCCACGAACGAGTACCCTGCCTTCCAATTTACCTATGGAAACACCTGCCTCAGAGCACTCGGGGAGTTAGAACCAGTTAACGAAAAAGACGCACTCAAACGCGCCCAAGAACGCGGAACTGGTGTTATCGGAGTCATCCCATTCGACCCTCAAGAACCTGCACTTCTATACGTTCCTGAAAGCATCGAGCGAACACCTGCCCCCATTGTGCAAGAACAAAAGTGCCCTGCACCAACTCGTATTGAAGGTATCGATAACCCCGAATACCGCCAGAACGTTGGACGTGCTGTCGAAAAAATGAATAACGGAGAACTCGATAAAGTTGTGCTTTCTCGCCTCCTTCACGTCTATTATAAAGAAGAACGCCCAACGTTAGAGAACATCTACCATAATCTATGGGCACAACAACCACGCGCCTATGTTTTTTCGATGAAACTATCAGATGATAGCTATCTGATGGGTGCCTCACCAGAACTTGTCTTCGGAGTTGAAGACGGTGTTTTCACGACTTTCCCCTTAGCCGGAAGCTCCCCGCGCACAGCACCTATTGGCAGTACTGAAGACGCGCAAATCGGTGAAGAACTAATGCGCTCACCTAAAGACCGTGCCGAGCATGCTACGGTCGTTGACGATATTAAAAGATGTCTGTCTTCGCTCACACAAGAACTTCATGTTCCTGCGACGCCACAGCTTATTAACACGCCGCAACTATGGCATCTGGCGACAAGAATTACGGGGCGTCTTAAAGATGGTATGAGCTCTTTAGACGGCGCTCGCGCTATCCACCCCACTCCCGCAATTTGTGGGTATCCAACAAGTACAGCACGCGAAGTAATTCGCGAGTTAGAAAGCTTCGAGAGAGGTTTCTTTGGGGGACTTGTTGGTTGGATGGACCCCTCTGGAGACGGACAATGGGCGCTCGTTTTGCGTTGTGCTCAGGTTGAGGCTGAGCACATCACCTTATTTGCTGGGGCTGGACTCGTCAAAGCCTCAACACCAGATAGTGAACACCGTGAGACAGGAACTAAACTCGGCTCTTTTGGTCAAGCGCTAAATATTAACACGGTATCTTCGTAGATTAATGTGTCTGAGGCTATACCGTTTTGAGACGTTGCGTAGATAGTGGGATGCTCTGCTTGATGTCATAAGGCTTGGTAACGGGGTGGGCTTTGATGGTGCGGTTTTGGTTTGTTGCTACTGCTATCACAAACTCACCTTGTACAAACCACTGTACGTAAAACTGTTGTTGATACCCTTCAATGTTGAGGGTTCCGCTTGCACGGTATCCAGAAATCTCGACGAGGTTTTGTGGCGGGTTAAGAAGTTGCATATGCACTTTTTGGGGGCCTGCTACAAGTCCGTGTCCGGTGGCTTTGAGTACGGCTTCTTTAGCTGTCCACAGTAGCAACCTTAGTAGTGCTTTATTTTCTTCTGGACATTCTGAGATAACCGTTTTTTCTTCTTCTGTAAGGGTGACTTTATCGTATCCGTCGAGAAGGTTTCCGCGCATTCTTTCAATATCGACGCCGAGTAGTTGGGCTTGTGGGTCTTGGCTATCTTCTGCAAAATATGCGCCAACGACCATTCCGTGGCTTCGTGACATATTGAAGTTAATACCAGAAATCCGCGGTTTTCCGTGTGTTGCTTTTTGGTCGCATAGCTGGCACGTTCTGTCGACGGTAATTTGTGAGGCATGAGTGGGGCGAATACCTAATGCACATGCTGCAATACATCGCATGAGGGTTTGTTGTGCTGCGTAGTTGAGTGCGTCTTCAGGGTTGCGGTATTGTGCTGCTTTAGTTTGTTCTGCGATACCAACATAGGATAACCATGTGATGCCGTGTCCTGAGCGAAGAATCGCTGAGGGCAACATGTATAGGTGAACAGATTGTCGGTCTGTTTGTGGGTATGCGCTCATACAGGCTATTCTAAATGTTTTTATGCTTTAAAGTGGTAGCACTAGAAACACATAAGAGCGGATAAGCTAGGGTGTGAAGAAGCTACGTCCTTGAGGAAGGTCTTGTCAACATGGCACAAGAGATTATTGCTGCAACAGATGGATCAGCATTAGTGAACCCTGGACCTGCTGGGTGGGCGTGGTACATTGACCACGATAACTGGTCAGCGGGCGGCTGGGAACACGCAACAAATAATCAGGGTGAGCTACGTGCTGTGCTAGAACTTTTTGAAGCGACTGCTCATCTTCCTGAACATAAACTCAAGGTTCTTTGTGACTCTCAGTACACCATTAACGCGGTGACTAAATGGTTGCCAGGGTGGAAGAAAAAAGGCTGGAAGAAAGCGGACGGTAAGCCCGTTCAAAATCAAGAGCTGATTCAGGCGCTCGACGAGGCAATGCAAGGACGAAATTACGAGTTCGTATGGGTTAAAGGGCACTCTGGGCAAGATATGAATGAAGCTGCAGACACCCGCGCTAGAGATGCTGCTTTGTCCTTCCAACAAGGAACACCGACTCCTAGCGGGCCGGGGTTTAACCTTGAAGTATCACCGGAGACGGACACAAAACATGTGCCACAAGAAACAAAGAATTCTTCTGTTGAAGACCACACGAAAAATCCCTCTACTGCAATGAACGTTGATGATGTTCTTGGACTAGTTAAGGGCTATGAACGTACTCTTTACCAGCCTGAACATTATGAGCAGGAACAATATTTAGAAAAAGTATTGGGGGAAGATTTTTGGTGGGTGACATATCAGGGGATACGCACACAACGTTCACTCGCCGTGGAATATCGTACACGTGCTTTTTATGCGCATGATGAACCAATCTTTATCAGCTGTGAGATGCTGGGGGATTCTGTGATTCGTCTTTTGTCTCGTGTAAAGACTCGCCATATGTCGGTTATGCGCACGAGCCTATGGGTTCAAGACACTACAGGTGATTTGGGGTGGGTTCTATCTTCACGACAAGATACTGCCTGCCCGCAAGAATCCTAAAAATTCTGGACGAGTCTATTTATACTCATTGAGGTGACAGAGAAGGCAGGAACACTAGCAGCTCTAAGTGGTAGTGTTCCTGCCTTTTGTGCTTTAGCCAAGGAACATTGCAGCGTTTGCTGATTCTGTATCAGCATAATTAATGCCTGCACGTGAAAGGGCTTCATTAATCTGTGCAATAGATTGTTCTACTTGTTGCTGTGTTGCTCGCCATTGGGCGAGGACGCCTTGGAAGTTGAGTGAAGCAGCGCCAGTCCACGATCCTTCTAAATCTTGTAAGGAACTGGTTAACCCATTAACTTCTGCAATGATTGAATCAATTTGTGCGCGTGCAGTAGCGCTTTTCTGACTAATCATTTCTGAATCAACGACAAATTGTGCCATGACATCTCCTAAAAATGTTCTATACATGAGGTAGAAGAACGATTCTTCTACCCTTTACATTAGGGAGAGATCCATGAGTTAAGTAGATTTTTCAAAAAACTGTGGATAGCCAGATGCTACTAACGCAACGATAGCTAATTATCCACAGAAGAAGATGGAAAGTTTATGTTTCACGCGAAACGTCGTCTCCGATATAACTGGGAAAACATAGTCTGAAAGTTGCCCCTCCACCACGAGTTTCTAGTACCTCAACATTTCCTTCATGCTGAGCAACAATACCGGCAACAATAGCTAACCCGAGCCCAGTGCCCCCCGTTTCACGAGTACGTGAAGTATCGGCACGATAGAACCGTTCAAAAACTCTTTGACGATCTTCGCCATGAATACCAGGGCCATGATCTCGAACCTCAATCTGAGAGAACTGCTGAGCATCATCAGACTGGACCGTTCCCACGGCTATCTCAAGAGGGGAGCCTTTGGGCGTATATCGAATAGCGTTAGTCATCAAATTTGCAATGACCTGTCGCAACCGAGAGTCATCCCCATATACATAAGCGCTTTCAGGAGCAGCATGTTCTGTAAGACCAACAACTTGAACTGTTCTATCCGGAGAGGTCGCAAAAGCATCATGGGAGGCATCTTGGGCTAAATCAAGAAGATCAATAATGCGGTTTTCTAGCTCTCGACGCTCATCAATACGAGCCAAAGTGAGCAAATCTTCAATTAACTGCCCCATTCGTTTTGACTCTGCTTCGATACGGCTCATCGCATTAGCTACAGCTTCTTCACTTTGGAGAGCACCTTGACGATACAGCTCAGAATATCCACGAATAGAAACAAGAGGCGTTCGCAACTCGTGAGAAGCATCCCCCACAAAACGACGCATCTTGACTTCAGAATTTTTCTGCACCTCAAAGGCTTTTTCAATATGGCTCAACATGGTGTTGAGAGACGCCGAAAGATGACCAATCTCGGTATACGGATTATATTTTTCCATACGCTGCGAAAGATCACCGGCAGCGATACGTGCAGCTGTTTTTTCAACTCGTGCTAACGGCTCAAATGCTCTTGTAACCATGACCCAGCTCATTGCAACAGACGCAAAAAGAGTCGCTACACCAAAAGTCAACGTAAGAACAGCTACGAGTGCCACCACAGCATGAGTCTGCCGTAAAGGAGTCGCAATAATGACAGAATAATCAAGATCCCCATAATCAATGGGGAGAATTCTCCATTCAGCTTTACCATTAACAGATTTAACGGTAATTCCTTTATGAGAGAATCGGTTGACCTTCTCGTGCGTCCATCCAGACAAATCTGGTGTTGAGCTTTGAATAGACGAAGCACCCACCAAAGAGGAGAGAACCGTTCCCTGATTATCTAAAAGATACGCTTGATACCGAAGAAGAGAACTCGTACTCGGTTGATGAGGGCCTTCTGTGAGATAACTTGTGAGAGTCTGAGCATTTGAACTCATCTCTTCATCAAGCTGCTCAATCATTTGTCCTCGCAGAGCAGATATCGCGACCAACGACGTTACTGAAATTGCTAGGGCTAAGAGCAAACTGGTTAAAAGAACCAACTGGGTGCGCAAAGAGAGCGCGCCCAGTTGTCCGATTTTTTGACGAATCCTAGTCACAATAACTCACGTCTATTTTGCGGTGCGTAACAGGTATCCAACACCGCGTTTAGTATGAATCATTGGTGCTTGATCTGGAACATTATCAATCTTCCGGCGTAGGTAAGAAATATAAGATTCTACGATAGAAGCGTCCCCATTGAAGTCATACTCCCAAACGTGGTCAAGAATCTGAGCCTTGGATAGTACACGGTTAGGGTTGAGCATCAGATAACGCAATAGCTTGAACTCAGTAGGGGAGAGGTCAATCTCTCGGTCTCCTCTGAATACTTCGTGTGCATCATCATCAAGGATGAGATCTCCGACGCGTAGACGGGAGTCGTCTGCTTCTCCCTGATGTGTTCGACGTAAGACAGCACGGATGCGTGCAACGACTTCATCAAGGCTAAAGGGTTTGGTGACGTAGTCATCTCCGCCCACTGTTAGACCAGCGACTTTATCCTCAGTGGAATCTTTCGCGGTGAGGAAGAGAACAGGGAATAGTCTTCCAGCTGCACGGAGTTTACGGGTGACGGTGAATCCATCAAGGTCGGGCATCATTACATCAAGTACTGCTAAATCTGGGTTTTCGCTTTCTGCTTTTTCAAGCGCTTCACGACCATTAGACGCAGTAACAACCTCAAAGCCGGCGAACCGTAACGAGGTTGCGAGTAATTCAAGGATATTTGGTTCATCGTCTACAACGAGTAATTTTGCTTCAGGTTGATTTGTATTCACGATACTTATTCTCACTCTTGAAGCTGGGAGTCTGCTGGAAGACAGATATATATAAGCTGACTCTTTACTATGATTTTGAGTCTGCTCTTTGCCTTCTCCTCCGCACCATCGCTACCACAAGAGAACACACCAAACTCAAAAACCCCACCGGCAATAACACCATCGCACCCCACGTCAAAAAATGAGGCGCATGGCCGTAAAACCACATCAACAACAACATCGCCACCCCACTGACCACTCCAAGAACAGTGCATAAAGCACCACAAAAACTCAAGAAAGAAACAGCTAATGAATCCGATAGTGAAGAAGAACTCTCAGTCATATACATACCGTATCAATCAAACACCCAGCAAAGTTTCTCATTTCACGCTTTAATAGAAGGTATGTCCCAACAGATAAAGAATGATATAGCCCCCACGGAGACCTCAATATCAGAGGACCGTAGCTTTGCCCTATCTGAACACCCTCACGATAATAGGAATGCACAAACTCCTACAGCTGCCCAGAACGCAGAACCAACATTAGGTGCACCGACCAAACGGCGTCGAACTAGCAAAGTCGATACTGTTCTTGCTCAAGCAAAAGATATTGCCCTCGCCGGAATCCAAGAGATTACCTCTGCAGAAAATATCGGGATTGTTCATCATCTACGCGGAGAGGAAGAACGACTTACCACACACCTCTTTGAATGTACGATGTCCGGATACAGAGGTTGGTTCTGGTTTGCGACGCTTTCTCGAACACCACGCTCTAAAATTGCTACCGTCTGCGAAGTAGGACTTATCCCTGGAGATGATGCACTTCTTGCTCCAGCATGGGTACCTTGGTCTGAACGCATGAGCGCCATCGAAGAAGAAAACACAGAAACAACCGACACTGAAGAGATAGCATCCCACTCCGAAGACACAAACGACGACGAGTAACGACACATACACCTAAGGACTGATTTCTACGAGTAAGAGAATTTCACGCGCCGAAACCCTCCCGCAGGAGAAAACCTCCTCATCTCCTGCAACAACGCTCACAACTGAACGTAACGGGCCTGAACCGGTACACGGCAAATCTCCTACTTTCCGTTCCTTATGGATTTTTAACTACCGCCTATGGTTTATTGGAGCATTCCTTTCCAACATTGGGACGTGGATGCAACATACTGCCCAAGACTGGCTGATTTTTAACGAACTCTCTCATAACGATTCCACTCGACTCGGAATCGTTATGTCTTTACAATTTGGCCCTCAACTCTTCTTAGCACCTTATGCCGGAGTCCTTGCAGATAGATTAGATCGCCGAAAACTGCTCTATATGACACAAAGCGCAATGGGCGTTCTCTCCCTAATACTAGGATTCTTAGTGATGAGCGGGCATATCCAAATTTGGCATGTCTACGCATTAGCTTTAGCTGCTGGAATCATCGTCTCTCTCGAAGTTCCTGCTCGCCAAACCTTTGTCTCCGAACTTGTTCACGATAACGACTTGCCTAACGCTGTAGCACTAAACTCCACATCCTTTAACTCTGCACGTCTTATCGGCCCAGCATGTGCAGGTATTCTTGTTGTTCTTTTGGGTACGGGGCCAGTATTTTTCATTAACGCTGCAACATTCCTCATCATGCTTGCTGCAATCTTCTTGATTCGAACTCGAGAGCTTCGCCCCACTCCTCGGGCAGATTGTTCGAATGGGCGTATCCGTGATGGTGTTGCCTACGTCAGAAAACGCCCCGATATTTTGGCAGTGATGGTAGCTGTTTTTCTGGTGGGAACCTTCGGTCTTAACTCCGCAATGAACATCGCGGCAATGGCAACAACCGAGTTCGATAAAGGTGCTGGAGAATTTGGCTTTCTCAACTCAACTATGGCTGTTGGTTCTGTCATTGGAACTCTTCTTGCTGCACGGAGAGAACGCCCTCGCCTCCGTTTTATTTTTGGGGCTTCAGCAGCCTTTGGCGTGTCTGCCTTATGTGCTGCTCTTTCCCCCAACTTGCTGTTCTTTTCCATAACACTCATACCAATGGGACTTTGTGCGTTGACGATTATCACTTCAGCGAACGCATATGTTCAGGTTACTACTGAACCACATATGCGAGGACGCGTGATGAGTTTATACGTTGCAGTTTTCTTAGGCGGCACACCTATCGGTGCACCTCTTGTTGGGCTAGTCAACGACCACTGGGGTGCACGTTGGGGCCTTGGCATTGCTGCGTTATCAGGTGTTCTGGCCGGTTGTATCGGGCTGTTATGGTACTACCGTTCTGAAAAACTTAAACTTGTTTTTGACCGCTCTCGAAAAACGAAGTTTGTTTTCAAACGCGTGGACGAAGAACCTCTCGATCCCGTGACAACAGCCCTAGAAATCCAACAGCCACGATAATTATCGATGCTTTCCCCTCTAAATTCTTGGGGCGCTGTCTGAACATCAGACAGCGCCCCAAGAACACCTATATCAAGGTTCAAAATACCTCTTTAAGAACTCCTACATCATGAACGGTTATGCACTCTTTTGAGCAACAATATAATCAATGCATTCTAAGAGCGCTGAAACATCCTCTGGTTCAATTGCCGCGAAGGTCGCAATACGTAGCTGGTTTCGCCCAAGTTTGCGGTATGGTTCGGTATCAACAATCCCATTGCTACGAAGAGCCTGAGCAACATATGAAGCATCAACTTGCTCTGAAAAATCGATAGTGCAAATCACTTGAGAGCGTTCTGCGGGGTTCTGCACAAAAGGTTCTGCAAAGGAAGACTCTTCCGCCCACTGGTAGACCCTCTGGGCAGAATCAGCGGTTCGTCCACTTGCAAAGGACAAGCCACCGTTGTCATTAATCCAGCGAATCTGCTCAGCTAACATCACCAAAGTCGTTAATGCAGGGGTGTTATAGGTCTGGTTTTTTCGAGAGTTCTCAATTGCGGTCACAAGATTCAAAGAATCCGGTATCCAACGTCCAGATTGGGCGATAGTATATGCGCGCTCAATAGCTGCAGGGGAGAAAAAAGCTACCCATAAACCACCATCGGAGGCAAAGTTTTTTTGTGGAGAGAAGTAATAAACATCTGTTTGCGACAAATCAACATCGATGCCACCAGCAGCACTTGTTGCGTCAATAACGACTAAGGCATCTGTATCAATACCTTCAGGGCGAAGAACAGGGGCTACGACTCCAGTAGACGTTTCGTTATGAGGCCATGCGTAAACATCAACGCCTTGTTCCGCTTGAGCAGATGGACAACTACCAGCAGGCACCTCAATAATGGAGGATTCTTCTAGAAAAGGAGCTTTTTGTGTTGCCTGAGCAAATTTAGAGCCAAATTCTCCAAAGCTTAGATGCTGAGCCTTATTCTTCACTAACCCAAAAGTTGCTGCATCCCAAAAAGCCGTTGCTCCACCGTTGCCGAGTACAACCTCGTAGCCTTCTGGAGCATTGAACATGTGAGATAATCCTTGCTGAATTTCTTCAACAAGATGTTTAACTGGTGCTTGCCGGTGTGATGTTCCTAGAAGAGGAAGATCAGCTGCACGGGTGAGAGCAGAAATCTGTTCGCGACGTACTTTTGACGGGCCTGCCCCGAAACGTCCGTCTTGAGGAAGCATGTTAACTGGGATAGAAGGAAACTGTGTCACTGATTCTCCAAATCATGGTGAACTCACCGTATAAGTGCTAATACCGGTTTTAACGTCCGGTTATGTTCTATTGTGCCTTGCTTGAAGAAAAGAGAGTGTTTCATTCTCTGAAAAGGAATAATATTTCCTGAGGTATTGAGTGTTACTTTCTATGGCAGATTTACTTTCTGTTGAATTTCGTAAAATCTTATAGATTTGTCATATTTATCAAGGGTTATATCCCCTGTTCGCCCTACAATGGTAAGTGCATATATACTCAAGTTAAAGGGTTATTTGCTCACTGGTTTGGCGCCAGAGAAGGGAGTTAGGACGTATGACTGACCTAATCGATACAACCGAGATGTATCTACGGACTATTCTGGAATTAGAAGAAGAGGGCATCGTCCCTATGCGTGCTCGTATTGCAGAGCGTCTAGAACATTCTGGCCCAACCGTTTCTCAGACAGTTGCCCGTATTGAGAAGCATGGTCTTGTCGAGGTTTCTTCCGACCGTTCTTTGAAGTTAACGGAGCAAGGCCGTAAAAAAGCTGTAGAGGTGATGCGTAAGCATCGTCTTGCAGAGCGTTTGTTAGCCGATATTATCGGCTTAGATATTGCGTATATCCATGAGGAAGCTTGCCGTTGGGAGCACGTCATGAGTGAGCGTGTTGAACGTCGCTTAGTTGAGCTCTTAAACAATCCAAAGTTCTCTCCGTATGGAAACGCTATTCCCGGCCTTGAAGAGCTGGGGGCAAAGAGTGAAAATAACGATGAGCGTACTGTCTCTATGAGTATTGCTGCTAAGGATTCTCGTGTAGAGGATCGTTTTACTATTTCTCGTTTTCCAGAGTTTATTCAAACTGACGTTGAATTGATGAGTTGTCTAGGGGATGCAGGCATTATTTATGGTGCTACCGTTTCTATTGCATCTGCGCCACAAGGGGCTGTTATTGTCCGTGCTGATGGTGAGGAACAGGAAGTGACACTTTCTGCGGATGTTGCTGAAGCGATTATCGTCAAGCGTTAGATAGTCTTCTCACAAGAGGGGTTGACTGTTTTTCCTGATAGGTAGATATCAGGCCTTGGTCGCAAGACTAATAGAGAGATTCTTAGTTTATTGAGGTGGCGTACCTGTATTTAGGGGTACGTCACCTCATTTTTTGGTGGGTTGTTGTGATCTTGCTGTTGGTTGATGGGCTGTTGAGTCTCTATTTTATAGGAGATGGTATTGCATTGAGAGCGACCTGTTGAGCTGAAAAGTCACGAAAAGGACACGGGTGTGAGCCATACCTCGTATATTTTTTTAATCATTTCGTGACCTTCTTTATGTTGGTTTTCGTGTGTTTTGAGCATTAAAGATCCCTGTATTTTTGCAAGAAATAAGGGTTTTAAAGGTTATCGGTAAAAAATACAACATGGTCAATAGTGGTTTTAATGCGTTTCTGAGGGGTCACTGTGTGAGACAAAAACACGTTTTCGTAACCAAAACGTGACATTTGAGTTGAAGATGTAGTAGTGTTTTCAACGTGCCAATCACTGGTCGGAGAGGCACCCTCAGAACAGATCGCCTAGTTCTGCCACTGTTCACACTGAGGTAACGAAAACATCATGACATGCTTGGCAGAAGCGGGGGACCCATCCTTTTGGGTTCTTAGATGAAGAGCCCTAGGGGTGAAGTTACTGGAATACCAGTAACCGAGTGAACCTTCTACTCGAACCCGACAGCTTACCTCGTGAGGCAATGGAGGAAAATAAACATGGCTAACACTGCACGCCACATGGCACCAAAGAAGTCTAACATCGCACGCAACGCAGGTATCGCTGTTGTTGCTGGTGCCGCTCTTGCAGGCTCTATTGCACCTGCTAACGCATTCGGTGTAGCAAACACCGTTGCTCCTGTTGACTACTCAGCAACCCTTACTACTTACACCACTCCTGAAGTTTCTTACGAGAACATCACCACTTGGGGTGCTACCGTTGAAAGCACTCCTGCACCAGCTGTAGAAGCTGCACCTGCACCAGCTCCTGTTGCGGCACCTGCACCAGCTCCTGTTGCGGCACCTGCACCAGCTCCTGCGCCTCGTCTCGCTGTTCAGTCTTCTACTACTAACGTTGCAGGCGTACGCGCTCAGGTTCTTGCTTCTGCATACGATGGAATCGGTGGCGCATACATCTGGGGTGGACGCTCCTACAAAGCTTGGGACTGCTCCGGCTTCGTATCTAACGTTTACGCACGCGCAGGCATCAACTTGACCCCTTACACCTACGCAATGGTTGGTCAGCTTGTTCCTACCGCTTACCCACAGCCAGGTGACATCGTCTTCACTAACGGATTCGCACACGTCGGTATCTACGTCGGTAACGGTCAGATGATTTCCGCTCTCAACCCATCTCAGGGTACTCAGCTTACCGCTGTTGACGGTGGCGGACTCATGCCTGTATCCGGTTACTACACCTACGCAGGTCTCTAAAAACTTACAACCCATGCTAGTGAGGGGAATACCCATAGTGCTCCCCTCACTAGATGGATAATATGAGTTCACCTCTGGTCATCTACTGGGTGAACGATTCATAACTTTTCCTGATCTAGGAAATCTCACCGAATATTTTATTCGGGTGATGCGACCCTCGTACGACCAGCAGGGGTCGCATTTCTATATCCACGCTAAGATAGGACTATGTCTACTCAGTTTGAAAGCCCCAGCAACGGTTCTGACCAAGAATTTACCTACATGGCAGTTGGTATGATTTCCGGAGGAGTACCCGGCGTCCTCATCGGTCTACTCATGGCACTGAGCCTCGGTAACGCCGCAATGTGGGTTTCTATTACAGGTGGTATTGGTATTATCATCGGATTGGTCGTTGCTCAGATGATTTTTCGTAAGAAGAAAAAGAACCTGTAGTTCACCTAAGAATTTATTGGTATAGTGTGTCCCTTAGCAGGAATAATTAAATAAAGTTTGGCCCTCGTAGCTCAGGGGATAGAGCACCGCTCTCCTAAAGCGGGTGTCGATGGTTCGAATCCATTCGAGGGCACAAAGAACTTCTCTACGGATGAAGTATTGGCACACCATGTGCGTGAATGAGCTCAGCTCAAGGTGATTTATTGAACCTTTAACGGATATTCGCAACATCATAAGAATCCACCTATTTTCATCGAACACGTGTACGAGATAGACTTGTTCACACGATGGAATACTTATTTGATGATGAGAGCCTAACTCCTGGCACGAAGAAACACACCAAAAAATATGCTGCCCCAGCTCCACACCTAGAGGAGCCTGCCATCTTTACATACGAAGAACCCATCTTCGAAGAACCACTATGGGAACCGACTGAAGAACCTACTCCTAACCTTGACGTACCTCAAGATATTGCAGAGTTAGATTTCCTGCCACCGTCCTACCAAAGTGGTGGATACGGGGTCGAGACCTCCCACCGTGCCCCAGCCTCAGAACATCACCAAGCCGGTGACCTACTAGAAGGGCTGAACGATCAACAGCATCAAGCCGTTATCCATCAAGGGAAACCGCTGCTGATCGTTGCCGGTGCTGGCTCAGGAAAAACTCGTGTCTTGACTCATCGCATTGCCTACTTGCTGGCAACGGGCCGAGCCTATGAAAGCGAAATTCTTGCGATCACCTTCACCAACAAAGCCGCCGCCGAAATGCGTGAGAGAATTATCGAACTCGTCGGAGAATCTGCACGCCGTATGTGGATTTCTACATTCCACAGCTTCTGTGTGCGAGTCTTACGTAAAGAAGCATCCCACCTAGATATGAAGACGACGTTCTCTATCTATGATTCTGCAGACTCTCTAAGACTCATCACCACTTTAGCTAAAAACTATGCAATAGATACTCAAAAAATAGCGCCTAAAGCGATTGCCTCACGGATTAGTCAGCTAAAAAATGAGCTCATCACAGCATACGATTTTCAAGCCACCATGAATCCAGCAAATCCCTTTGACCGTGCAGTTTCACAAGTCTATAACGGGTACACACAGCGACTCCAAGCAGCTCACGCCCTAGACTTCGACGACCTCATCGCAAAGACCGTGCATCTTCTACGAAAAGTTCCAGAGGTCGCTCAATACTATCGAACACGTTTCAAACATATTTTGGTGGACGAGTACCAAGACACAAACCACGCACAATACGCCCTCGTGAGAGAACTCGTCGGCAAAAACGAAGCAGAACTCACGGTCGTCGGTGACTCTGATCAGTCTATCTACGCGTTTCGTGGAGCCGATATTCGCAATATTATCGATTTCGAACAAGACTATCCCTCCGCTCGAACCATCATGCTTGAACAGAACTACCGTTCAACACAGAATATTCTCTCGGCAGCTAACGCGGTCATCGAAAAAAACAAAGACCGACGCCCCAAAAAACTTTGGACAGCCTCTGGAGAAGGCGAAAAAATTGTTGGATATGTTGCCGAAAATGAGCATGGTGAAGGGCGATATATTGCAGCTGAGATTGATCGTCTTTACGCATCACACGGGATACGCCCCGGAGATGTCGCAATTTTCTACCGAACCAATGCGCAATCTCGTATCTTAGAAGAAGCCCTGATGAGGGAAGGCCTGCCCTATCGAGTTGTCGGCGGTACACGCTTCTACGAACGCAAAGAAATTAAAGACGTTCTAAGCTACCTAAGAATTATGGTCAACGCTGATGACGATGTGAATACTCGCCGTATTCTCAACGTGCCTAAACGTGGTATCGGCGCAAAGAGTGAAGGGCTTGTGGCTGACTACGCACTCCGTCAAAATTGCTCCTTCATGCAAGCTCTCACCCAATGCTCAGAAATATCAGGACTCGGTGCAGCTGCACAGAAAAAAATTGCCTCTTTTGTACAACTCATCCAAGATCTCTCAACGCTTGTTCAATCCTCCTCTCCAGCAAACTGCTTAGAAGCTGTACTAGAACAAAGCGGATACTTACAATCACTACGAGAATCCCAAGACATCCAAGACGAGTCTCGTATAGAGAACCTTTCCGCGTTAGTTGAAGCAGTCCAAGACTTTGAACATGACCACCCCGAAGCGTCTTTGGCTGACTTCCTCGAACACGTTGCACTCGTAGCAGACGCCGACCAGATACCGGCTGCCCCAGAAAACACAGACGAACAGACGGTAAGCGCTCAGAAAATTGCTGAAGAAGTGGCACAAGCACGAGCGCAAGGGGTTATTACGTTGATGACCTTGCATACGGCTAAAGGCCTAGAATTCCCAGTGGTGTTCCTGACTGGAATGGAATACGGAATCTTTCCACACCAGCGAGCAATGACCGATGAAGGAGAAATGAGCGAAGAACGCCGACTTGCCTATGTTGGTCTGACAAGAGCTCGCAAAAAACTCTATATTACGCGGGCTCAGAGCCGTTCACTCTGGGGCCAAAGCCAGATGAACCCTCCCTCTCCATTTATTGAAGAGATTCCTGAAGAACTTATTGAATGGGCTCGAAAAGGCTTCACCACTGTATCTACTACTTCTTCGCACGGCCGTACTGAAGCTCTTGGAACAGGACTCCACAAAAGCTCGGGTGCGGGGCTTCGTGAAGCAGCTCGTCGCGTCAACGTCTCTCGTGTTCAACCAAATAAAGAGATTCTTCAACTAACAGTTGGAGAAGAGGTTTTGCACCAAAGCTTTGGACCAGGAAAAGTTATAGCGCTAGAAGGAAGCGGAGATAAAACCGTTGCAAAAGTGCGTTTTGGTTCAGAAGAAAAACGCCTCCTCTTGCGCTATGCACCGTTAAAGAAACTTTAGGTAATTATTAGCTGTGTGCATAATCTTCGGCGCGATTGTTGGTTTGACGATACGCCGTGAAGAATACCGATAAAATAGGGGTGAGTTTTCACCGTCATTGTGGAGGATTACTGATGCCTGAACGAGATACTGTGCCTTCTGTTGCTTCTGAATTCACCGAAGCAATGAATGCTGTAAGTGATACGAGCGTGCAGGTTCGAGAAATTTCGTCGTTGACATTGGTACGTATTCAAGTTGCACCAGACTCTGTCGCTGCGGCACGCATGTCTCAGGTGCTTGGCATTGACTTTCCTCGTCATCGCGGTGAAGTTACGGGGGATTCTCAAGCACGAGAGATTCTGTATGGTACGCGTCAAATTGTGGCGGCTCTGTGGGTTCATGAGGATACCTTCCTCATCGCTACTCACGTAGACCCCATAAAATTGGGGCGTGCTCTAGATCGTGCCCTCGGCTCAGAACCGGGGCTTGTTCTTGATGTCTCTGCAAATAGGACTGTTATCGAGCTATCTGGTGAAGAAGCTCCTGAAGTGCTTGCCCGCTGTGTCACTTTTGAAGATGACGCTACACCAGAACTATTTGATATTGGTATGGGGTGGCGTTGTAACGTGGGCGAAGCTGAACTCATGTTGTGGCGTATCGACCGTTTTGAATATCTGATGGTTCCACGTTCTTCTACAACAGCACCATTCTTAGTGACGTTACTTGACACTATTGAAAAAGTTAAGAATTGATTATCTACTAGTCAAAGCCAAGGTTTTAAGAAGAAAATAGGGGTTCTTGTTGCATAGACCTGCATCTATTCCTCCTTTGAGCTAAAGTGTCTTGAAGAAGATATTGTGCTCTACCTCTCTTTAGTGGGGTAGAAACAATATCCAAGAAGAAAGGACGCTGGCATGCATCACTGCCAGCACTACTTCAACGAAGAAGGAATCTAGTGGATCTGTTTGAATACCAGGCACGCGACATGTTTGAAAAGCACGGAGTGCCCGTGCTTGAAGGCATCGTCGCGACAACACCTGAAGAAGCAAAAGCAGCAGCCGAAAAAATTGGCGGAGTAACCGTCGTCAAAGCACAGGTAAAAGTTGGCGGGCGCGGCAAAGCCGGTGGCGTCAAAGTCGCAAAAACCCCAGAAGAAGCATACACCCACGCCCAAAACATCCTCGGGATGGATATTAAAGGTCACCGCGTTGAACGCGTCATGATTGCGCAAGGGGCACAAATCGCAGAAGAATACTATTTCTCTCTTCTCCTTGACCGAGCTAATAGAACATACCTCGCGATGTGCTCCGTTGAAGGCGGTATGGAAATTGAGCAGCTAGCAAAAGAACGCCCCGAGGCGCTTGCTAAAGTTGAGGTCAACCCCACAACTGGTCTCGACTTAGACACCGCACACAACATTGTTAAAACTGCTGGATTCTCCCAAGAGCTACAAACCCCTGTCGCAGAAGTGTTGACTCAACTTGGCGCTGTCTTTGAAAAAGAAGATGCAACTCTCGTTGAAGTAAACCCGCTGGTAAGAACCGAGGATGGAAAAATTCTAGCTCTCGACGGAAAAGTTTCTCTCGACGATAACGCAGAGTTCCGCCAACCAGAACACCAAGGGTTAGCCGACAAAACCGCAGAAAATCCCCTTGAAGCAGAAGCTAAAAAACACGACCTCAACTACGTTAAACTCGACGGCGAAGTCGGCGTTATTGGTAATGGTGCTGGTCTTGTGATGTCGACTTTGGACGTAGTGGCATATGCTGGCGAACAATACGGAAATGTCAAACCTGCAAACTTCTTAGACATCGGTGGCGGTGCATCAGCTGAAGTAATGGCAGCCGGACTAGATATCATTCTCGGTGATGAACAAGTTTCATCCGTCTTCGTCAACGTCTTTGGTGGTATCACCTCCTGTGACGCTGTGGCTGAGGGCATTGTACGTGCTTTGGAGATTCTTGGCGATTCTGCGACTAAGCCTTTAGTAGTACGCCTTGATGGAAATAACGTTGAAGCAGGACGACGTATCCTCGCAGAAGCTAATCACCCTCTTGTGCATCAAGAAGAAACAATGGACTCCGGCGCAGCTCGTGCCGCAGAACTTGCCTACGCATCATCTCAAACACAGAATTCTTAGAAGGTACATAAGACATGTCTATCTTTTTGAACAAAGACTCAAAAGTCATCGTTCAGGGTATCACCGGCGCTGAAGGGTCGAAACATACCGCTCGTATGCTTGCTGCTGGTACTCATATTGTCGGTGGCGTTAACGCCCGCAAAGCAGGAAGCACCGTTTCGCATCAGAATGCACAGGGCGAAAATATTGAACTAACAGTATTCGGCACTGTTGCTGAAGCTATGGAAAAAACGGGCGCAGACGTATCCGTAATTTTTGTTCCTCCAGCTTTTTCTAAAGACGCAGTCATTGAAGCTATTGACGCAAAAATGCCGTTAGTCGTGGTCATTACTGAAGGTATTCCGGTGCAGGATGCCGCAGAATTCTGGGCACATGCGAAGAACTCTGTTGATGAAAACGGCAAGATGGTGACTCGAATCATTGGACCAAACTGCCCCGGTATTATCACCCCTGAAGAATCTTTGGTGGGTATTACTCCCGCGAATATCACCGGAAAAGGAAAAATCGGTCTTGTATCAAAGTCCGGTACTTTGACATACCAGATGATGTTTGAGCTACGTGATATCGGGTTCACAACCTGTATCGGTATTGGCGGTGACCCTATCATTGGTACAACACATATCGATGCGTTAGAAGCCTTTGAAGCTGACCCTGAGACTGAAGCAATCGTGATGATTGGTGAAATTGGTGGTGACGCTGAAGAACGCGCTGCAGAGTTCATCAAAGAACATGTCACAAAACCTGTCGTAGGTTATGTTGCAGGTTTCACCGCTCCAGAAGGTAAAACAATGGGCCATGCTGGGGCTATTGTTTCTGGTTCTTCTGGAACGGCGCAAGCTAAGAAAGAAGCTCTTGAGGCCGCAGGCGTCAAAGTGGGTAAAACCCCGTCTGAGGCTGCTCAGCTGATGCGTGAGATTTTTGCTCAGTCATAAAAATGGTAAGAGTCTTAGGGGAAGTAGAAATATCCCTATAGAATTTCACTTCCCGTCTTGAACCAAAACCCCTAGCGTATATTCATCGATAAGGTGTGTGTGCTCTAGGGGTTTTGTGATGTGGAGGGATCGTGGGGAGGGATGAAGATGACGGAGATTTTACGCGGTGTACCCCATAATTTTCGTTAGTTGAACCACAGAACTGGTGAATATGCAGTGTGTTGTCTGGAAGCTGTACGAACTAGTGGGAAGATTTTGGAGACAATACTCGTCTTAAACTGAATGAAGCTTATGTCTCTGCTCAAAAAATATGGAATCTTACCTTGGGTTATTCTTGCAATAGTCTTTGGTCTGATTTTTGGCCAATTACTTCCTGAAGAAATCTCTCGGATTTTTTATACGTATAACGATATTTTTTCTCAATTCTTATCGTTCTCTATTCCTCTGATTATTATTGGACTTGTTGTTCCTGCTATCGGTGATTTGGGTCGAGGCGCAGGAAAATGGCTAGGTTTAACCGCTGCCTTGGCATACTCTTCTACTTTGTTTGCCGGTTTCTTGACGGTTGTTGTTGCTTTGCTGGCGTATCCCAAACTTATCGACACCTCCACCTTTAACAACGTTACTGCTACTGAAGAAACGCTATCTGCGGCCTCTGGTTACTTCACTATTCAGATGGCCCCACCGTTTGGCGTCATGACGGCTCTCATCCTTGCGTTTGTTATTGGTATCGGGCTTTCTATTGTTCCTCGTGGAGTGTTGCGCCGTGGTTTTCTAGAATTTAGAGAAATTATTAACGCTCTGATTATGCGCGTTATTATTCCACTTTTGCCATTACATATTTTTGGTATTTTCTTGAATTTGAGTGCTTCTGGAGAAGCTGCTCAAGTCATCTCAACCTTGGCCGTTGTTGTTGTGCTGGTACTTCTTCTTGAAGTTGTTATTTTAGGTACTCAATACGGTATTGCAGGAGCTATCTCTGGTAAAAACCCCTTAACCGCTGTGTGGACGATGAAAGACGCTTATTTGACAGCGCTAGGTACGTCTTCTTCTGCGGCGACGATTCCGGTTACGCTTCGTCAGACGCTTAAAAACGGTGTTCGTCATCCTATTGCAAACTTCGTTATTCCGTTGTGCGCCACAATTCACCTCGCTGGTTCTACTTCAAAGATTACAGCTTTTGCTATTGCTATTGCTTTCACTCAGCATATTGATGTGACTACGGGCCAGTGGATTGGTTTTGTGTGCATGCTCGGTATTGTGATGGTTGCAGCACCGGGTGTGCCCGGTGGCGCTATTATGGCAGCTGTTGGCATTTTGCAGTCTATGCTTGGTTTCAACGATCAACAGGTTGCTTTGATGATTGCAACGTATATTGCTCTTGATTCTTTTGGAACAGCAACTAACGTGACTGGTGATGGCGCTATTGCGCTGATTATGAACCGTATTCTTGGTTCAAAGCTTGATGAGCGTGAATCCCGCGTTGCTCCTAACCAAGAGTATGTTCCGTTTGATCCGGATGCATATATTGAGGAAGTCAAACACGACTAGTTCTTTTGTGAACATTATTGTGCGATAGCGTGAAACGCCCTTGTGCTTACCATATATTTTATATAGTGGGCACAGGGGCGTTGCGCTATCCGTAGAGAGATGCCTTCACGAAAAGTAGGTGGAATATATGGGAATCATGCAATTACGTGTTGATGTTTCTCCCCGTATGAGTACAGAAGTCTTTCGGCGGCTTCATGCGATTGCTGAGGTATCTCAGTTGAGGGTTCGTTCTGGAGCGGTTCAAGATGATTCTCAAGATGTGATTAAATGGTGTATTTCAGAAGAGGCTTTGGAGAACTGTTTAGAATTGCTTTCTGAATATTCGGATGTGCGTATTCAAGAGATTCGCCCTGTTGGCGTTCAGGATTCTTCGATGCTGACTCGGCGTGAACGTAATACTTTAATGTGGGCTAATCAGTTAGCACAAGCCCAGAATTCAAGTTTTTTTAGCCTCACCTATGGGGTATTTATTGTTGTTGCTGTGATTCTTGCTGCGATTGCTGTTTTGACAGATTCCGCTATTTTGGTGGTGGGTGCGATGGTTGTTGGCCCTGATTTTGCTCCGGTAGCTGCTTTGTGTACAGGGGTCGCTTTTAAGGAACGTTCTTTGATAGTGCGTAGTTTGTGCACTTTATGGGGTGGATATTTATTAGCAACTGTAGTGGTGACGTTGTTAGCGTGTATTACTCTTTATCTGGGGCTTTTTACACCATTGGATGTGTTAGGGGCACGGCCTCAGACCGGTTTTATTTGGCGTCCTAATATTTGGTCTTTTTTGGTTGCGGTTCTTGCTGGTGCAGTGGGTGTTTGGGCTTTAGACACCCACCAATCTAGTGCGCTTATTGGTGTCTTTATTTCGGTGACGACGATTCCAGCGGTGGGGAATCTTGCCCTAGGAATTGCTATTGGTTCTTCCGAAGAGGTGGTGGGCTCTGCTGCTCAACTGGTAATTAACGTTTTGGGAATGTGTGTTGCTGGAATTGTGATGCTTTTGATTCAGCGAGCATTATGGAGAGCTAATGTGCAGTCGCTCAAAGACTCTGGAGCGCTTAGCTCATAAGGTGGGTATCGTTTTGGTGGGGGTGATTAGGCGACTCCGGTGCCAAATAGTAGGCCTAATATGTAGGTGATGGTTGCAGCAGATAGTCCGATGGCGATTTGTCGTAGTCCTCTTTTGAGGGGGGAAGCGCCTGAGAGTAGTCCGACAATTCCTCCCGTAATACCTAAGGCTGTGGATACGAGAAGTAACGATAGGAAGACTGCGAATGTTCCGGATGCTCCGAAGACGTAGGGGAGTATGGGGATGAGCGCGCCAGAGGCGAAGAATGAGAAGGATGCTGCTGCCGCTCCAATATCTGTACCGAGGGCTGTGGTGTGCGATTCTGTTGATGGGGTATTGCTGTTTTCTTGGTAGGACAATGATGGGTCACAGTCGCAAGAGAATTGTCCGAAGCGTTCTTGTGCTCGGTGCGTTGCGGCTTCTTCGCTCATTCCTCGTGCTTTATAGATGAGTTTGAGCTCATTTTGGTTGATATCGAGTTGGTCTGCGACGCTGAGGGTGATTTGGGTGGGGTTTGAGGCATCGAGTAATTCTCGTTGAGATCTGACGGAGACGAATTCTCCTGCTGCCATGGATAGGGCTCCGGCTAGTAGTCCTGCAATGCCGGAGAGGAGAATAAATTCTGAGCTGGCTCCACTGGCTCCAATTCCCATGATGAGGGCGACGTTAGAGACGAGTCCGTCGTTAGCTCCAAAGACAGCTGCACGAAAATTACCTGATAGTTTTTCACGTCCGGCGGTAGATAATGCTCGGACTATTTCTTCATGTACAGCTTCATCTGCTGCCATGGCTTCGGTTGCGTGGGGGTCGTGGGCGTAGGGGGAGCGTTGTTCTGCACGTTGAGCTAGTGCGAGGACGAAGACGGTTCCGCAGTGTTTTGCTAAGAACTCGAGAATATACGCACTAATAGAGGGGCGTGGTGTGGGTTCTGCATGTGCTCCTAGGAGCTGTCTCCAATGGTTTTGGTGACGTTGTTCTGCGGTGGCGACTTCGTGGAGGATTTCAGCTTCGGCGCCTTGTGATCGTTGTGCTAAAGACGCGTAAATTTTTGCTTCAGATATTTCTTCAGCGAGGTATCGTCTCCAGCGTTTGATCTCTTGGGGTGTTGGTTCGTGCTGTTCTTGCTCCATGGTTTTTACCTTATAACGAGAGACCGGCTGTACACCATAAGTTTTTATGGTGTACAGCCGGTTGTTAGGTTTCTCTCTAGAGAGGTGCTTTAGACCTTAGACGAGGTTGCCTTCGCCGTCTTCGAGGTGTGCTCGTACGAACCACTGGAACTTTTCGAGTTCTGCGGTCTGAGAGATGAGCAAATCTTCGGTGACGGGGTCGATGTCTGCGACCTTTGCGATGGCTACGCGGTGGTCTTCAATGATGCGGGTGTATACCTCGTTGAGTGCGCGGAGGTGATCAAGCGCCTTAGCGCGGCCGAGGGGGTATTCTTCCCAGGTGCGCTGTTCGGTGAGGTCTCCGGCTAGTCCGTTAGGTGCTACTCCGAGAGTTGCCATGCGTTCTGCAATGTCATCTGCGTAGGTGCGTACGAGGGATACCTGTGGGTCAATCATTTCGTGAACACCGATGAAAGATGGTCCGACAACGTTCCAGTGAGCGTGCTTGAGTACGAGTTGGAGGTCGTTCATTGCGTGGAGGCGCATCTGGAGGAGTTCTCCGACCTGATGTCCTGAGTTCTCGGTGATTCCTGGTACGGTAAATGATGCAGTGTTTGCCATTGTTGTTGCCTTCCTGTGTATTTGTGATGTTCTGTGAAGTGTTGGGTAAATGTGGGATTTCCAACGCTTCGTTATTACGAATATATCAAGAATAGAAGGCCCTTGCAAGCTTTATTATGAATTACTCAAAATAAGGATGTCCTTAAGAGATAGGTTAGCATGGCTAACCTTAGTCGTCCCTTTGGTTTCAATAACATCTATCTCACCTGGGACAATAACAACTTTCATGCCTGCAGATAGTGCACTTTGAACACCTGAAGGAGAGTCTTCCACCGCCACGCAACGCTGAGGATTAACGCCGAGTTGCTTTGCGGCCTGCAGATAAGGCTCAGGGTGTGGCTTTGGGTTGGTAACTTGTTGATCACCAATAATTACTGAAAAAGTTTCGGGGGATAAGCTGGCAGTATGCTCTGCTACTTTAGTGATGGCATTGGTGACAATGCCGACGGGAATGTTCGCCTTGCGAAGTTCTTGAAGAACCTCTGGTATTCCAGGAATTAAAGAAATGGTATGAGTCTCTAAAATTGTTTCAGCCTGCTTCTGAAGCTCTGCTTTCATTTCTTGAAGCTCTAGAGGTACGCCGTTTTCTTGTAATCGAATCAAAGAAGCGTCAATAGATTTTCCTAAGCAATCGGCGGTATCTTGTGCCGTCCAAAAAGCGTGATGTTCTTGTGCTATTGCTTGCTTGGCTTGTTCCCAGATGGGTTCGGTGTCTACAAGTGTCCCATCGTGGTCAAAGAAAACAGCTTCGGGTGGTGTTAGATATTGTGTATCGCTCATACGTTTACTCTATCGGAGGTTGCCTTGAAGTGTGTTGCACCATGAGTTGTTCGTCTTTGAGGGCTGTGTGTTTTAAGATGGAATAGTGACTGCAACACCCTCCAATGAGAATACTTTGATAAGGCATCAGAGCGTTTTTGGGCGTCTCGTATATAGGCTGTCTGTGCCTGGTGCTTTCTTGAGCGCCTTATGGGTTAGTTTTGGGAGAATCCTTTTTGACGCACAAGGCGAACTGACGTGGATTTTTGCTATAAGTATCACCCCTAGTCTTTTGGTTATTCTGCTGTGCGGGTGTTATTGGGGTTATCGTGACGCTTGTAGGTATTCAAATGGGCGTTCCTTGCCTGTGTCTTTAGCTTATATGCATTGCCTTACGTGGTTTTGGGCTTTTACTTTTGGGGTGTTGTGTCCTGATCGGCGTGATGGGAAAACAATCTCTGCGCTCTCTCAAATATTTGGCGAACACTACGTTGGGCTGGCTGCTGGTTTTGGTAACACTGCTGGAATCCTGACTTTTGTGAGTGCCTTCGCAGTCTTTTTTCTTGCGCTGAATTATTGCCGGCATTCTGCGAAACTGAGTGCGGGTATTACCGAAGAAGATGAAGAGCGGATAGCTCGCGAGTCTAGCGACTATGAGTTTCTTGAATCATAGTCTTTTGTATCTGTAAATATTTTTAAAACGTTTTTTCTGGGAAGTATTGCATAAACTAAGTTGAGCGTTGTAGACTCAAGTTAGTTGAACCGGGTATCGTTAATGGACTGCTCGGACATCATAAAACAGCACACGACACAGAAAGGACACTATATGAACATGCAATTAACAAGCGCATCAGAAGAACTGCTCAACCAAGCAAATAGCTACGCTCAAACTCTCAAAAACCCATCAATAGAGCCAGAACATCTACTAAAAGCGATGCTAGATACTCGCCAGAGCCTCGCCGCAGCAACACTTAAAGTTGCAGGGGTAAACCTCGACGAACTATCTGAAAAAGTCTCCGCACAGATTAAAACTCTTCCTGCAACTTCTGGAGCAACAGTTGCAAAACCCCAAATAAGCCAAGACATTCTCCACGCACTAGAAAATGCCCAAACGCAAGCGCAAAAACTTGGAGATAGCTATATCTCTACAGAAATCATCTTGCTAGGAATCGCTCAGGGACAAAACGCCGCAGCCACACTCCTAAAAAATAACGGAGCTACAGCACAAACCATTGAAGGAATCATCCCCAACATACGAGGAGGTAAAAAAGTGGATACTCCAAACCCCGAAGGAACTTTTCAAGCCCTGGAAAAGTACGGAACAGACCTCACAGCCATAGCACGAAGCGGAAAACTCGACCCCGTCATCGGACGCGACAGCGAAATACGACGAGTCGTACAAGTACTCTCACGACGCACTAAAAATAACCCCGTACTCATCGGCGAACCTGGCGTCGGAAAAACCGCAGTCGTTGAAGGACTTGCACAACGCATGGTCTCAGGAGACGTCCCCGAATCTTTACGCGGAAAGACACTCATCTCCCTCGACCTAGGATCCATGGTCGCAGGAGCAAAATATCGTGGAGAATTTGAAGAACGACTCAAAGCAGTTCTTGACGAAATCAAAAACTCCCAAGGCCAAATCATCACTTTCATCGACGAAATACATACTGTCGTCGGCGCCGGAGCATCTGAAGGGTCCATGGACGCCGGAAACATGCTCAAACCTATGCTTGCTCGCGGAGAACTTCGACTCATCGGTGCAACCACCCTAGACGAGTACCGCCAGAACATCGAAAAAGACGCTGCCTTAGAACGCCGATTCCAGCAAGTATACGTAGGCGAACCCAGCGTCGAAGACACCATCGGTATCTTGCGTGGACTCAAAGAACGCTACGAAGCACACCACAAAGTAGCCATCGCAGACTCCGCACTCGTTGCCGCCGCAAACCTCTCGCAACGCTATATCCCATCACGCCAATTACCAGATAAGGCCATCGACCTCATCGACGAAGCCGCATCACGGTTACGTATGGAAATTGACTCAGCTCCAGAAGAGATTGACGCTTTACGCAGAGCCGTAGACCGTATGACCATGGAAGAACTTGCCCTCGCCAAAGAAAAAGACGAGGCCTCCAAAGAACGCCTCGAAGCGCTACGAGCTGATATGGCAGATAAGCAAGAAGAACTCCGCGAACTCAATATGCGCTGGGAAGCAGAGAAAGCCGGTCTGAACCGCGTCGGAGACATCAAAAATAGCATCGACGAGCTACGCTCCCGTGCCGAAGTCGCCCAACGTGAAGGAAACTTGGCCGAAGCATCACGCCTTCTTTACGGGGAAATTCCTGCCCTCGAAAAAGAACTAACTGATGCTCAACAAGCAGAAGACCGAGTCCGCGAAGAATCTATGATTTCAGAAGAAGTCACAGCAGAAGACATCGCCGAAGTCATCAGCGCATGGACAGGTATCCCCGCAGGGAAAATGCTCCAAGGCGAAAGCGAAAAACTACTCAACATGGAAAGCGAACTCGGCAAGCGCCTCATCGGACAACACCAAGCTGTTCAAGCTGTTGCTGACGCGGTACGCCGTTCACGTGCTGGTATTAGCGACCCTGACCGCCCCATCGGTTCATTCCTTTTCTTAGGCCCAACCGGTGTAGGTAAAACAGAGCTCGCCAAATCACTTGCACAATTCCAATTTGACGACGAACGCGCGCTGATTCGCATCGACATGTCTGAATACGCTGAAAAGCATGCCGTATCACGACTAGTCGGAGCTCCTCCCGGATACGTCGGATACGAAGAAGGCGGACAACTCACCGAAGCAGTACGCCGTCGCCCGTACTCTGTTGTACTCCTCGACGAGGTAGAGAAAGCCCATCCAGAAGTGTTTGACATCCTCCTTCAAGTTCTTGACGATGGACGTCTAACAGACGGACAAGGCCGCACCGTGGACTTCCGAAACGTTATCCTCATCTTGACCTCAAACTTGGGATCTCAATTCTTAATTGACTCAACGCAAAGTCAAGAAGACCGAAGCAAAGCTGTCATGAACGTCGTCAACGCTTCTTTCAAACCTGAGTTCCTCAACCGGTTGGATAACATCATCATGTTCGACCCACTGAGTGAAGAAGACCTCGGAAAAATTGTGCTACTACAAATACAATCAATGGCACACCGCCTAGAAGACAAGCGTATCAGCCTCGACGTGAGCGAAAACGCCATCCAATGGTTAGGCACCAACGGATACGACCCCGCCTACGGAGCCCGACCACTTCGCCGCCTCGTTCAAACAGAGCTCGGAAACCGCTTAGCTCAGGGCATACTTGCCGGCGATATCCACGAAGGAGACACCGTCCATGTGGATGTTACCGACCAAGAGCCAAAGACTCTGCACCTAGAATCCATCCGATAAAAACCTCTCAGATGCCCCTTTCGATGATGTTGCCACCCCGCACGGGGTGGCAACACGTCGTTAAAACCCCACAACAAGAAGAACGAGAACACTCTCACGGCAACGAATACTACCCTGTACCAGAGCCATCCTCGATAATAAGAGAGTGAACTTTGAATCCTCCTCCCGCTCTTCGATGTACAGTTCCAACATTGAGCTCACCAACCACCCCGAAATTGCTCGCGCACATCAATCAGCACTACGCTCCATCGCACGTATCGTTGAAAACGAAATTCCCGCCCACGACACTCAATACGCCCGTGAAGGAATTGAGCATCTATTATACGAAGGACAAGTCCTCGTTCTCACCGGAGCCGGTGTTTCCACAGCCTCAGGAATCCCCGACTACCGCGGAGAAAGCGGTTCTTTGAAAAACCACCGCCCGATGACATACCAAGAATTCCGCTACGACGACGAAGCACGCCAACGATACTGGGCCCGCTCCTACGTAGGCTGGCGCAGAATGAGAAGAGCCGAACCTAACGCAGCACACCACCTACTCACCAAACTTGAAGAGCGCTCGCAACTGGCAGGTATTATCACTCAAAACGTTGATGGATTACACCGGCGTGCAGGATCACGGAACGTTCTCACCCTTCACGGCGACTTAGAGTACGTCGTATGCCTTATCTGCCAAAACCGTGAACACCGTGCCGAACTAGACCTCAGAATTGAAGAGAAAAACCCCGGATACCTAGAACGGTTAGAGGACCAAAATCTTCAAGTAAACCCCGATGGAGATGTGTCGCTTAGCGATGCGTTAATTTCTGACTTTCAGATGGTTGGTTGCACGAACTGCCAACAGACTTTCCTCAAACCTGATGTTGTATATTTTGGCGAGAACGTGCCTGCCCAGCGAAAAGCACGAGCCTGGCAGATGTACCGTGATTGCCGTTCTGTACTTGTTGTGGGCAGTTCCCTAGCGGTGATGAGCGGATATAAATTTGCTCTTGAAGCCCATAAAGACCAGAAGCCTTTAGGAATTATTAATGGTGGGCCAACACGCGCAGATCGCAAAGCAACGTATATGTGGCGTAGTGACGTGGCGGCTGCTCTCGCTCAACTAATGTAGTCGTGCAGACGCTTCATGAGGCTGAGAAGAATCGTAACGATATGTAATCTGAAAAACATTTTTTGAGATTCTATGGAGGGAAATACGGCCCTTTCACGGTTTTAAGAGTAAATATCGTCACTAATTTCCTCTCAAAGGGATACGAATTAAGCACAGCTAATAAAAAACATGTACCCTTAAGCAGGAAAGACTGTAAGAGGATTCCGGGGCTACCTGTGTGCTCACACACTTGGCCCACCGGACACGATGGATAAAAGAGGGGGTCACGCCATGGGGCGCGGCCGTCAAAAGGCTAAAGCAACACGGCAGGCTCGGGAGATGAAATACTACAGCCCCGAGACCGATTACTCTGCGCTCGAACGCGAGCTCAGTGGTGCCAAAAATAACTCATCCAGAAAGTCATCCGGTCATCAATATGATGAGGACGACTACTCAGAATACCTCGACAAGTATTCTGACGATTATGTTGATGAAGACTAATCTTCTCGATTAGTCATTTTGAGACAATAAAAAAGTAGTGTACCCCGAGGGGTACACTACTTTTTTATACGCAAACGCACCTAAAACATCTTGGCGAACGGTACTACTCAGCTACACAATAAAGCTCTTCTTCTCCTCTCATGAGACGAGAAGAAGAGCTTTACTCTTCACCTTGTTGAGCTAAAGATACGTCTTAGACAAAAGAGCAGCGCCACCATCGACGCCCTTAGCTCCTTGAACATAATCCTCGCATGATGAGTAAGAGCCATCATCCTTATGAACCTCACCTAAAATCCAAGAACTTATGCCTTGTTCTGAGGCAGAAGAAACAACCTCATCAGCAACCTGAGATGAAACAACCGCAACCATGCCCACACCCATATTGAGGGTTCTTTCCATATCTGCCAGAGGGACCGAACCAAGACGTTCAACCAAACGGAAAATTGCGGGAACCTCCCATGTTGAACGATCGACTACACCAATCAGACCCTGCGGCAAAACTCGTGCTAGATTAGCAGCCAAACCGCCACCTGTTACATGAGAGAAAGCACGGATACCAGAACCGGTATGTCCGTCTTCACCATTGACAGGGAACTTCTCTAAGAGCTCTAAACATGCTGCGGTGTAGATACGCGTCGGTTCGAGCAATTCTTCACCGAGAGTCCGCCCCAACTCTGGAATATGGCTCTCTAGGGTGAACTCAGAATGCTCTACCACTTTACGTACTAAAGAATAACCATTCGAATGAATCCCCGAAGACGCCATGGCGATGAGAACATCTCCATCCTGAACACGGTCTGGGCCGAGTAATTCATCTGACTCAACAATGCCTGTAGCGGCTCCTGCCACATCGTATTCATGTTCGCCTAACAGGCCAGGATGCTCAGCTGTTTCACCACCTACAAGAGCAGTTTGAGCAAGTGCGCACCCCTCAGCAATGCCGCGAACAATATCTGCAATACGCTCAGGGACAACCTTTCCTGTCGCAATATAATCAGTCATGAACAGAGGTTTAGCTCCGGTGACAACAATATCGTCGACCACCATACCTACAAGATCGTGTCCAATTGTATGGTGAATATCTAAAGCTTGAGCAATAGCAACTTTCGTGCCAACACCATCTGTTGATGTTGCAAGATACGGTGTGCGATAGTCTTTCAACACGCTGAGGTCGAAAAGACCCGCAAAACCACCGACACCCCCTACCACTGCAGAACTATGAGTAGCTTTAACCGCGTCTTTCATTAGTTCAACAGCGCGGTCGCCAGCTTCAACATCTACACCAGCAGAAGCATACGTTATCTGTGAAGAATCAGTGGTCATGGGGGTCTTCCTTTGTCGTTTGTGGATAAATCGTATCTTCGGGCAAGATAAGAGACTCTAATTCCGAATCTGGACCAGGCTCACAGCGTGACGCACACCCACCCACCACGGGGCCTGCTGCTGTAGACGATGAGCCTTGGCGAGTATGAATAGAATATGCCTGAGCATGTTCTGGCTTTTGGGGTACCGGACGTTCTGCGGTCACCTCAGCAATAGAACTAGATAACGGTCCACTAGCACCTGCAACGGTGTCTTGGGCGTCAAAGAGATTCTTTCCAATACGTTCTGGAATCTCAATAGGGTACTTACCCGTAAAACAAGCGGTACATAAGTTTTTACGTTGCTGTTGAGTCGCCGCAATCATGCCATCTTCTGAGATATACCCCAAAGAATCAGCACCTAAAGATTCTCCAATTTCCTCAACACTCATCGTATTAGCAACGAGCTCAGCACGAGAGGCAAAGTCAATACCGTAGAAACACGGCCATTTGACGGGAGGAGAAGAAATTCTCACATGAACCTCTGCCGCACCAGCTTCTTTGAGCATCCGCACTAATGCACGCTGAGTGTTACCTCGCACAATAGAATCGTCAACAACGATGAGTCGTTTACCCTCAACCACCGAACGCAGCGGATTGAGTTTAAGCCTAATACCTAATTGACGAATAGTCTGCGACGGCTGAATAAAGGTACGCCCAACATAAGCATTTTTGACAAGACCATTACCAAAAGGAATACCGGATTCTTCAGCATACCCAATTGCGGCTGGAACCCCTGACTCGGGGGTAGGCATAACCAAATCCGCCTCAACACGATGCTCTCGTGCTAACTGTCTGCCCATCTCTACCCGTGACTCATATACTGAACGAGCATTAATCGTGGTATCTGGCCTCGCTAGATAGACATACTCAAAAACACAACCAGCAGGCTCTGCAGGGGCAAATTGTTCTGACTGAACGCCGTCTTCGGTGATGGTGAGAAACTCTCCAGGAGAAACTTCGCGAACAAAAGCTGCACCGACAATGTCTAGTGCAGCTGTTTCTGAAGCGACAACCCAACCATCATGATGAAGCTTTCCCAAGACAAGGGGACGCACACCTTGTGGATCACGAGCCACATAAAGGGTGTTTTCGTCCATAAAAACAAGGCAGAAAGCTCCCTTGAGGGTAGGTAAGAGTTCCAAAGCGGCCTCTTTGAGGGAGGGGTGCTGATGTTTAGCAAGAAGAGCTGTCACGAGAGCTGTATCTGTGGTGTTTCCTTGTGCTAATTCGCCACGTTCGGGTGTCTCACCACTATTTTTTTCTAAAACTCTGTCGTAGAGTTCGGCAGAGTTTGTAATATTTCCGTTATGCGCTAAAGCTAACGTCCCGTGGGGGGTAGCTCCAAGAGTAGGCTGCGCATTAGCCCAATGTGAGGCTCCAGTGGTGGAATAACGACAATGACCAATTGCCATATGCCCTCGCATAGAGTTGAGGGTGTGCTCATCAAAGACTTGGGATACCAGCCCCATATCTTTATAGACGTTAATTCGTTTTCCATCGCTAGTAGCAATACCAGCAGATTCTTGGCCTCTATGCTGTAGTGCGTATAAGCCGTAGTAGGTGAGTTTTGCTACGTCTTCTCCTGGAGCCCAGACGCCAAAGACTCCGCATTCATCTTTAGGGCCGTGGTCAATAGGGTCGAGATCATGGGTCAGTTTACCGTCGGGACGAACCAATGTTGCCATCTTTTCGAAGGTCGGGGCCGAACAAAAAATAGTGACCTAACCATCTAAGGTGTGTGACGTGTACCAAAGAAGCTAAGACGGTACTAGTTTAGCCTATGGACATCCACTTTCTAGAAAAAATTGAGTATATGTTCGTTTAAGAACTACTCTTCATCTGTTTCAACAGCACGAACCACCTCAGCGTGACGAGCCGTAAACTTATCGATGATAAGAGCAACCGTCAAAGAAATAGCAGTGCAAACGCTCATCGAGCACACGGCAAGGACACCAAAAACGGAAGACCTTGTGTATTCATCACTGCTACCAACAAAAAACGTTAATACGGCGGCAACCAGCAAACCAACAAGAACACCGGTGACTCCAAAAGCAATCAAAGAAGGTGCTCGACGCACCTGAACAAGACGCTCCTGAGGGCGTTGAGAAGAAGAATCTTGAGAATGTGGGGTAGAAGTACTCATCACGTACCATTCTATTCTGGCGCGATACAAAAATAGAAAAATATGACCCTATTACTCTACAAGAAAAACTTAAAACAACCTTGTCAAAGCTTGAGAACCAAACCCCTAAACGCTCTGATATAAAGGCAAAATATCGCGCAAATTAGCACGCACACCAGAAGCGCTTATGTGAGTTTCTTTCTCTTGCCAATCCACTACTCCACAGGCTAAAGCGCACCAAAGATAAGGAGTCATTTCTATAACGTTGGCAGGCGTTCCACGAGTATGACGAGGACCAGCAATACATTGCGTCACACCGAAAGGGGGAACTCTCACCTCAACAGAATTACCTGGAGCTCGACACGCTAACTCCTCCAATAAAAAACGCACCGCACCAGCTCGAACACTGCGCGGTAACTGTTCAAAAGATTTCTCCGGTTCTGGCGACTCAAAAACTCGAAAAATCTCAGAAACATACGCTATTCCCTGTTCTAAAGAAATCTTATGACGGGTGCTCATCTGCTAAGACTAAACCTCCTGCTGTAACGCTGCACCCGGTTCAACAGCTCCAACAACAGTACCAGCGCCCATAATAGGCGAAGTGCACTGCTCTATACCCTGCGCTCGCTGCTGAGCAGTAATGAGTCCAGCTTGTTCTAAAATACTCAACGCAATAACAACTAAAGCACGATGTGAACCGTCAAGAATCTTAATGCATAACGATGAACCATCGCGCAAACCAATAGCTAAAACCCCTTCTGCTCCACCTTTGACAACGGCATCTAAAAGGCCGGACAGTCGAGTATAAGGAGTATCTACACCCTGAAGATACTCAGGGTAATCCACCATGGCGGTAGCTACTGTAGCAACACGAGCATCAGCATGAATATTTTCAATGCCTGCCCCGAGCAAAGAATATCCTCGAGCAAGGGCACGTAAAGACAACGCAGGTAACGGCGCCCCACAACCGTCAACACCTACAGTAGAGATATCCTCTTGGGTGCATTGGCGAATAGTTTCGAGAACACGCTGTTGTAGCGGATGTTCTGGATCAAGATAACGATCAACATCCCACCCATTTTTAACACACGCCCATAAAAAGGCACTATGTTTTCCTGAACAGTTAAACGCTAAACGCTGAGCACCCTTACCAGCCTGAATAAGAGCGTTCAAACTTGGCTGATCTGACGGAAGTACTGAAGGGCATTGGAGTGCACTATCATCAAGCTCTGCTTCGCTGAGGATAGACTGAGCAACCTTCATATGCTCAAAAGAACCAGTATGAGATCCCGAAGCAAGAGCAATCTGAGCGCCCTGTAACTCAGCACCAGCATTCATCGACGCAATCGTCTGAAACGGTTTCAGCGTAGAACGCGGAAAAATAGGGGAGTCAACATCACCGTAAGCAATGCGGGTAGAACCGTCTGAGTTAAGCAAAATAGCAGAACCTATGTGACGGGATTCAACGAATCCGCTACGGCGAATCACTGCAAGTTCTACGGCGTCTTGAGCATGAAAAGTCTGCATACCCTCCAGTATTGCATAATTCTTAGACCCGATGATTAGCCTGCGGTACAGGCTAGAGGACCACTATCCCTAAAAATAGGAGGGACATCTGCGCTATAGGGGAGACCAAAAGATTCATTATATGCTGAGTGAAGGCTGAGAAAAAGTTTCCTGTTTTAATGTCAAGACATAAAACCTCAATACGCCGTAATTCCAGAAAAATAGAGAGATTCTGAGACTAAACTATGAACTTTTCGCGTAGCCTTAGAGAATGAAGGTTTTGGTACTTGGCCCCGGCGGGCGTGAACATGCAATCATCCGCGCACTTCAAAAAGACCCACAAGTAACCCAGGTGTACAGTGCCCCTGGGAACGCTGGAATTGCGCAACAAATCCCCACTTACCCTATCAATGCGCAGAACCCTGCAGAGGTCATTGCGTTAGCACAACAACTCGATATTGACCTCGTCGTCATCGGGCCAGAAGCACCGCTAGTTGCTGGTGTTGCAGACGCTCTACGTCAAGAGAACATCCCCGTATTTGGGCCAGACCAAGAAGCTGCTGCACTCGAAGGCTCAAAAGCCTTCGCAAAAGAAATAATGGCAGAAGCGCAAGTGCCGACAGCACTCGCAAAAATTGCTCACACCATGGAAGAAGCCAGCGAAGCAATCGATTCCTTTGGTCCACCTTACGTCGTCAAAGACGACGGTCTTGCCGCTGGAAAAGGCGTGGTTGTCACTCACCATCGCGAAGAAGCCCTAGCCCATGCCCAAGCCTGTTTCGACGCTGGCTCACACATCGTTGTTGAAGAATACCTTGATGGCCCAGAAGTTTCGCTCTTCGTCATTTCTGATGGTGAACGATGCATCCCCTTAGCCCCAGCACAAGATTTTAAACGCATCTTTGACCAAGACTGCGGTGCAAACACCGGAGGTATGGGCGCTTATAGTCCTCTACCGTGGCTTCCTGAAAATTTTGTTCAGACCGTGATGGAACGCGTTGCACAACCAACCATCACCCATATGAAACATCGTGGAACCCCGTTCATTGGCGTGCTCTATTGCGGTTTAATTATCACCTCTCGTGGCATTCGCGTCATTGAATTCAACGCCCGTTTTGGCGACCCAGAAACACAAGCTGTCCTTGCTCGGTTGAAAACACCGCTAGGGCAGCTTCTTTATTCGGCAGCATGTTCACGTCTAGACGAAAACACCACACTATCTTGGGATTCACGATACGCGGTCGATGTCGTCATGGCAGCAGAAAACTATCCTGACACACCTCGTACCGGTGACGTTATTAACGGACTAGACGACTTTGCTGATGAAGAAGATCTCTACGTTGTTCATGCTGGCACAACCCAACAGGGTCAGGACGTTTTGACCTCTGGCGGCAGAGTTCTTGCCGTCGTTGGACTAGGAGAAGACCTTGCTCAAGCACGAGAGCGAGCCTATGAAGGCGTCCAACGTATTTCTTGGCAAGGTGCCCAATACCGTCAAGATATTGCTTTAGCTGCTGTTCAACAGCAGGTTGCGGTGCCAGAACAATACTTGTAGCTATAGATTTGCTCCTCACAACGATGAGCACACACATTTTTATCCCCCCCCTTTAACTTTGACTCGTTACAACCTATAGGAGCATCATGAACTGGAAAGAGGAGCCTCTTGAGATTCCAGGATGGAGACACGTATATGCCGGAAAAGTTCGAGACTTATATATTCCAGCTGAAGGGCACGATGAAGTCTTTGGGCTGTCTATAAAAGATGATGCCGAACAGCGTGCTGGCTCTGTTCTTGTTGTCGCCTCAGACCGTGTGAGCGCTTTTGACCAAGTGATTCCCACCCTTATCCCTGATAAAGGAAAGATACTCACTCAGCTTTCATTATGGTGGTTTAGTGAACTTGAGGAAGTCCCTCATCACGTTCTGTCTACCGACGTGCCTGAGATTGTTGCTGGACGAGCCATGATTTGTAAATCTTTGAATATGTTCCCTGTAGAGTGTATTGCTCGAGGATACCTCACTGGTTCTGGACTCAAAACATATCAGGAGACCGGTACCATCGGCGATACCGTGCTACCTGAGGGACTAGTAGACGGATCTCCCCTAACTCCTGCTGTTTTTACTCCCACCGGCAAAGCCGAAATTGGCGAACATGACGAACTAATTACGCGTCAAGAATTGCATGAAGAAATTGGTGAGCCTATGGCCGATAGGCTCGAAGAACTGACCTTATCGATATATTCTCACGCCGAAAAAATTGCTCGTGAACGCGGTATTATCATTGCCGATACGAAACTTGAATTTGGATTAGATTCTTATCGTGGAGCTGTCACTCTTGGAGACGAGGTGCTTACGCCTGATTCTTCTCGTTTCTGGGATGCTGAAAAATATCAGCCAGGACAGAAACAGCCTAGTTTTGATAAACAATTTATTCGCGATTGGCTTATGTCTGACGCGTCAGGGTGGAATGGGCAAGGCGCTGTTCCTGCCTTACCTGATGAGATTGTTGAAAAAACTCGGGAACGTTATATCGAAGCGTACGAGCGTCTAACGCAAACGAAATTTACCGCATAGCGCTTGGGGCTATGCGGCCAACATCAAAAGATTGAGATAGACGCTGGGTATGACCGTCATCGGTCATACCCAGCGTCTATGCGTTGTTATTCTACGAACTTGTCGGGGGTTACCCCGTCACGAATTTTCTCGTGGTATTCGCGATGTTTTTGAGCTTCATCCGAAAGCGCGTAGAACCATGTAATATGTTCCGCTACACTTTGCTGGGCTGTGTCTGGGTCTTGGGCAAGGATAGAGTCATAGATTTTTCGATGCTGTTTTTGCAGCTCTTTTTTGACGTTTTCCCAGTCCTGTAAGTAGGGTACAGCTTCTTCGACATAACCTACCGTTGCTAAATGAAGTGAGTCAATAACAGTTTCTAGAGCAAGATTCTCACTGAGCGTAGAGATTTCGTAGTGGAAACGTGTATCACAAAAATGAAAACGTTCATTACTAATGTTTTCAAAGTCCATCTCATCAAGATAGCTTTTGGCTCGTTGTAAGGCTTGGGAACGTTTAACAGTCTCTTCACCATTTGCTGCAATACGTGCGGCATGGCCTTCTAAAAGAATACGTGTTGTCACAACGTCGGATACGGGAAGCGTCTTGGTAGCAATATGCATCCGAATAGCCCAGCTTAACGCATCCGAAGGCTCTGACACTACGATAGCTCCAGATTTTGGACCTGAACCGGTCTGTGAGCGGATGAGACCTACAGCACCAAGAACTTGTAGTCCTTCGCGTACGGAGGCACGAGAAATACCATATTGTTCGGCGAGAGCTCGTTCCCCGGGTAGTCTATCGCCTACGCGTAATTGTCCACGGCGAAGTTTTGTTTCTATAGAGTCGATGAGAACGCTAAAGGTTCTTTCTTTCACAGTTCCTCTTTGATATGGCGGAATGATAGAAAACGGTGGCGGCACCTCAGCCGAAGTTGAGATACCGCCACCGTAAGTAACACACTTTTAGGTGAGACAACCTTAGGGCGTATCTTAGTGGTGAATTTCGATTAGGAAGTGCAAAATATTGGTTTGCAAGAAGACTAAGGTACAGACGGTAACCAACATGGCGACGGACCATGGAAGAACTGACTTGAAGATCTCGGACTCTTTGCCTTCCATATCCACAGAAGTTGCTGCAATAGCCAAAGACTGTGGGGAAATCATCTTGCCAACAACACCACCGCTGGTGTTAGCCGCAAGCAATAGTTCAGGTGTCACACCGGTGATACCTTGATGGGCGAGATTATTTGCTGCCGCAACCTGTAGCTTGGAGAAGAGCGCGTTTGCCGAAGTGTCAGAACCAGTAACAGCAGTTCCAATCCAGCCGAGGGAAGGAGCGAGGAACGCGTAGATTGGTCCGAGTCCTGCAACGAATGCACCCATTGCAACGGTCTGACCGGAGAAGTTCATAACGTATGCTAGCGCCAGAACAGTAACGATGGTCAATGCGGAGAAACGCATGCGGTATGCGGTAATACCAATTTCTTTGACAACATCGCCGAAGCTGAGAGCATAGCGGTTATTTTCGTTGAAGACCATGTACAAGACAGCAACGATGAGACCCGCAAAGAGTAGGAAGCTACCAGGGTTATTCAACCATGCGAAAGAGTATGCGGACTTGACGTGTTCGCCAGCTGAATTAACAAGGCGGTCTTCAAGTAGTGGCATCTTAATAACGAGGTTGGTGCTCTTGAGCCATGTAACAACGGGGGTTGCCAAGTTTGCAATGCCGAAGACGAGAACAACAACTGCGTAAGGCATAAGTGCCATCCAGACACGCATTCCAGTAAGTTCGGATTTTGCGTTTTCTTCTAGCGGAGGTAGTCCGTAACGTTCACGAACGCCTGCGATACCTCGAGGCTTCCATACGCGCAAGAAGGCAACTGCTACACCGAGCGAAACGATACATGCAACAACGTCGGTGAGCTGGTAGACGAAGTAGGTTGCGGTGAGCCACTGTGCAACACCGAAAGAGAAGCCGATAACAACTGCAGGAACCCAAGCATCTTTAACGCCCTTGACGCCGTCAAGGATGAAAAGAAGGATGAGCGGAACGAAGAATGCGAGGAAAGGTGCTTGGTGACCAACGATTGCACCAATAACGGTTGCGTCTTTGCCACCAACTTCACCTGCGGTGGTGATGGGGATAGCTACCGCACCGAATGCTACAGGAGCGGTATTTGCAATGAGTACGGTGACAGCTGCTTTGAGTGGTTTAACACCCAATGCAAGAATCATTGTTGCGGTGATAGCAACAGGAGCGCCGAAGCCTGCAAGTGCTTCGAGTAGGCCGCCGAAGCAGAACGCGATGAGGATGGCCTGGATACGTAGGTCGCCTCCACCAATAGCGTCGAAGGTGCGACGGAGGTCTTCAAAACGACCAGAGAGAACAGTAATTTGGTAGAACCAAATTGCCATGAGGATAACCCAGACGATGGGGAATGCGCCGTAGAGTCCACCACGAAGTGCTGACATGAAGGCGAGGTCGGCAGGCATGCCGAATCCGATAACTGCGACGATGATAGCGACACCGAGGGATGTAAGGCCGGCAATATGTGCGCGGGCTTTGACACCGAGAAGCATGATGAAGAACGCGAGAAGCGGTAGGCATGCTACGAGTGCTGAGAGTCCCAGGCTGCCACCGACTGCGTCGGTTTGTGCAAACCAAGTATTCATAGCTCTCCTTTATAGAACTAAGAAAACCGCTGGTAAGCGGTTTGACGTGTGATGTAAAAATATGTGGTCTGACCACTAGAATGTTATAACCCTACATGAGGCGTATCACCATTGCAAAACTATTGTGAATTCAACCCCACTTCGTGTTTTTGAGGGATTATGTGTATTTGTGTGGGAAGTGCCTGTGTCTTGCAAAAATAACGAGATTCCGTGCAAGAAAAAAGAGGAGAGTTCAAGAAAAATATCCTCAAACACCTCAAAAATGTGTTCTGTATTGCCGTGAAACATTGTTGATGTAATTTGAAAAATCCTCACAAAAGAGGTATTTAGTCATAAAAAAATGCGCTAATCAAAATGGTTCGACGTACTAAAACTCGTGTTAAATGAAAGATAAGAATATACACGCGCTATCTCTTTCAAACTCAAGGGTTCTATTTTTTGGGTGCGAACCACGAATGAGTCTGTAGCGCACCATCTAAGGAGAAAGCTATGCGAATTGCACTATTCTCAACATGCCTTGTTGACGGCATGTACCCACGCACGGCGCAGGCTACCGTGGAAATCTTAGAACGCTTAGGGCACGAGGTCGTCTACCCTCAAGGCCAGACCTGCTGCTCCCAAATGCACGTTAACTCTGGATATTTCGACGACGCATATCCAGTAGTTAAAGCGCACGTCAACGCATTCGACTCCTGGGACTTCGACGTTGCCGTTGCACCCTCTGGATCATGCGTTGCATCTCTAGGACACCAACAACCCATGATCGCTCGTAAAGCAGGAGACGAAGAACTCGCTCGACGCGCAGAAACTATTGCCGCTCGCACCTTCGAACTATCCTTACTGCTCATCGACGTTCTTGGTATCACCAACGCTGCAGAACAACTTAACTCATACTTCCCAGAACACGTCACCTACCACAACTCCTGCCACGGCATGCGCCTACTCAAACTCGGCACCCGCCAAGCCGACCTCTTACGCACCGTCGGCGGAATTGAATACACCGAAATCGAAGGCCTCGACCAGTGCTGCGGCTTCGGAGGAACCTTCTCCTTCAAAAATGCAGATACCTCAGGTGCTATGGTCTCCGACAAAGCAGACAACATCGAAAAAACCGGCGCAAACATCTGCACCGGCGGAGACGTATCGTGCCTGATGAATATTGGTGGTGCACTCAGCCGAAAAGGCTCACACGTCAAAACCGTACACTTCGCCGAAATTCTTGCATCCACTAAAGAAAACCCGCTGAAAGTCTCTGGCCCCGTAGAACTAGCAGCCGCAGGAGGTAAATAATTATGACAGCAGTATCACTAGGCATGCCTCGTGTGTATCACGGTGAAGGAAACATTTTCGAGTTCGAAGAATTCCCAAAATACGCGGCAAAAGAACTTACCAACGAGCAACTTCGCGCAAACCTCGGATTTGCAACCCACAAAATCCGTAATAAGCGTGCCGACGTTATTAACGAATTACCAGACTGGCAAGACCTCCGCACCGCCGGATCAATGATTAAACAACGTGTTCTTGCGAACCTGCCAGAATACCTAGAAATGTTCGAAAAGAACTTCACCGCAGCCGGCGGACACGTCCACTGGGCACGTAACGCCAGTGAAGCAAACCAAATTGCCTATGACCTCATCAAAGCCGAAGGCGTAGACGAAATCATCAAGATTAAATCTATGGCAACTGCAGAGATGGGCCTCAATGAATTTCTTGAAGAAAAAGGCATCAACGCCATCGAAACTGACCTGGCAGAAGAAATCGTGCAGCTGGCAGAAGACCGCCCCTCACATATTCTTGTTCCAGCAATTCACTTCAACCGAACCCAAATTCGTGACATCTTCAAACGAAAAATTGAAGGCGTCAAAGTAGACCTCTCTGATAACCCCGCAGAACTAGCAGAAGCCTCCCGCATTCGCCTTCGTGATAAATTCTTGAACACTAAGGTGGCAGTATCCGGCGCAAACTTCGGTATTGCCGACACCGGCACCTTAACCATCGTCGAATCTGAAGGTAACGGACGTATGTGTCTGACCCTTCCCGATACTCTCATCACCTTCATGGGTATCGAAAAGATTCTTCCAACCTTCAGCGACTACGAGGTGTTCTTACAGCTCTTGCCACGTTCCTCAACCGGTGAGCGCATGAACCCCTACACCTCCATGTGGACCGGTGTAACACCCGGTGACGGACCCCAAAACATGCACGTCATCCTTATCGATAACGGACGAACAGCAGTCCTCAACGATGAAGTTGGCCGTCAAGCACTACACTGCATCCGTTGTTCAGCATGTATGAACGTTTGCCCCGTCTACGAACGTGCCGGCGGACACGCATACGGCTCAACCTACCCCGGCCCCATCGGTGCAATTCTTTCACCACAGCTCGGCGGTATCGAAAATGAGTACAACTCCTCACTACCGTTTGCATCCTCCCTCTGCGGAGCATGCTACGAAGCCTGCCCCGTCAAGATTAATATTCCTGACGTGCTCGTTCACCTACGAGGTAAAGCCGTCGACTTCGAAAAAGCACAAGGCGACTTCAAAGGTGGCAAGAAGCATCCTCACCCACAGATGGACGCTATGATGTTTGGCGCTAAAGTACTCTTTAGCTCCGGCAAATTGATGTCTTTGGCTGAAAAGGGTCTGCCCATGTCCCGTATTATCACCGGACGAGACCACAAGATTTCTAAACTTCCCGGTCTTGTCGGCGGATGGACAAAATACCGTGACATTCCAGAACCTCCCAAACAGTCCTTCCGCAACTGGTGGAAGAAAGAACGCGGCGCTGCTGCTGAACGTGTGGGCGGAGAACGCGTAGACATTCAAGCGCTCATAGAGGCTAACCGTGGCAAGGTCGAAGAAGTAAAAGCTAATGCGCGAGCAGCAGGAGAAGCTCAAGCTGCGCGCCACGCAAAGGAGAGCGAATAATGAGCACCGCTAAAGAAGATATCCTCGCCCGTATTCGTGCCTCACTTTCTGATAACCCTCAGCCAGCTGAGCCAATCCGCAACTATCGTCGAGTCAGTGAACTGAGCAAAGAAGACACCATCGAAATGCTCGTTGACCGTCTCATCGACTATAAAGCGAATGTTTACCACGAAACAGAAGAGAGCATCGTTGACCGTATCGACCAGCTTCTAGAAAAAGCTTCCCGTTACGTGGTGCCTACCGGTATCAACACGAACTGGCTTCCCGAAGATACCGCTACTCGCTCTCGCGTTTTCGACGCCGGTAACATTCAAAAAGCGGGGACGCTCTCGCTCAAAGAGCTTGACCGTATTGACGCAGTGGTGACTAACTCTACTGTTTCATGTGCGGAAACAGGAACAATCTTCTTGAACACGAATCCTGATGAAGGACGACGAGCTATTACGCTTGTTCCCGACCACCATATTTGTGTTGTTAAAGAGGACACCATCGTAGAACTCATTCCAGAAGCTATCGCACGAGTCTCCTATAAACGTCCTATTACGATGATTTCTGGACCTTCAGCGACCTCAGATATTGAGTTGATTCGTGTTGAAGGTGTGCACGGGCCACGAACCCTGGACGTTATTATCCTCAAATAATTGAGGTGAAATACCAACTCATTAAACATATTGGGTGGTTTCCCACGAGTCCGTGGGAAACCACCCAATGCTTTTAAACCTAAAAGATTTAGGACTCTACAGGTTTCTTCGTTGGATCGATACCGCGACCGTCAGGACCTTGAGAAATTACCGGCAACGAACTGGTTGATAATTGTGAGGACTGATGACGTTGACGCTTCTTCTCGGTAATCTTATCTTTTGTGGTTTTCTCTTCGATAACAGCGTCTTTATTGCGGAAAATTGCGTCTAAACCAGAAGCTAAGAGTGGGAAAATCAAAATTGTTAAAGCTCCACCGCCGACTAATAGTGAAGCTGCTGATTCTGTGATGAGCTCATGAGAAAGTGCCACTTCAGTTACCGCAACAATCATCGGTAAACCAGCTGCAGCGTACAAACCAAGCTGAACCTTCTCATTGAGCGTTTGTAGCCCAGAACCGGTGTCGAAGAATCGTTCAGCAAGGAACACCGGTAGTCCACGAAGAATAAGTAACGCCAGTACAAAGAGGATTAGAGCTACCGGAGATTTCGCGATGCTCTTAAGATCAATTCCCATGCCAGAGCAAATGAAGAAGAGCGGAATTAAGAAGCTAAAGCCGAGAACATCGAGACGTTCAGAAAAGGGCTCAAACGCATATTCGGGAGTGAGCGAGCGTAAAATAATACCGGCAGCGAAGGCGCCTAAGACAACGTCAAGGTTAAAGACCGCTGCAAACATCATGAGAGTTGAAAGAATCAACATTGCAAGACGTAGCATTGTCTGGGTTGTTTGGTTTGCTCCGGCAGCCATGGTGCGCCCTAGCCCAGGGATATGGGCAAAAGCGCGGCGAGGTAGAATCGCTGTAATAAGAGCAATGAGTAAGAACCCAAGAAGAATGAGGACAGCGAAACCTTTAGAATGAGTCGATAACAAAATTGACATCGCAAAAACTGGCATGACTTCACCTAATGCGCCGTGCACCATAATAGCGTCGCCAAGTTTTGTACCAGTTTTCCCGTTGGCTCGGACCATGGGCAAAATCGTGCCAAGAGCGGTAGAACTCATGGCAATTGCAAACACCGCAATATGGTCGAGCCCGTTGCGGAACTCAGAGAAAAAGTTTGCAGATGCTAAGAGCGCAAGAGTAAAACACACCGCCCAAGTGCCTAAAGCAAAGCCTCCTTGACGAGAGTGCATCGCTTTTGTATTGACTTCATAACCTGCGATGAGGAACAGGATTCCGAGCCCAAGTTCTTTGATGAGTTCAACACCGTTATCGGTGTCTGCCAGATGCAAAACGTTAGGTCCGATGATTGCTCCGAGCAAAAGGAGAATCACGACGTCAGGAATTTTCTTCTTGGTTAGAGCAGAAAGAAGAGGAGACAGCATTGCCACAAGTGCAATCCAAAAAATGGAGATGTATGCATTTGCCGTTTCACTGCTGGCATTGGCAATAATCAGGTGTTCGACAGAACCCATACGCGCTATTCCTTAGCATATAAAATGTGTACATGACTTTTCTTTATAAGTCTGACATAGTGGGAATCTAAAGATAGTAACAATACTTGATGAAAGGTGCTTTGTAAGGAATCCCACGGAGAATACTAAGACGTACATAACGTGTTAGATACTCCCTATTTTCACTTTTTCACAGACAAATCTATTAAAATTTTACAGATGTATTGATGTCCCTTATTTAAGATTGAGTGTATGTCCCCTAAACATTTTTCTTCTTCTCAAGCAACAACTCCATGGTGGCGACTAGCTCTCATGGCGGTGCTTATCGTCTTTTGGGCAGCCTTAACCGTTATTGGAGGTTCACTCTTTGGAAGAATCTCTGACCTTGCAATCAACGCACCTCAACCGATACTTGCTTCATCAGTTGAGTCCTCACATGTTGCTCAAGAGAGAGGAGAGTTCTATGTCAAGGACTATACTCCTGCGATCATTGTCTTTTCCTCAGGAAAACCTTTTCAAGACATTGACTACGCTTATTTAGAAGGAATACCTCAATACCTTCGTGACCAAGGGCTAGACATTAAAAATCTGCACTCTTTGGAATACTCAAAGGACCAAGAAGTCGCAAAGATAACAATTCCAATTGCTAAAGACCAAGACCTTCGCCGAAGTATCCATAAAATTCAAGGAGCTATTGCCAATCCGCCTGGAAATATCCAAGGGTATGTGACTGGTCCAGCAGCTTTTACCGTAGACCTCTCAGACTCACTAGAGTCTATGAACATCACCTTCATGATGTACGCGGTTGCCGTCGTGCTCATCTTACTAGCAATAATTTTTCGCTCACTTCTTGTGTCTTTAACAGTGATGATTAGCACCGTAGCTGCTCTTTGTGCTTCTCTGTTGACGCTATGGGTTCTTGCAGACCACGGAGTCATCTACATCCAAGCTCCTACTCAAGGTACTCTACTCGTTCTTGTTTTTACCGCGTCAATGACCTATTCACTGCTATATTTGTGGCGTTACTGTGAAGAACGTAAACGTCACCGTTCTCTTGCAAGAGCTGCCCAACAGGCTTTCTCTCGTACCTGGCGTCCTATCCTTATCGCTGGTGGCACATCAACTATTGCCTTGTTATGCCTATCCTTCTCTCAAACACAAGCAACAAAAGCTCTCGGTATCACCGGCAGCATCGGTATGCTCTTTGCAACACTTGCCTCATTAAGCTTTCTTCAGGCAATGCTTGCCCTACTTACACGGTTCTCTTTTCTTCCCCCAAAGACACCACAACGGCCAACGCTCATGGGAAAGCCCCAACGCTTACGAGAAAAACTCATCCAACAGATACACCATGCGCCCCGTAAAATGTGGTTAGCGGTTGCACTGCCGATTCTCATTCTTTCTACCCTAGCAATTAGCTTTCCCTCGATGGGTACTGCCGAAAACCAGAAAGTAACAGGAACTTCTCAAGCTCGTATTGGGCAAGAAATTTACCAGAACCATTTTGAGATGCCCATGACACCGCTAGCTCAAGTGATCGTCTCAGAAAAGGACCTCAAGAAAACGGTAGAAACTCTCACCAGCGTTCAAGGAGTAGAGAGCATTACCTCCCCTTCCCGTACGTCAACAACAGGGCAAGTTCTCTTATCAGAAAACGGGAAAATTAAAGAACACATCTCATCTGAGCCGGCACCTTACGTTTCTCATAAGAAAGTTTTTCTGAACGTATACTTACACTATTTCGCAGACACCCCAGAGGCCTTAGCTAGCGTCAAAGAAATACGTCAAAAACTTCGCAATAATATCGATACCACCGCAGTAGTCGGTGGTGAAATCGCAAAAGAACTCGACGTAAAAATAAGTGCGCAGCAGGATAAACAAATGATCATTCCGCTTATGCTGGCTGTGATGTTTCTGGTGCTCTTTATTACCTTAAGAGCAGTCGTTCCTGCCCTTTTAATGGTTGTTATCACTGCTATTTCTTATGCTGCTAGCCTCGGACTATCTTCACCACTGTGCCAGCTCCTGTGGTCAGGTGCTGGAGCAGACCCCAACGTCAGCCTTTACGGATTCATCGTCTTGATGGTTCTTTCCCTCAGCTACAACGTCTTTTTCTTTATGCGTGTTCGAGAAGAAACCATTCGCCACGGTTGGGACGAAGGGAACCGAAATGCGCTAAGAATGATGATTCCAGTCTTGCTCTCAAGCGGCGTAATACTTCTTTCGGTATTCATCTATCTGCTTGCAATTTCACTAACATTCCTAGCACAACTAGCATGTATCCTTAGCTGTGCAGTGGCTATCCAAGCTCTCTTAATCCATATGATCTTGATACCAGCTAGTTATGTTGAACTAGGAGAGAAGCTCTGGTGGCCAGCAAAAACCCCAGAACTGGAGTAATGAGCTGATACTTTCTCACCCAATATCAAAATAGGGTACGCAAAAGGCTCTCAGAACTTTCTGAGAGCCTTTTATCTACCCGTTGCATCTAAAATACAGCTAAATATTATTTTTTTATCTTCATTATCAGTAGAGTCGGGATGACAGGATTTGAACCTGCGACCTCGTCGTCCCGAACGACGCGCGCTACCAAGCTGCGCCACATCCCGCTAGCTTTAAGAGATAACCCCTCAAGCAACTGTTCAATGATAGCTGATAGAAGATACCAGAGCAACCAGAAACAAACACACCACCTTGGTCTCCACGGTTATACGAGCTATGAACCTGCCGTGAGCGTTACAAGAACCGCCTCCGGTGGGCAAAAAAGTCGCACTGGCGCGAAACGAGAAGTCCCAAGACCGGCAGAGACATGAACAGGAACATCATCTTCCAAACTCACACCCTTAGCGCGAGATGGTGGTAAATCACAGTTCGATACAAGAGCACGCCCACCTGGAAGGCAAACCTGACCACCATGAGTATGTCCCGCAAAAATTGCTTGAGCCCCATCATCAACAAAACGTCTAAGCGTCCGTAAATACGGTGCATGACACACACCCAAACGCACTGATGGAGTATCATCCGTAGAAAAAGCGTTGGGGGAGAACCCTGGGTGCTCATCATAACCAATATGTGGGTCGTCTACGCCCGAAAACTCTAGACGTAGCTTCTCAAAGTTCATCACATCAAAACGATTGATGAGACCAACCCAGCCACGCTCCTCAAAAGCCTCATGCATCTGCTCTGTCGGAAGTTTAACGCGAGCATCATCAATGCCTTCATCTGCGGTGCTTTGCTTCCACAAATAGCGTGCAGGGTTTTTCATTATCGGCGCATAATAACAATTAGAGCCGGGTACAAACACACCTGGAATATCCAGCAAAGGATCAAGTGCCTCTAAAAGACTTGGCAACCCCTGAAGATGAGACAGATTATCCCCAGTATTAATCACCAAATCAGGTTCTAGCTCAGCCAAAGAATGCATGAAACGAATCTTTTTCTGCTGCCCCGGAATCATATGCATATCCGAAATATGCAGAATACTAAAGTCCTGAGCACCTTCAGATAATACCGGAAGTTTCTCACTGCGAACCGTGAAATGGTTGAGCTCATAAAAATGGGCATAAGCCACAGTGGCGGCTCCTGCCACCATTCCGGCAGCCGTTACTCGTGCAAGAGAACGGGCTACAGAACGGGAAGAAACCGCCACAGTGTTGGTAGTTACCATCAAACAGGAAACTCCTTAAACGTCCTATTGAGAAGAAGTAGAAAACATCATCATTCTACTGCTGAGTTCCTAGCATCTCATTGGGAGGAAGCGGGAACTTGTCAGTGTTATAGTTCTTAGCTTGCTCCTTCATAAAGGTCTGCCACTGAGCACCAGCATAGGTTGCACCATCAACGTAGTTTAAACGCTTGCCGTTAATCGATAGGCCATTCAGAGAACGAGAACCACTCTTCAAAGAGCCGACCCATGAGGCTGTGGAAAGACCACGAGTGTAACCAATCATCCACGTCTGTCGGGAATAGTCGGTTGTACCAGTTTTTGCTGCAGAAGCATCCGGCAAACCAATGCCACGCTGATAACCAGAGCCACTAACAAGAACTTGTTTAAGCACATAGCTCACACCGTTAGCAATCTCTTTACTAATAGCTTGATGGCATTTTTTATCGTAGGTCTTAATTTTTTTACCAGAACGATCTTCGACAGTCTTAATTGCTTGAGGAGTGCAGTAGACACCATCATTAGCAAAAGTTGCATATGCAGAAGCCATCGTCAACGGTGAAACCTGAGAAGAGCCACCAATTAATGACGCTAAGAACCGAGGGTTAAACGCTACGTCACCCCCGCTCTTGCCTACTTTAGGAGTGAGCATGTTGAGAGCTTTTGCCATGTCTTGAATACCGCAGAGATCTTCCTTAGAGGCCATGCTATACAAGAACGAGTTGATGGAGTTTTTGATACCGAACGCAACGGTGCCCCACCGTTGGAATCCTTCTTCTGCGTTAGCGAAGCTAAAACCGTTAGGAGTATCTGAATAATGGAATACACCACCGTCAAGACAAGAAGCACGCCAAGGAAAAGAATTCGGATAATTCAGAGAAGTACCGTCAATTGTTGCGTTAACGCCTTTTCCTTCTTTGAGCCATTCAGCAAGAACAACCGGCTTAAACGTTGAGCCAGGCTGGAAACCAGGAGTACCGCCATCTTGGTAATCTACGTTGTAGTTATACAGCGAGGCTGAGAAATCATCAGTCGTTCCATAATCAGAGTTCTGCGCCATAGCAACAACATTGCCGTTAGATGGCTCTACGGATACCAAAGAAGCATTAATATCATCGACGTTACTTGTCGAAGGTTGAGTCTGCTCAACGGCTGCTTTAGCGTCCTTCTGGGCGCTGACACTCATCGTTGAAACAATGGTGTAACCAGCACGATAAAGATTCTTCTGGCGGTCTTCAGGAGTTGCGCCATATGCCTCATCCTGATAAATCTTCGCGGTGACATAGTCACAGAAGAATGCTGCATCTCCTGCGGTAACGCAACCAGTCTTAGAGGTGTGAATGTCGAGATCGAGTCCGGAACTCACCGCAAGGTTAAACTGATCTTCAGTGATTTTTTTATCACGCAGCATCGTACCTAAAACAGTATTACGACGCTCTTTAGCGAGTTCAGGGTTCACATCGGGGCGGTAAATGTTTGGAGACTGCACCATTCCAGCTAAAAGTGCTGATTGCTGCAAGTTAAGATCTTTAGCTTTGATACCCCAATAGTAGTAAGATGCCGCTTCAACACCGTAGTTTGTGCCACCAAGGTTCACAATGTTCAGATAGCCGTCAAGAATTTCATCCTTAGACTTATTCTGTTCCATAGAAATAGCAAGCTTAATCTCTTTGATCTTATCGATATAGCCCTTGTTCGAACCTAAGGTGCTTGCCTCTTCTCCACGGTACTCCGCCTGCTCGATGAGAAGGTTATTGACATACTGCTGAGTGAGGGTTGAAGCGCCCTGACGGTTATTAGGGCGAATCAAGTTATTGATAAAAGCACGAGCCATGCCTAGAGGAGAAACCGCACCGTGCTCATAGAAATCACGATCTTCAACAGAAACAATCGCGTCTTTCATATACTTTGAAATCTGATCGAGGGGGACATCGCGACGACGCTGAGATTCAAAGCTGGCAAGTTTCGTCTTACCATCAGAAGCATACAGAGTTGACGCCTTAAAACGAGAACCCTCCGAGAGGTCATCAGGAAGACCTTTAAACCAAGAAATAGAAGATGTTGCAGCAATACCCATACCAACAGTAGGGGGAATGAGGATACCTGCTGCGACAAAACCAGCGATAACACTCAGTGCAATAAACTGAATAAAATCACTCGGAGTACGTTTTTTCCGAACATTCTTCGATGAAGCCATTCCCACAGTCTACAAGTAGAACCTGAAAAATAGGTGTCTAGATGGGCACATAACGGTAAAGATTTTAGGTTTGCTGGCATTATATTTCACACATTTAGGACCTCAAACCTCACCATAACACCAAGAAAAACACGGTTATTTACAGTAATTTGTGCTTCTCTGAGCATAAAACTTTTCAATTAGGCTCATAACTATTAGGCTGGGGGCTATGGATAAATGGGAATACGCTACAGTGCCCCTGATGATTCACGCCACCAAGCAGATCCTCGATAGCTGGGGACAAGACGGCTGGGAACTGGTAACAGTCCTTCCTTCAACCGCACCTGCTGGGGCTGCACCTCAGGGAAATATGGTTGCTCCAACGGTGGGCAACCCCATCGCATACTTCAAACGTAAAGTTGCGTCATCATAAAGATAGTTAACATAGACCGGATTCATAACCCTCGGGTGTGAAGCCGGTCTTTGTTCAGCTAAAAACAGAGAAAGACGCCTGATGAGCGAAAAAACTTCTATCGAATCTCGTATTGAACAGCTAGGCTACACTCTACCTAGCACACCACAGCCCGTTGCCGCCTACGTGCCAGCTGTGGTCAGCGGAAATTATGTTTACACCTCCGGACAACTACCCTTTGTCAACGGTGAACTTCTGCACCGCGGGAAACTCTCATCCCAGAACACCGGAGAGCAACACCTCACCCTAGAACAAGCCCAAGAATGTGCACGCATCGCTGCACTTAACGCTTTATCTGCTGTTCAATCTGTTCTAGGAGACCTCAACCGCATCAAACGCGTTGTTAAAGTTGTAGGTTTCGTTTCTTCCGCACCAGATTTCACCCAGCAACCCCAAGTGATCAATGGAGCTTCTGAACTACTTCACGACATTTTAGGAGAACAAGGAGTACACGCGCGCTCTGCGGTAGGCGTTGCCGTACTGCCTCTTGATGCCCCCGTGGAAGTGGAACTCATCGTAGAATATGTCTAATCAAACACTATATACAGGGGCGTTGAAAGTCGTTCGAGAACGTACTGAAGAAACCCCCACCATCTCTATCTCTACTGAGAGACTATTCAAGCTCCCCGACGAATATGCTTCAGCCGCTCAAGCTTGGTTAGAAGACCACCAACACACACCCTGTCAGCCTAAAACTGCCGCATCTGTGGTCTTTGTTCGAGACGGAAAAGAAGGTCTCGAAACAATCTTGACGCTCCGTTCAGAACATTCACCACTAGGCGATTTAGCTTTTCCTGGAGGGCTATGCATCCCCAGCGATCAAGACCCTCTCGCGTGGATTGGTCCAGATATTAAAACTTGGGCAGCAGCATTCAAACAAGAAGATCCCGTTGCTACTCAAGCTGCAGTTGTTGGTGCCCTTCGAGAATCATTTGAAGAAACAGGAATGCTCCTTGCCGGACGAGATGAGTTAAGCACCGTTGAAACGTCTTCGGAAGCTCTCGACCTGATGTCCGCACGCGAAGCGATTTCTCACTGCGACCAACGTTTTGCTGATTACCTCGCTAAAAGAGGACTGACCTTGCGCACAGACCTCTTACGTCCCATCGCACGCTGGCAATCTCCAGATTTTCGTCATAAACGCTATGACACGCATTATTTTGCTAGTGTGGCGCCCGTTGGGCAAAGCCCCAAACTTCTTTCCTCCAAAGGGCTATGGGGTGACTGGGTGAACGTACGTGAACTTCTCGAACAGCAAGAAACAACAGAACTAGGTGACGCTATTGGACATGAACGCACTCGAGGAAAAACCCTGCAACAGCTCATCGTCCCCGCGACACTATGTATCCTCGAAGACCTCGCAGCCGTAAATACTTCGGTAGCGTACCTCGCAAAAAAACGAGAAGTACTCCCTAAAAAAGCTGAGGTGGTAGAACACGACGGAGAATATTTCCTCAAATACACTCTGCCTCAAAAGCCAAAGAATCGGCAGAAATGCTCCCTATAGTCAGGTGAATTTTCAGCCGTCTAATTCAACGATAAAAATATGGGGGCGGTAGAGAAATATGTTTCTCTACCGCCCCCATAAACGTATCCTCAAAAAATATTTAGAATCTTTTTAGCGGGAACGATTACGCAAACGCTGAAGATCCAAAATCACAACAGCGCGAGCTTCAAGACGAATCCAACCGCGAGATACAAACTCTGCAAGAGCTTTGTTGACGGTTTCACGAGAAGCACCAACAAGCTGAGCCAATTCTTCTTGGGTCAGTTCGTGAGCAACGAGAATACCATCGGTTGCAGGGCGACCGAAACGGTCAGCCAAATCAAGTAGAGCCTTCGCTACGCGACCTGGAACATCAGAGAACACAAGATCAGCAAGGTTTTCATTGGTGCGGCGCAAACGACGAGCTAACGCCTGAAGAACCTGCACAGAAATCTGAGGTGACTTCTCCATAGCCTTACGTAAAGATTCGTGCTTAACTCCGGCAAGGCGGGTTTCAGAAACAGCAGTTGCACTGGTAGAACGTGGTGAAGGATCAAAGAGCGCCATCTCACCGAAAATTTCACCAGGACCCATGATGGCTACAAGGTTTTCACGACCATCAGTAGCGGTACGTCCAAGCTTAATTTTTCCGGAAATGATGAAATATAGTTGGTCGCCCTGATCACCCTCATAAAACAGAGTAGCGCCGCGGGAAAGATCAACTTCAGTGATGTCTTCAGTGAGTGCTGCAAAAGCTTGGTCGTCGAGTGAGGCAAATAAAGGTGCCCGACGTAGAACCTCGATATCCATTTTTCTCCTCAAGAATTGAGATAATTTTTTTACAAGCCACCCATTCTTAGGGTTTGCCGACTGACAAGTATAACGCTCGAACCACTCAGTGCCATAAAATGGTGTGACATAATCAATAATGAGACTACCGCAAAAACTCTCAATGTACAGCTCAAACCCACCAAGAGATTTCTTAATAGATACTAAAAGATGCTCAATAAAACGGTAAAAATAGAGTAAAGCACACCCGTTTTATGAGATATCCACTACCGTTAAAACCTCAACAACAATGAGTGAATATTTTGGGGGGAACACCTCAAAAATCACATCTGACAAGGTGCGTTATATTATGGACTTGACGATTCTAGATATTGGTCTGCTAGGACTACTGCTATTGAGCATAATCTCAGGTGCACGGCGTGGATTCATCGGCATACTCATCAACCTCATCGCAACATTTATTGCATTACTTTGTGCATTTACCTTCGGATTTGTCTGGGTACGTCAAAATCTGCCCCAACAACTACACGAATTTGGGTACCTTATCGCGCTCATACTCTTCCTCCTCGCCGGAAAACTCGTCGGCTCTATACTCATGGGCCTCCTACGAGCCCTCTTTGGACTGAGCGTTCTTCGACCCATCAACCGAATCTTCGGAGCAATAGGCAACGCCATCGTCTACCTATTCCTTCTACTTACCGTCGTCCTCATGATGCTACCGCTCGGTATTCCCAGCATCACACAGCATATAAATAACTCAAAAGTCATTACATATATGCTGGAACACACTCCCGAACCCGTCAAAGAAAGCATCTATACCTTACAAGACCGCTTTACTCGCATCTTCTACCAAACCATCGGCATAGAATACTCTGAAACAGCACAAGGCGTTACCTCGAATATGCCAGAAATTCTAGGTCAGGTCCTTCCCGAACTCGTCCCAACTTCCATTCCAACAGACATACCCACCACCGAACAACTGAGCGACACCATCCAATACGCAGGAACCTCCGTTGTAAAAATTCACGGATACGCACCTCGCTGCGGATACACCTCAGAAGGCAGTGGATTCGTCTCCTCAAACAACTACGTCTTAACTAACGCCCACGTCATACAAGGAGCAGGACAAATTCTGCTCGAAAAACGAGACGGATACAGCGTCACTGGAACTCCCGTTTACTACAATCACGAAGAAGACATCGCTGTTCTCTACGCACCAGCGCTCAATCTTACTGCAATCCCCCTAGGCGAAGACGCCGCACCCGGAACCGCTCTTGCTGTTTTAGGGTACCCAGCAGGCGGCCCCTACACGATAACTCCAGCAAGCGTGAGAGGACTCGGAAACATCCAAAATATTGAAGCCGAAACTCAAGAGCTATCTCGCATCAGGTACCTTTACCAAATCAACGCAGATATCGTCCAAGGTAACTCCGGTGGACCTCTGGTAACAGAGAACGGAGACGCCGTAGGCATGGTCTTTGCCCGTTCTGTCGCTGGAGATAAAATCGGCTACGCAATTCCAGCAACAACTATTAAAGAAGCCCTAGCGAGTATTCCCGAAACACCTCAAGCGGTACTAACAGGTACCTGCCGAGAACACTAATTAATGCTCACACGTTTAGGCCCAGAACCTAGTATCCTACGATGTGCTTTCTTCGCCCAAAAGATGTGCAAGAAAATCTAAAGCAAGAAGATACCCATAAGCACCAGCACCAGCAAAAATAGCTGTTGCCTGAAGCGATACAAAAGACTGATGACGAAATTGCTCACGGCGATGAATATTCGATAAATGAACTTCAACAATGGGAACATCAACAGCCTCAAGCGCATCATGTAAAGCTATCGAGGTATGAGTGTACGCCGCCGGATTAATAATAATCCCCGCCGCTTCAGAACGTGCCCGCTGAACCTGATCTACCAAAACGCCTTCATGATTCGTCTGTAAAAACTCAAGTGCAAAACCATATTCTTGTGCACGGTGCTGGAGTGAACTCTCAATATCTTTCAACGTGCTAGTCCCATAGACCTCCGGTTTACGATGTCCTAAGAGATTGAGATTAGGGCCGTTGAGAACAAAAATACGTTGTTGAGTCATAGCACTATTCTACGAGAGCACTCAACGAATCAGAACAACACCTCACAAACTATGCGGTGAGGTGATTTACCTCGTAAAAAGACCGAACACCACAGCTCATAAAAGGCTTCACTGAATAGAACAGGTAGGCTAGAAAGGTGAAAGAGCAGGCAGATAGCACCCCCTTAACAGAGCAAGAACAAGAACTTCTGCATATTCGTTCAGTGTCCATTCTTGAAGCAGAAAAAGCGGCACGTCGTCGCTCGCGCACCCAAGAAAGTGAGCTGGGGAAAAAGCGCCGTGTACGAAAAATTAAACGTATCCTCGACGATACTTACCCCTACGCGGTGGCAGAACTAGATTTCACCAACCCCTTCGAATTGCTTATTGCCACTGTCCTTTCAGCACAAACCACAGATGTGAGAGTCAACAGTGTAACACCCACACTTTTTGCCTCATATCCTGATGCATTAGCTTTAGCACAAGCCTCTTTGCCGGATGTGGAGAGCATCGTACAGCCTTTGGGATTTTACCGTTCAAAGGCCTCCTCTATCGTGCGGCTGGCTCAAGGATTGCTCGAACGCTACGACGGAGAAGTACCTCGCACCGTTGAAGAGCTCATTACCCTACCCGGAGTTGGCCGCAAAACGGCTTTTGTTGTTATGGGTAATGCTTTTGGTATGCCTGGGCTGACAGTAGATACACATTTTGGGCGTCTAGCACGTCGTTTTGGAATGACCGAAGCAACAGAACCTGAGCGTGTAGAAAAAGATGTTGCCGCCCTCTTCGAACCAAAAGACTGGACGATGCTTTCTCACCGTATGATTTATCACGGACGAAGAATCTGCCATTCACGTAAACCAGCTTGTGGGGTATGCCCCGTAGCAGACCTTTGCCCTAGCTACGGTGAAGGTGAAACTGATGAAATTCAAGCAACTAAACTGCTCAAATACGAGTTCGCCCCAGGCCGAGAACGTTTGCATTTAGCTTTTCTTCATGGGGCTACACGTCAAGAACTTCGGGCACAAGGCTGGAGCCTAAGCGCATAGCACCTAGCTCCGACATCCTTGCCACACACGTTTGAATACGTTGAGTGCTCATTCTTCAAAAACAACTTTGAACGGTCCTGCTATCAGCCGATAGCGGGGCCGTTCTGCGTTTGAACAAGGTGCAACACGTCAATGTGCGCACCCTAAACCGTAGAACTTTCTCACCCTAAAACTGTGGAGAACCCCGCAGACAGTTCAAAACACCTCTTTGAGGTGATTGCCCTATCCACAAATCGCTCCCATACAGTGCATTCTCACGCCAAAACTGGAACACTCAAAGTACCAACAGCCACCAAACTCCAACGGCTCAGGAAGAGAACACCGCATGAAAAGAGCATCACATTCGCATGAAACAATGCTTCTGAAAAAATTCCGTCCCCAATATGACACAACTACATCGGAAGATTTAGATACTTCACGAAAAATTACTGTCTTAGACGAAAAAACTGTGCACGAGATCTTCCATCTAGGAAAACTCGAACCATTACTTGATGAAGAAGGCTTGAGCGACATCTACGTCAACGGCCCACAAGAAGTGTGGATTGAAAAATCAGGTTCCCTTCAACACACCACCATAAGGTTTGACAACGAAGAAGAAATACGAGCTTTAGCGACCCGACTCATTGTCTCCGGAGGAGGACGGCTTGATGAAAGTAACCTCAGCACCGACATCACAAACTCGCGAGGACACCGTATTCATGCAGTACTACCACCGCTGTGCGAACGAGGGACACTCCTATCTATTCGAGTACAACCACCTCAACGGTTTTCCCTCACAGAGCTTGAAGCACAAGGGATGCTGACCTCACAGCTTACAAACGTTTTACGCTATATTCTTTCCCTCCGCGCCAATTTCTTAATCAGCGGTGGCACAGGAAGCGGAAAAACGACGCTGCTCAACGCAATGCTCTCAGAATGTCAGGACAACGAACGCCTCATCATGATTGAAGACTCAACAGAGCTGCGCCCTACACATCCACACACTATCTCTCTCCAAACCCGCCAACATAACAGCGAAAACAGGGGAGAAGTCACTCTCAGCACGCTCATCCGCCACGCTTTAAGAATGCGCCCTAGCCGACTAATCGTTGGAGAATGCCGTGGTGCAGAACTGACCGATATGCTCACCGCCATGAACACTGGACACACAGGAGCTGGAGGAACTATCCACGCAAACTCTGCTCAGGCAGTTCCTGCACGACTAATGGCAATGGGAGCCATGGGAAAAATGTATGAGAACGCCTTATGCTTGCAAGCAGATACTGCAATTGATTACATCATCCATCTGAGCCGTCGTGGGCGACAACGAATCTTGAGTAATATCTCAACCCTAGTTTTTGCACAGGGGCAACTCCGAACCTGCTCACTTTATACGGCACCTTCTGAAGGAGAGAACACCAGCGGAACATGGTCTGAAGAAGGTCATCTCTTTCTGAAAAAATATGCCAAATGGCACGACCGTATGCTTCAAACCACTGCACAAAACATCACTTCTGAGCATGACATGACGCAAACAGGTACTTTGATTGTTCAAAGGAATGCTCTATGTGGCAAAAATTGATGAGTACTTCCCCTCCTCGAAGGACGAACTATCTTTTAGAGAGCACGCAACCAAGCGTCCAAGAACAAGAATTATGGCCAGATATCACCTGGCGTATGAGCTCTCTACTACGTGCAGGACTACGCCTACCTAACATCATCAAAATAGTGCATCAACACCTGACGAAAATGTTGACGGAACATCCTCTTCACGCTCAAAAACATGGTGTATTCCTAAGGCGAGAACAACGAGCTTATTACTTTGCCTTAGAAGATGCCGCACAACTATTGCAATGTATGTACCAGAGGGCATGTGCGGGATTACCGATGGTAACGCTTCTGCAAGATTTATCTCCGGCACGTTCTTACTCTCATCAACGGTGTATAGAACTGATTTCCTGCTGGTATATCGCGGAGAAAACAGGTGCGCCTATTGCTCAGGCTATAGAACGCTTAGCGCGTTTTTATGAAAGTGAAATAGATCTTGATCAGTCACGGAGTTCAGCAATGGCTGCTCCACAAACAACAGGGATGATTCTCTCTTGGCTTCCTGCCCTCGGTATTGCCTTAGGAATGTTGATGGGTGCTAAACCTCTAGTGATTCTTACACAATCATCTGGAGGGCTTTTGATAAGCCTCATCGGTTTATGGCTGGCTTTAGCCGGACGTTTGTGGACATCTAGACTCATCGCCCAAGCACAGAAAGGTCAAAAATGTTCTTCAACAATCCACTAAGGAACAGATCCCCCACTGCTGAAAATAGCTCAAGGCCAACCTCACGATGTCAGAGAAAAAGCGTGTTGATGTGTTCTTCTCAGAAAACTCAGGAAGCTTTTACTGTGCCAGATGCTTTAATCATCGATTTATGCACCGTGATGTTAGAAGCAGGTTTGGGACTATATCGCGTACTTGAATATATTGTTCAGCTCTATGAAGAAGTTCTTCACCAAGAAGATGAGGCCCAAGAGATACGGCAGGTTATCCAGCAGCTTTATCTCGGTCATTCATGGGCTATGAGTTGGCAGAGTGTACCAGACAGAGCACCTTTTACTGTTCTTGAACAAAGTTTGGGTTTCTTATCGGAAACAGGTGCTCCAAGTGCTCAGATTCTTCAAGTGGTATCAGATAGGTTGCGTCGTCAAGCATACCGTTATGCGGAGCAACAAGCTCACCGGCTAGGTGTACGACTTGTTCTGCCACTAGGGCTATGTTCTTTACCGGCTTTTATCTGTTTAGGTGTGATTCCTTTGCTTATATCTTTAATTCCGTCCTTGGGCTTTTAACCCATTTCCCCTTTTCAACCTTTATCTATTCAAGGAGAATATTATGTTCATGTCAGAATCGAACTCTACCCACGAACAACCTCTTTCGCCCGCTGCCCATCGAAGAAACCAAAAGTTAGAGGACTCTGTAGACATCCTTCATGATGGTGAAGCAGGCGCAACGACTGCAGAATATGGAATTGTCATGTTAGCGGCAGTTGGTTTTGCTGGTTTACTTGTTGCCATTTTGAAATCTGACGAAGTGAGAGCCTTGCTCTTCGGCATTGTTAAGAATGCCCTGTCTACGGGTATGTCTTAGGCCTAAAGTGGCAGGTTCGTAGAGAAAAAAGAAGACTCTTCTACGAGCCTGTCACGGCAACCGATACAACAAAACGGTGAAAATATCATTGCAGGGAGAAGCTGAGACATCTATGAAACCCTCTCATACCGAAGAAGGTGCGGTAACCGCCGAATTTGCGGTGGCATTACCTGCCGTTATTTTTGTGCTGACGCTCGTTTTAGGTGCGTCTTCTCTTGGTCTTAGCCAAATGCAATTAGAAGACTGCGCTCGCGTTGCTCTACGGGCTGTTGTACGGGGCCAAAATCATGATGATATTATGCGGGTTGCTCATCAGAATGCTCCTCATGCAACAATTCGTCTAGAACAGCAGGGATATAACTACACGGTGCATGTGAGCCGTCCTGCCCCTGGGGTCTTAGGAGAGCTAACTGGATGGGTACTTGAGGCGGAAGCTCAAGGTACAGCAGAAAAAGCGTGGGCCAATGATGATGAATAAAAGAATTATCTGCCCACATAAGCTGACACCTGTCGTCAAAGATTTTTCAGACAGGGGTTCAGGGACGGTTCTGGCAGTGGGAATAATCTGTATTTTGCTGATGGTGTTCACGGGAGTTGCCGGTATTGCATCTGTTTATCACAGTAAATATCAGGCAATGCGTGCAGCAGATATTTCGGCTCTCGCTGCTGCAGATACGTTGCGAGGCTTACGTGCCGGTGATCCATGTGATACCGCAGAACGTGTTGGGCAGGCACATGGTGCGGTATGGGTTCGTTGCGTTATCGTTGAGCATCAGCCCGGTTCTGTCGACGTTCGGGTGCGTGTGCCAATAGGAGGAGTTTTTTCTTGGCTTCAGGAGGTAGAAGCGACAAGCCGTGCTGGTTCTCCTGAGGTGTTGAAAAACCTATAAATTGCTCGTATGTTTTGTTCGTTCAGTTACAACATCACAGCCCCGTGAGTGTCTAAAATGAAGATGTGGCTCAAGAACGAATTATTTTATATTACTGCTTCGCCCCAGTTGGTGACCCTACTGCTGTGATGCTATGGCAGCGTGCACTTTGCGAGAAACTCGGTCTGACCGGACGTATCCTTATCTCTAAGCACGGTATTAACGGTACTCTCGGTGGCGATATTAACGCTCTTAAACAATATGGGAAGACGACCCGTCAGTATCCTGGATTTGGAAAACTTGAACTTAAATGGTCTGATGGGTCTGCTTCTGACTTTCCTCGTCTATCAGTCAAAGCTCGAGACGAAATTGTTGCTTTTGGTGCACCTGATGAACTTGTTGTTGACGAGAATGGTGTTGTTGGGGGAGGTGTTCATCTCAAGCCCGAAGAAGTTAACAAGCTGGTTGAAGAGCGCGGAGACGAAGTGGTGTTCTTTGATGGACGCAACGCTTTCGAAGCTAAAATCGGTAAGTTTAAGAATGCGGTTGTTCCCGATGTGAGAACTACGCACGACTTTATTCGTGAAATTGAATCTGGTAAATACGATGACCTTAAAGATAAGCCGGTAGTTACTTACTGTACTGGTGGTATTCGTTGTGAGATTCTTTCGGCTCTCATGAAGAACCGCGGGTTTAAAGAGATTTATCAGATTGACGGCGGTATTGTCCGTTACGGTGAAAAATATGGAGACTCTGGTTTGTGGGAAGGGTCAATGTATATTTTCGATAAGCGTATGCACGTAGAATTTTCGCCAGATACTGTCACCATTGGAGAATGCGAACACTGTGGTGCTCCGTCTAACACTTTTGAAAACTTAGATGTTGAAGGACAACGTGACCTTGTTCTCTTATGCGCAGACTGTTCTGAGAAAGCTCTCGGAAAATCAGCTTTAGTAGACGCATGATGTGCAGATAGTGCACATGTTCCCCAAAAGGTGTTCAAAGCCTAAAAGTTCTTTGGCTTTGAACACCTTTTGGTTATGGTAGGTATTTTTAGGAAGAGAACTTAAGGACATGAAGAATATGGCAGATCCGTCGCTCATTGAATACGACGCCTTTTTGGTTGCTGGAATAAATGTTCCATTAACTCCTGGATACGACACTCGAGATCTTTGGCAACAACTCTATGAGCAGTTGGGGTCAGAAAAATGTCGTTCTTTAGAAAAAATGCAACGCGTTGGTGTCATCATGCCTGATGCTGAAGATCAAGGGCTGACATATACTGCTGGATATATGGTTCGTAGCATTGCTGAGGTGTCTGCTTTAGGGCTTACCGGTGTGATTGTTCCTCGTTCGATGTATGCCACCGTTCTTATCAACGGGGCAGAGCAAAATGCCATAGATGAAGGATTTGATGTTCTTGCATCACAATTCATTCCTGCTAAAGCCTTGAGTCCAACGGGTGTCCGTCTTGAAGTGTATGGGCCAGCAGATATGGATCCTTCAGACTACCGGATGTACGTGTGGTCGGGTGTGACAGGGATAAGTGCTACACCGGAAGATGTATTCGCAGAGAACGTCGTGTGAGAGTTGAGAACGGTGATAAAAGAAAGTCCCAGTAGGGAGCTATCACATATAGGTGAGTAGATCCTACTGGGACTTATTGTTTCTTGACGGCGCGTATGCCGTTCAAGATTTAGGCTTCTTCAGCCTTACGAAGATCTTCTTGCAGCTTAGCGATGATTTCTTGAATAACTTCTGGAGCGAAACCTGTGCCAGCGTCGAGCTTTGCTTGCCAGTCTGCAATAGATTTCTTGATATTTTCTATATTCTGTGCATCTGCCATACCGATAGTGTACGTTAAACCACAACTATTCTTTAGTGTCAGAATACTAATATTGAAAAAATTTTCTTAATATTTTTCTGACTAGGTATTTTATAAATAATTCTTAACTTCTTTCGTGTCTTATAAGGTATTAAAGTTATAGAACAAAGTTATTAAAAAATTAATAATAGGATCTCTCCTTGTTGGAAAATGATATGCCTGTTGCTTCACAAAGAGAATATCTTAAAAAATAAAACATTTTTGTTCTTTTCTTCACGAAAACACCTACTCACCGGTACGAAAAAACACACAAAATCTCAAGATATGCCACAATGATGAACGTGATGACCGAAAACTTTTCCCAAACGATAAACGCACCTCATAGCCATGACCTCAGCGCGATAGAAACCTTAGCGCAAAGATTAAACCAAGCACGTTACTACAACGACGCAATCACAGAACTTTTAGGGCTATCAGCAACAGAAGCCATCACGCGCGAACAAATTATTCCCGGAAAAATTCGCATTGAACAAATCCTCAGCGACCAACACGCCACCGCAGAAGAACAATCGTTAGCGTACCTTACCGGATTCTTTATGCTAGGACGCCAATGTACCGAAACAGAACTCAATCAAGCATTAGGAGAGAACTCCCTACCTCTGCTGAAAACTCTCAACCTCGTTGAAGAACCAACACCACAACAATACCGTGCACTGATCGACCTAAGACCCCACGGTGCAGACGACGGCACCGAACTATGGGTTAGCTCCGATGTAAGGGCATACCAGCGTACTGGACCCCTGCGTAAAGACCACGTTCTAGGTATCGGGCAAGCCTCTTTAACACTAGCTCAAATCACCGAACGCGCACCCATCAAACGTGCCTTAGACCTTGGTACCGGATGCGGTATTCAAACCTTCCACCTGCTCTCTCATGCAGAACACGTCACCGCCACCGACATCTCCGAAAGAGCTTTAGCCTTCACCCGCTTCAATATCTTGCTCAACGCCGAAGAACTTCACATCGATCGGCATCATCTGCAGAACAGAGTCAAACTACTTCAAGGTTCTCTCACAGAACCCGTACAAGGGCAAGAATTCGACCTCGTGGTCTCTAACCCGCCTTTTGTTATTACGCCGCGCAAAGCAGAAGAAAAACCAGAAGACCAATTCACCTATCGTGACGGTGGTCTTGCCGGAGACCAACTCATCCAAACCCTCTTAAACCAGCTGCCAACAATCCTCGCCCCGAACGGGCGAGCTCAAATGCTCGCTAACTGGGAAATTTGGGAAGACTCCAAACATTGGGACCATCGAGTGCGCCAATGGACCAACAACGAACTTGACGTATGGTGCATCCAACGAGAAACCCTCAGCCCCGAACAATACGCCGAAACTTGGCTCAAAGACGCCAGCGAACAACGAGACCCACAACATTACGAACAAGCCTACAAAGATTACGTGCTTGACTTCGCGCAACGACGAGTAACCGCCATCGGACTCGGCATGTTATGGCTTCGAAAACCAGCATCTTCCACACCAAAACAACAACCACTACAACGCTATGAAGAAATCACCTACCCCATACAACAGCCCCTTGCCCCCTTCCTGGCCGAAGCCGTAGAACTCTACGACCAGCTAAACCAGCTCACCTCAGAAGAATTCCTCAGCACCCATCTAGAAGTCGCACAAGACGTTACAGAAGAAAGACACGCCCGACCCGGAGCGGAACACCCCGGAGTGATTTTATTGCGCGAAGGAGCTGGGCTCCGTCGAACAATCCTCGAATCCACTGAACTTGCTGGCTTCGTCTCTGCCTGCGATGGCGAGCTTAGCGTCCAACAAATACTCGGTGCGCTCGCAGTACTACTAGGCTGGGAAGACAACACTCACCAAGAAGAACTTCTTCAACAAATCCGTGAACTTATCGAAAAAGGATTCCTCCGCTTTACCTCAGCAGATTAGACTGGCGACATGGCAGAACAAACGAACCCTCCGCAACTTTTGACAACTCTTGAAGAACAGACGTGTTGGGATCTCATCAACTCTCACAATATCGGTCGGCTCTCCCTACAAATGGGGCACCGTATCGATATCTTCACCGTCAAATACGTGGTGGAACACGGGCACATATTCTTTCAAACACGTGCAGAAGAGACCTTTTCCTCTATTGTGGTCAGCAGGCAAGTAGCCTTTGAAGTCGGTGAAGTACATCAAGATATTGTGAAATCAGTCATCATCCACGGAACCGCACAATGGTACCCTTACGATATTGACCTCACTGCCGAACATAAGGCTCAATCTTCCCTCGCAGACCCACGTATTATGAACTGGGTGGAGGTCATCCCCGAAGAGATTTCTGGACGACAAATGAGCATCGTGCCGCTTGATGCAATGAACAGATAACTACTTCAAAAACTTTTGAAAAGGTGCTGACTCGTGAACAATGTCAGATAATCTGCGCTATTGTTATGCTGAGTCATCATTGACATCGAACATCATCTCAAGAACTTACGACACACAGGTCAAGGAGCAAAGTGCCAACCAAGGCTCAAAATACAGCAGAACATGGTAAATCCCTGCTCATTGTAGAATCACCCTCTAAGGTGAAGACCATTAGCGGTTACTTGGGAAGCGCCTATGAGGTGGAATCCTCCATGGGGCATATCCGAGACCTCCCTCAACCATCTGAACTTCCTGAAAAACTCAAAAAAACTTCAGTGGGTAAGTTTGCTGTAGACCTCGAAGACCACTTTGAACCGTACTACGTTATCAACGCCGATAAAAAGAAAAAAGTTGCTGAGCTCAAAAACAAGCTTCGAGACTCTGACGCTCTCTATCTCGCAACCGACGGTGACCGCGAAGGAGAAGCTATCGCATGGCACCTACTACAAGTTCTTAAACCCACTGTTCCTGTCTACCGTCTCACCTTCCCTGAAATTACAAAAGAAGCCGTCAACCGCGCATTTGACGAAATTCGTGACATCGACAATAACCTTGTAGACGCTCAAGAAACACGACGAGTACTCGACCGCCTCTACGGTTACGAAATTTCACCAGTGCTCTGGCGCAAAGTCTCACCAGGGCTATCCGCTGGACGTGTTCAATCCGTAGCAACTCGACTTGTGGTCGAACGCGAGCGCGAACGTATGGCGTTCTGTTCTGCTAACTACTGGGACCTAAGCGGAACGTTCCATACCTCAGCTGAAGAAACATTCTCCGCAAAACTGGTTTCAGTCGACGGCGCCCGCGTTGCCACCGGTAAAGACTTCAACGACGACGGCTCATTAAAACCTGCGGTAGCGACGAAAGTGGCACACCTTGATGAGCAGAAAGCCCGTTCTCTTGCCGAGCAACTTGACGGCTCCGCTTTTAGCGTTCGAAGTTTAGAGACTAAACCGTACACGCGTCGTCCTGCTGCACCTTTTACCACCTCAACCTTGCAACAAGAAGCAGCCCGTAAACTGCGTTTTTCTTCTCGCTCGACGATGCAGGTAGCTCAGCGTCTTTACGAAAACGGCTATATCACCTACATGCGTACCGACTCTGTTGCTCTTTCAACACAGGCTATTTCTGCTGCTCGTGCTCAAGCGACAGAACTCTATGGCTCTGAGTATGTTCCTTCAAAGCCTCGCGTGTACGCCTCTAAATCAAAGAATGCGCAGGAAGCTCACGAAGCGATTCGTCCTGCCGGTGATTCTTTCCGCACACCGTCAGAAGTTCAAGGTTCACTAAGCCAAGATGAGTTCCGCTTATATGAGCTCATCTGGAAGCGTACAGTGGCTTCTCAAATGGCTGACGCTAAGGGCTCTACTGCTTCAGTTCGTATTTCTGCTACTTCTCGTGACGGACATAAAGTAGAGTTCGGTGCCTCCGGTACAGTCATTACGTTCCGTGGTTTCTTAGCCGCCTATGAAGAAGGGCAAGACGCTTCACGCAACGCTGAAGATACTGCCTCAGCTAAAGAAGATAAGCGCCTACCTCAATTGGCTGAAGGAGATGCGCTAACAGCTCAAGATGTTACAGCTCTTAGCCACGATACTTCTGCTCCTCCTCGTTATACGGAAGCTTCTCTCGTCAAGGCTATGGACGAGCTAGGTATCGGACGTCCTTCAACCTATGCTGCTGTTATCTCAACAATTATTGACCGAGGTTATGTGGAGAACCGTAGTGGTTCTTTGGTTCCTTCGTGGACAGCTTTTAGCGTGGTGCGTCTGCTAGAAGAACATTTCAGTAAATATGTGGACTATGAGTTCACCGCTCAGATGGAAGAAGACCTCGACGGTATTTCTCGTGGTGAGCAACAGCGCGCTACATGGCTTGAACAGTTCTATTTTGGTGGTGGCGATAAACGCGGGTTGAAACCTATTGTCGATAACCTTGGTGATATCGACGCCCGTGCCATTAACTCTATTGAAGTTTCTGATGGCGTTAACGTTCGCGTGGGACGTTATGGGCCGTATCTCGAGACTGAGCCAACCGTTAACGAAGAAACCGGTGAACTTTCAGATCCTATTCGTGCAAATATTCCGAGAGATCTTGCTCCAGATGAGCTTACGGCTGAAAAAGTTAAAGAGCTTCTCGAACAGGGTAAATCTGATGGACGTGAACTGGGCGTAGATCCCGAGACGGGGCGTACCATCGTTGCTCGTGACGGTCGTTTTGGCCCGTACGTTACCGAGTTGATTCCTCAGATGTCTGAGGAAGAAATTCAGGCGTGGATGGATGCTCAGCCGGTGGAATATTATAAGAATGGTCGCCCGAAGCCTAAGAAGAAACCAAAACCAGAGAAGCCTCGTACAGCCTCTTTGTTCTCTTCAATGTCTTTGGCAACAGTGACTTTAGAGCAGGCTTTGCAGCTGATGAGTCTTCCTCGCCTGCTTGGGCAGGATGCTGAGGGCGAAGATATCACGGTGCAGAACGGTCGTTTTGGCCCGTATCTGAAGAAGGGGAGCGACTCTCGTTCTATTGGCTCTGAGGAAGAAATTTTTACGATTACTCTTGAGCAGGCTTTAGAGATTTATTCGCAACCTAAACAGCGTGGTCGTGCGGCGGCGAAGCCTCCTTTGGCGGAACTTGGTGTTGACCCTGTTTCTGAAAAGAAAATTGTGATTAAAGATGGTCGTTTTGGTCCTTATATCACTGACGGGGTAACAAACATTACTGTTCCTCGTGGGGACACGATTGAGTCCATCACTCATGAGCGCGCGGTTGAGCTATTAGCTCAAAAACGTGCCAAGGGGCCCGTTCAGCGTAAGCGTTCTACGACAAAAAAGACTGCTACGAAGAAGAGCACCACCAAGAAAACTACAGCGAAGAAAAGCACCACAAAGAAAGCTAGTACGACGAAGAAAACTTCTGAGGCCTAGCCAAGGAGCATCTTTGTAAGCCCCCTGACGCAAAGGACCACCTACGATGGCAGAGAACAGAGCCCCTCATATAGGTATCGCATTGTCTACGTCCTGCCTTTTCCCGCTGGGGGTGCCTGAAACGTTTTCTACTGCCGCAGATTTGGGGTATGACAGCATTGAGGTGATGGTGACCGGAAATGCTATCTCTCAAGAGCCAGATGATCTTCGTGATCTTATTCAGAAATATCAGATTCCGATATCGGCCATTCATGCTCCCACCTTGTTATTGACTCAACAAGTGTGGGGGCGTGCATGGAACAAAATGCAGATGGCCGCAAAAATGACGAAAGCCGTTGGAGCTGATGTCATCGTTGCCCACCCTCCATTTCGGTGGCAGCGTCTGTATGCTAAAAATTTTGTTCACGGTGTTCGTGAAATATCTGAGCAAGAGAGCGTGAAAATCGCTGTAGAAAATATGTATCCGTGGAGCGCTGGTGGTGCATCTGTGCAGATGTATTCCCCAGGGTGGGACCCAACAGAGTTTGATTATCAGTGGATGACATGGGATTTTTCGCATGCTGCAGCTGCTGGGGTTGATTCTTTAGAGTACGTCAAGAAAATTGGAAACCGTCTAGGCCACGTGCATTTGACCGATGGTAGTGGCACAAAAGTTCTTGATGAACACCTACGCCCTGGATATGGCACTCAACCGGTAGCGCAAACTCTCGAGTATTTAGCTCAACAGCAGTGGAACGGCGTGGTTTGTGCTGAGGTCTCGACGCGTGGCGCTCGCGGAGCTGTTGAACGCGATGAATGGTTGTATGAGACCCTGCAATTTGCTCGTCGCCATTTGGGTCAGATGTGAACATCTGAGCTCTGCAAATAGCCATTGGGTGCGTGTCTTATGGTGAAATATCGGTGTGAGTGCGCTGTTCTTATGTTCTTGCTCGGCTAAGCTGTGTGGTAGTTACGTCAAGATGATATGACGTGAGCGTTTTTTCTGACACTAGCTCAAGGAGTACATGATGAGTGCAATAGTCACTTTTTGCGGAACAGGGTCGATGAATGGTGCTATAGCTTCTGGATTGATTGCCGGTGGCTATGATTCTTCATCGGTACGAGTAACCGTATATTCTCAGGACAGTGCCCAGCGTCTTTCGTCAGCATGGGGAGTAGAGGGTTCTGAGGGGATTAGAGTTTTTTCGGTGGCTGAAGATCCTCAGGCTAATCTTCGGGCTGTTACTGGTGCGCAGGTGGTCATTCTTGGTGTGAAGCCTTATGCGATATTAGATATGGCGCGTGAGATTGCTCCTGCTTTAGAGCCTGATACTTTGGTGATTTCGGTGGCGGCAGGTGTATCTTTGGATGCGCTATCTGCTGTGTTGCCTGTGGGTCAGCCGGTGATTCGTTGTATGCCGAACACCCCTTCTCAGGTAGGTTGTGGGGTGCTTGCGGTCTCTTGTGGTGCTTCTGTCTCTGAACCGCAACGTGAGCTGACGTTGAAAATTTTAGGTTCGGTAGGGAAAGTTTTTGAGGTTGCTGAGCATCAGATGGACGCGGTGACGGCTGTATCTGGTTCTGGCCCCGCGTATTTTTTCTTGTTAGCTGAGATGATGATGAAAGCTGGGGTGCAACTCGGTCTTGACGCTGAGCTGGCTGAACAGCTAGCGGTGCAGACTGCTCGTGGTGCTGGTGAGCTTCTGGGTGCGCACGGGGATCCTGTGGCTTTACGCCGTGCGGTAACGAGCCCCGGCGGTACGACGGAGCAGGCTATTGAGAGTTTTTGTCAGAATGGGCTGGAAGAAATGACTGAGCAGGCGATGCGTGCTTGTGCTCAAAAATCGGCTCAGATGACTCGTGATTATTCGTAGAAGCGTAAAACAACGTTGTGCGGTCAAAGAAAACGCGTATTACCGGTTGATAACAAGTTGTTTTGAGGGCGTTGTGAATCTTTTCTGTCTTAAGAAGAACGTTTACACGTTAGTAGAATAGTTAGATGAAGCTAAGTTTGCGCTAACAAGAATACCAACATGAGTGCTTTGACCTTTTGACGAGTCGATGATTTGCAACAGTTATAGGAATAATATTTGGGTGTCGAGAGGGCTTTTTGAACCAGCCTTTATAGATTCCCTTGCGTTGCAAGGAATAATAGCGAGATGACTGCGGTCGATGAGCTGGCTATGAATACACTCAAAACTATATTGGTTGTTGTTTTCTTGTCCCATTGGGCAACTAGATAGCACAGGCCTAGACCTGTGCCCATCATGAGTCCGGAGATGACTGCAATGATGGGTAGGCCTGTTTTAACGGATGATATCAAAAGGAATAGTCCGTTGAAGGAAAGAATGATGGATAGGCTCAATATTCTGACGCGTTGTGTATCGAAACGGCAGATAGCGTTGTATAGGTTCCTCATGATGACCTCTAAATCGTGGATTGTCTGAACGTAATATCTATCAGTGCCACGTACCGCCGATAGCGAGAATTATTCCAGTTACGACTTCGCTAACGGGAGGGAGGGGTAAAGCACCTAGTTACAGCGTACTAGATATTTGCAATACCTCTTTCTTTTGTGCTTTTTCTGTAATCGTTCATGACGAAAGATATCTTGAACAGGTTGCTTCACTTTATTCTGATGATGGCGTTGGTGTCGTTGCACTGGATATCAGAAAATGTGGTGAGTTGAAAAACTTAACAGAAAAACGCCGGCTGTAGGGAATCAGCCGGCGTTTTCCAGAACACCAATATCTTAGAGATATTAGTATTATCAGCACGCTCACTTAGCTGGTGGTTTAGGGGGGACCACCTTGTTGCTAAATGCGCAAGCTGTTTTGAACGGGTTCGCAATCCGTCCAGTAATCACTCGCACCTTTAGAGGTGACACTATCATAAGCATGTTTCCTTAAATATGCCAACCTCAACCCGCAAAAATGTGACGATTACCAAATAAAATGTCTTCTAGCTGTAGATTATTTAAATAAAACTCCTAGTAAAAGCCCATAAATGCCTATTTTTCGGTTACGGACGAGCCGCAAAACGCTCAATAAGATCTACCTGCCCCGACACAATTAAAAGGTCTCTAGAGGTAACTTTTGTCTCCGGCGTTGCATACGTGAAATCTTCTCCAGGGGACTTCACACCCACAATCGTGACACCGTATTTTCCGCGTACATCAGATTCTGCCAAGGTAAACCCTTGAGTCTCCTTCGGTGGATACATTTTCACAATCGCGAAGTCATCATCAAATTCGATGTAATCCAAAAGACGACCCGAGACAAGATGTGCAGCCCGTCGACCAGCATCAGCCTCAGGGAACACCACGTTATGCGCCCCGATACGAGAAAGAATCTTGCCGTGCGCTGGGGTAATGGCCTTAGCCCAAATACGTTCAATTCCTAAATCAACAAGATTAGCGGTAATCAACACCGATGCTTCAACAGAAGTGCCCACCCCAACAACAGCTGACGTAAAGTCGCCAGCGCCAAGCTGTCGGAGGGCATCAATATCTGTGGCGTCAGCTTCAACGACGTGAGTGAGCAGACCCGCCCATTTTTGAACTTTGACAGCATCTTTTTCGACCGCCAAAACTTCTTTATTCTGACGTCTTAGCTGGGCAGCGGTAGAGGCACCAAAACGCCCTAGCCCAATTACTAATACGGGTGCATTATGAATGGTGCGTTTAGCCAATGATCGGTCTTTCTTCTGGGTACTTATAGAGTCGACGGCGAGAGCGCAAAGCTAAGCCGGTTGCCACAGTAATAATACCTATGCGCCCAATGAACATCAGTACAGACAGAACATAGATGCCAGCCGGAGGGAGTCTCGCTGATAGCCCCACCGATAACCCGCAGGTTGCATAAGCAGAAATTACTTCAAAAATTACCATATCGAGAGGCTCCTCCGTGAGAAACACGATAATAGAGGTGCCTAAGAAAACAATGATGAAGCTCATCATAATCACAGAAATCGCGATACGAAGTACTGAATCCGGAATGGTGCGGTTGAATGCAATCACAAATTGGTCGCCGCGCGCTTCTGCAAGAACTGCCAGAATTACCACGGTAATTGTTGTAATTTTGATGCCACCAGCGGTAGAAGCGGGGCCCCCACCGATAAACATCAATGCATCACTAATGAGCAATGTAATAGGGTTCGTATCGCTCATCTCTACGAGGTTAAACCCTCCAGAACGTGTCATGACTGAAGCAAATATGGCGTTAATAATTTTTCCGCCCAGAGACATCTCACCGATGGTCTTATCATTAGACCATTCGAAGAAACCCCACAATAAAGCGCCAATAAAAAATAATGCGACGGTTCCGATGATGGTCAACTTGGTGGTGAGGTTCCATCGGCTAAAGGCGAGAGGATTCTGTTGCATAATCAAAATAACGGGGAAGCCTAGAGAGCCAATAAAAACTCCCACACAAATGGGAATAAGAATCCATAAATCGTGAGAATACGGGACAAGACCTTGAGAGTGTGCGGTAAAACCGGCATTGTTGAACGCTGAGACAGAATAAAAAATGCTATGCCAGATACTGTTCTTAACTGATTCTCCCAACAAGATAAAACGCGGTAAAAGAATGAGCGCGATAGTTGCCTCAATAAAAATTGAGGTCACGGCTACGGTGCGTAATACGGAGCCGAGTTCTCCGAGCTTTCCGATATTCATTGCTTCTTGGGCGATGAGTTTAGAACGTAAGCCCAGTTTTTTACCGACTGCCATAGCTAGCAGAGAGGTCATTGTTAATGTTCCTAGACCACCAATTTGGAACGCCAGAAGAATCATTAACTGACCAAAAAATGACCATTGATCAGCGGTTGATACTGTGGTGAGTCCCGTCACGGTCACCGCAGACGTTGCGGTAAAAATTGCGTGGTGAATGGCTACACTATGACCGTCTTGAGAAGAGATAGGCAACGCGAGCATTGCGCTAAAAAATACAATAACCAATGCGAAGGCAAGAATCGCTACGCGCGAAGGAGAGGTACCAATGAGGGCGTCGACAAGGTCACGTAGACGAATGAGCATTGCCGATAAAGTGTGTGTACCCTCGGTCTCTTTAGGGTGTGCAGATGTTGATTCTCGCAACGCTGCTCTCTTTCTTCGGATGAAGGGACTATATGTAGCTTAGTCGTAATGTTTTCACTCAGCCGGATTATCCTTGTGATATAGGCTAAGAACCTGCAAAACAATAGATGCTTTTCTTTCTGAGTTTGAGAACCTCGAGGGGTAAAAACACGAGTGGAAATCTGCTAATAACACTGGTCAAAGCCTATATTTATAGGGTGGAATACATGGTTTTAAGCTCAAAATATGCTGAATCCTGCTGAGAATTCTCACTCTCTTAGTGTCGATACATTCGCCCACAGGTATATATGTCATGATGTATGTATGATTGATGACGTTTTTGCTGTAATCGCAGACCCTACCCGTCGTCAGATCCTACGAGTTCTTGCCGCAGGCAAACGCCCAGTTGGGGATCTGGTAGATGAGTTAGGCGTAAGTCAGCCTACGGTCTCTAAGCACCTCAAAGTCCTAAGAAATGCTGGACTCGTTGATACCCAAGCTGTGGGGCAGAAACGTTTTTACTCGCTCACACCGGAGCCACTTGAAAATGTTTTGGAATGGATTAGAAGCCTCAACCAATGCCACACCCAAACACTGAACATTCTGACCCCTTGGAATAAAACAACAGACAAAGAGCAAACCGATGAGGTCTCAAACACTGTTGAACCAGCGCAAACAGCTACAAATAATAGTGAGCATACAGATCAACAATCTGACCCCGAACCAGTAGCCTCAGCTGATGAAAAGACTCCCTTTGAGAAAACAGAACAAGATTTAGCGTCCTCTGACGTATCACACGAACAGCAAACACCTGATGAAGAGTGCACACCTGATATTTTTGAATTCGGTGAACCTGGAGACCCCCGACAACGGGTACGCACATCAGAATCTCATAGCGCTATTAGTTTTACTCCGTTAATGCCCTTTGTTCCGCGTCCACTAGACCCTCCACCTGAGGATCTTGACGAACCAGAGAAGAACGAAGAACAACCCACCTCCACGGAGTATGCATCTTCTAACACCTTAGAAGAAACCACCGAAGAACATCCTCCAGCTTGGAAACAACAAGAATCAGAACACCTCACAGAATCTGAAACAGAAGATTCTCAGGTGCAGGTTCTTCCAGCGCTCCCCACCGCCGCTGAGATTTCTTCAGAAACGCAGAATAACTCCGCACAGGACTCGCGCGGATTATTCGCAACCTTGACCCGTTGGGGTCGTCGCCGTCCTCACTAGAATCACTATTGAAAGAATACGTAGAAGCTATCCATGTCTGTGTACCAGAAAATTCTTAACTGGCTTGAAGCAGAGCTTTTTGAAGGAAGACTGCACCTTGGGCAAAGCTTGCCCGATGATAGAAAACTTGCCGATATCATTCGTGCAAGTCACTCAAGTACCCGTGAAGCACTCAAATACCTTGAAACAATGGGGGTTTTGAGACTCTATGAGGGAAAGCGAAAAACTATCATTGCTCACCTCGTCAGCGAGCCTGCAGCCTCCGTCACCCCCGCTCTACGTCTACATATGGCAAGCTCTCGCTATCCGGTTCGTGACCTCATTCAAGCACGTATTCTGCTTGAAACATTCGCCGTTGAGAACGCAGACCCTACAAACCCAGCGATGGACGAGCTAGAACGCATCCTCGAAAAGATGCAATACGAGGGGACCACGCCTCACACCTTCCATCAACTAGAAGTAGATTTTCATATCGCTCTCACGAAACTCTCTGGTAACCAGCTCATAACAGGGCTTATGACGGCTCTGAGAACTTCGCTTACGGACTATCTACTCTCGATTATGGGACGTGTCCCTCTTTGGAGCGCAACAGCAACTCGACTACGCGCAGAATACCGTGCGCTACTTGAAGCTATCCGATACCGTGACACAACGCTAGCGAAACAACTACTCATCGCCAATATCGAACGCCAATACACTGAGGCAAGTCTTGACCTCAATGAAGAAACCGCTGTTGCTCATGAACTGCCAGGAACAGTGGTAGCAATGGAACCTATCGAAATTGATGATGACGACCTGATTCCCGATCACTGGGAAGAAGCTATCGCGCCTTCGCTCATCGAAGCTCTTGAAAATGTTGGAACTACACCGGCAACTACTGCAGAAACAACGAGTCCACAGGGGGATACTGCTTCAGAGAATCTTGAGAGCGAACCTTCCTCTGAACGGCCGAAAGTTCAAAGGTGGACTCTTGCACAAGAGTACGCTAAGGAACAACGCAAAGATGAGGTTTCTGCCGAAGAACAAGAACTGGGAACCTCAACTGAAGAGCACACCTCAATAAGTACCGGTGAAGAAAACAGCTCAGAGACTTCTGCGCAAGAAGAAACTCCCTCCCCTAGCAAAACATCTGAAGCAGATAACACCTCAACCGCTGAACACAGCTCTGAGCACTCTTCTGCCGCTGTATCGGAGGAGAAATCTGTTGTCCAGAACGAGCCTCAACCACCTGTTCACAATGTTTTGCGTGCTCCAACAGCAGGACGTACACGTAAAGTACGAGGAACAGTAAGCGTTCCTGTCCATGCGACGGTTATCAAACCTATTTATCGCACCCCACACGGTGAAACGCCCATAAAAATACGTAAAAATGGCGATACGTCTTGGACGCAGCCCTCGTCAGACACTTTAAGGGCAAAACCGGCGGCACGAAAAGTTGTACCCGGATCACATCCGAGAGTTGAAGAACCTCAAGAGTCAACTTCGCAGTATCTGTCTTCTTCTGAACCAGAGAAAAAAGGAAATGCCATCGGTCGTTGGCTAGGTTTCGGTGTGCGCACTCAACAGGTTCAACTCGCTGTTGAACAAAAAATAACAGAACAAGCTAAAGACAATAGCGCAACACCATCTGCTGACACGCAGACTGCAGATACCCAGCCTCAACTACAGAAAACTCAAACTCAAGAACAAACATCTGAACAATGTGCAACGGATGTCGTCTCTGCCGAAAAAAAGAGTATTTTCACAAAGCTCACTTTGAGAAAGGGGCGCAAACACGTCGCAGCTATTGATGAAATCGAAGAAAAAGCAGAATCATTATCTGCTGATGCTGACCCTCAGATGCTAGCACCCGAAGGATATGAGCTAGCACTTGACGACGCTAAAGAGCCTCAAATTATTGATGAGACACCGCGTCTATCACGAAAAGAACAGCGTGCCCTAGAAGAAGAACATTATTCTTCTTCCGCGGACTCCAGCTCTGAAGAGCCTCACGAACCGCAGAGCTCAACAACGCATACTGAAGAACCAGAGCTGAGCACCAAGGTGTACACCATTAACAAAAAAATTCAAAAGAAAAAGAAGAAGAAACGATAACATCTCAGCTTCCCTAAAATCTGAGGTCTGCATCTCATTCTTGAAGGTGCAGACCCAGATTTTAGCTTTTTATCCGAGAAAATGTTCATGAATCTGGTTCAGAATGCGGAAAATCTCGAGAATGCTTGTACTCTATACAGAGAGCGTTTTCTTCCGTTCAGGCATTTTTATGCCTGAATTGGTCTTTAAGAAGCGTTTATACCGGTATAAACCGCGCCCGGATAGCTAACATCTCATATCTACGATGGGTAGAGATGCCGGGTATCGAATGTAAGTGAGGTGAATCCTATGGGTTCAGTTATCAAAAAGCGTCGTAAGCGCATGTCCAAGAAGAAGCACCGTAAGTTGCTTCGTAAGACCCGCCACCAGCGTCGCAATAAGAAGTAAGTTCTTATGAGCTTTATGTGCCTCGTCCTCAACTGCTAACAGTAGGGGCGAGGCACTGTTTTTAACACACCTCTTATGACAAACCCATGCCCAGAAAAGACCCCAGATGAGCGAACAACAACCCGCTAAAACACCGATTGACATCACCTTACTCACCAAACCAGGCTGTCACCTCTGCGATAAAGCTCGTCACGTCGTTCATGACGTCACCGCACGCCTCGGGCTCACTTTCACCGAACTCAACATCGAAAACTTTCCAGAACTCAAAGCCCGCCACGCCATCGAAATACCGGTAGTTCTCGTCGACGGAGAAGTTAAAGACTTCTGGCAGATTAATCCACGACGCCTAGAGAAAATACTGCACCAAAAAATTACCCAAAATCACCAACGTTAAGAAATAACTCACCACTTGTTCTGACAATTCACAGGTTGCAGAATTGGGAATGAGACAAACTATTTGAGAGACTAGAACAATGAGCTCACTTCAGGTTAAAGTCCACCTTATGCGTCACGGGGAAGTCGAAAACCCTCAACGTATCGTCTACGGGCGTCTACCCAATTACCATTTGAGTCAACGTGGACGCCACATGGTTCGTCTAACTGCCGAAGAACTCGCACGCCAAGCACACAACGGCGCGAATATCGTCTACCTTGCCTGCTCACCACTAACACGTACCCAAGAATCAGCTGAACCGATTACCGAACTCCTCGGGCTAGAAGCACACCATGACCCTCGCGTAATCGAAGCAGAAAACTATTTTGAGGGGCTCCACGTCAACGCCCAAGAATTGATCACTCACCCAAAACACTGGTCTAAACTCTTTAACCCATTACGTCCCTCTTGGGGAGAACCTTACCGAGAACAAGTCAAACGTATGGCACAAGCCGTACGCCAAACTGCTCAGCACGCCTACGATATCGGGGGAGAGAACGCCGAAGCTGTCATCGTCTCTCATCAACTTCCCATCTGGCTAGTACGACGTAGCATCGAAGGGAAAATGCTCCCTCACGACCCCAGAACTCGAGAATGCAACCTTGCCTCACTCACAACCTGCACATTTAGTGATTTAGACGGCAAAGAACGCCCACGGATTAGCTATAGCGAACCCGCCGCAGCACTCTACAACGGTGTTATACAGCTACCTGGAACGTGACAGAAAAAACCTTACCTCGTTTTTCCCCGAAGCCTAAGACCTTGAGCACACCCGAAAGAACACCATGCTAGACCCCTACCAAAGACCATATGAACAGCGACTGTCACGCCGTCATCTGCTGAGCTTAGGAGCCGCCGCCAGCCTCCTAAGCTTAAGTGCATGCTCATCGTCTGATTCTCTTTCTGCCCAAGCAGATGCGGGGGACTCCAAAGGATACATTGCAGGAGATGGGTCGGTCACAGAGTTTCCTCCAGAAAAACGAACAGAACCGGTACACTTTACCGGAACACTCTACGACGGCACCGAAATCACCGCAGAATCATTACGCGGAAAACCCCTACTACTGAACTTCTGGTATGCCGGATGCGCTCCTTGCCGAGCAGAAGCCCCCACCTTAGCTAAACTTCACAAAAAATTTGCGGACAAAGTACATTTCTATGGTGTCAACGTCCGAGACGAAAAAGCAACAGCAGAGGCCTTCGAACGTCGCTTCTCCATTGAATACCCAAGTTTTGAAGACTCAACCGGTCACGTCCTCTACGAACTATCACAAGTTGTCCCCGCACAAGCTGTTCCCACCACGCTCATCATTGACGCACAAGGACATGTCACCTCACGAGTGTTAGGACAAATTGACGAATCCATCGTGAGAACACTCCTCGAGGACGCCCAAAAATAGTGAACACTTTCGGAGAAATCATTATTGACGGGTCGCTATGGTTAGCCATACCCCTAGCCGTATTAGCAGGTCTGGTATCCTTCGCCTCCCCTTGCGTGCTACCCCTCGTGCCAGGGTACATCGGGTACGTAACAGGATTATCTGGACACACCAAAAACACCAGTACCCGATACGCACTAGGCGCCGTCGCCCTGTTCATCCTTGGCTTCTCAACAATTTTCATTCTCTTGAGCGTGGTTTTCGCACAACTAGGTGCAGCCCCCTGGATTCGAGGGCAACGCTGGGTTGAAATACTCCTTGGTATGTTTGTCATCCTGCTCGGGCTGGTCTTCTGGGGCAAAATTCCTTGGCTACAAAGAGAACGCAAACTCATCCATACACAAGCCCCCTCAGGGTTTTGGGGTGCACCACTTTTGGGAATAACCTTTGGTCTAGGGTGGGCACCATGTATCGGCCCAACCTTCGCCGCAGTACAAACACTGGTCTACCTTGACGGAGCTAATACTGCAAAAGCAATAACTCTCACCTTCGCCTATTGCCTAGGTTTAGGTATCCCATTCTTTATCGTTGCATTAGGCATTCTTCGCGGAACACAACGCCTACGGTGGCTTAAAAAACATCATCGACGCATACAACAATGCGGATCCATACTACTGATTCTTATCGGAACGCTCATGATAACTGGTCTATGGAACTCCATCATCACATGGATACAAGCCACACTACCTACCTACGAACTACCAATCTAAAAGCTAAGGGCACACTATGGGAGAACAAACAACATCTCAAGCACCAGCTCTTGGAGTTTGGGGAATGACAAAATGGGCGTGGACACAGCTCACAAAAATGAATACCGCACTATTTCTGCTCCTTCTTTTAGCAGTAGCTGCAGTTCCAGGATCACTCTTCCCACAACGAATACAAGACCCCGTTAAAGTTAACGACTACATCGAAAACCACCCCACGTGGGGACCTATCGCAGATAAAATTCAGCTCTTTGACGTCTTCAGCTCCGCATGGTTTTCCGCAATATACCTCTTGCTCTTTATTTCCCTCATCGGATGCGTCCTACCACGAGCCAAAAAACACTACCAGATGTGGCGTAAACCCCCAGTACGTACACCCAAGAACCTCTCACGACTACCCGTACACCGCACCTTAGAAATACCCGTATCCCTCGAAGAATTTACCGCAGAAGAAGCAATCAACGATGCTTCCCGCGTCCTCTCACGACGCGGATACAGAGTAGAAACCCATCTTGAAGAGAACGGGTACTACTCTGTCGCAGCAGAACGCGGGTACTTACGCGAAGTCGGAAATATTCTCTTCCACCTATCGATGATTGGTATTCTCATCGGTGTCGCTATTGGATCTCTCCTGGGATACCGAGGACAAAAAATCTTGGTTGAAGGAGACACCTTCGTCAACTCCCTCATCAGCTATGACTCTTTCACACCTGGAACAAACTACAACCCAGACTGGCTTACACCCTACTCGATAACACTTAAAAAATTTGAAGTTCAATACGATAGACAACATGAATCTGCTAGCTACGGCTCTGATATTGGGTACAAAGCAACCTTCAGCGTTACCGACCGCTCTGGAGAACACCGGAATGAAACACTCGAAGTGAACGAACCACTCTCCGTCGACGGTACCGATATTAACCTTGCCGGTAACGGTTATGCACCCGTTATCAAAGTGACAAACCCCGATGGAACCATCGCTTTTGAAGGTCCCGTTGTAGGCCTAACCACTGACCCTAAATACAACTCATCTATTGTGCTTAAAGTTCCTGACGCACATCCCGACCAGCTCGGTTTCGTCGGAATGTTCCTCCCCACAGGTGGATACAACAGCTCTGGAGTTCCCGTCTCTCTTGACGCCGGACCCTATAACCCTACACTCGTCCTGCAGTCTTACTATGGCGACTTAGGGCTAGATAACGGCACCCCACAGAACGTGTATATTCTCGATACCTCAAAACTGACCGAAATGAACTCGATGGCCCAACAAAACGGTATTATCCTCACAGCTACGCACACCGAAGAAAATCTGCCAGATGGACGAGGAAAAATCAGTTTTGAGGGGTATAAGCGTTATATTGGTGTAGACATTCACTATGACCCTGGAAAAGGTATTGTTTTCTGGTCATTTGTTCTAGCCTTCACCGGACTGATTATCTCGTTATTCGTTCCTAGACGTCGTGTCTGGGTACGTGCTTATCGAGACGGCCAGAACCTCACCGTAGAATATGCTCTACTAGCACGAGGAGAAGACCCACGACTCCTACCGGAAGCTGATAAGCTCACAGAAGCTTTCGCTCACTGTTGGGAACTAGAATTTAGTGAAGCAGAAGACACCGAAGCATAAAACACTTCACACCCCATACCTGAAGGAAGAACTAGCAGATGATTAACGCATCCCTCGCTCAATGGAGCGAGCTGTTCATGTACATCTCAGCAATTATCTACATGATAGCGTTTATCCTATTCACCGCAGATATTGCCTCTCATTCGCGTACTGTCCGACAACTAGAACAACAGGACAACACCGCAGATAAACCTCTCGAAGCTGCCACAACAGCGCACAAACGTGCCTCCTATATTGACAGCAGTGAGAAAGGCACGGGCGCTCGCGGACTTGGCTATAAGCGCGCTGCAGAACGCAAACTTGAAGGTAAAGTTGCCGATAGTTCAATGCGTTGGGGTACTGATACGAGCCCCCGCCGTGCCGCTCGTATCGCAGTTGCCATCATGATTATCGGTGCATTAGTTCATGCTGTTGGTGTAGTGACTCGTGGTATTGCTGCTGATCGTGTTCCGTGGGGAAACATGTATGAGTTCTGCACAACTGGTGCGTTAGTTGTTTCTACCGTCTTTTTGATTCTTCTGATTTTCCGTGACGTACGTTTTGTGGGAATGTTAGTGTCGGGTCTTGCCCTTATTATGATGTGCGCGGCAACGATTGCGTTCCCTACTCCTGTTGGACATCTCAAACCTGCTTTGCAGTCGTATTGGCTTGTTATTCACGTTTCTATTGCTGTTCTTGCTTCGGGTATTTTTACTATTACCTTTGCGATGGCTATTCTTCAGCTTCTGCAGTCTCGTCGCGAAAAAGAAATTATTGCTGGGAAGAAGCCTTCGATGCCGTTTATGACGATGGTTCCTTCGTCTCAGACGCTAGAGAATTTTGCGTTTCGTCTTAACACTGTTGGTTTTGTGATGTGGACGTTTACTCTGGCAGCTGGCGCTATTTGGGCGCAGAAAGCGTGGAGCCGTTATTGGGGCTGGGACGTTAAAGAAGTATGGACCTTCGTGATCTGGGTTGTCTATGCCGCCTATTTGCATGCTCGAGCAACACGCGGCTGGTCTGGTGCACCTTCTGCATGGCTCTCTATCGTGGGCTATCTATGCATCATCTTTAACTTTACGGTAGTCAATATTTTCTTCTCCGGTTTGCACAGCTATTCCGGCCTATAACTGGTACTACCTATAGGGTTTTTATCCGTGTTTAAAGCTGTTGGGCTACCACTGATGTAAGTGGTAGCCCAACAGCTTTAACTGAAGGTCTTGATGAGGCTACTGCTCAGCAGAATCCTCGTGAGTGTCTTCACCATTCGTATCTTCTGGGGGAGTAGTCTTGTCGTCTTTTTCTCTCATCTGACGTTTGGCACGCGCTTCAAGATATTTGAGGAATTCCTCATCGTTATCGGGGGCGTTAGAAGAAACCGGTGAACTGGCATGTTTTCCAAAGAACAACCATAATAAGGCTCCAGCAAGAGGGAAGATAAGGATAGCTAAAAACCATACGGGTTTAGGGAATACTTTGACTCGTTCGTTGTCTGTACGGATGCAATCTATGAAGGAATAGATGATGATGCCGATGAGCAGGGCGATAGAGCCGATAATCATTATTGCGCGAACCATAGATATTAGTGTTCCATGGATAACTGAATAATATCTACTTTATGGGACGTAAATTTCTGGAAGAACAGGATGAACTCAGAATAGTGCCTTTTGTAAGGGTATTCTCATGAATCTTGACACCTGTATGAGTGTGAGCAGTGCAAAATTTGGTGCTTATCGAACCGTTAGCGTTCTCCGTTAGACTAGTATCTATGAATCTGCTCAAATACACTTTTCTCCGTCTTGCACTCGTTTTTAGTATCAGCCTGATTTGTGTTTGGGTCCTTAAAATTGCGGTGCTGCTCTCTATTATTTTTGCGCTTCTTATGTCTTTATCGTTGTCGTATCTGTTTTTCCCGAAACTTCGTGAAGCCGCAGGGGTTGAGGTTGCACAACTGTGGAGGAAACTCTTTCCAACAAAGAACATTAAACATGAAGATACTCTCGTTGAAGACGAGTATGTAGAGCAGATGAAAAAATCACAGGGACTAGATTTTTAGTCTCGTATGATGCCCCTCGTATTAGAAACCGTTAAAGGTGGGTGCCTCTACGATGAATATATCGAGAGTTCCTAAATAAGCAGCAAGTACCAGAAGCAGGCTATATGCAAGGGTGACGAGCCCAGCTTGTTTGAGTACAGGGATGAGCTCTTTGCCATGAGTCGGAGCTAATACCACAAAACATGAGTGAAGTACGGGCCCTATCAGTACAAAAACTAACATGTACCAAGGATTCTCTGGAACAAGTATGAGAGTGATAGCTAAGGCACAGAGCATTTCAAGAACATAGATTCTGCGCGACCACTTCTGCCCAAGACGTACAGCTAGAGTATATTTTCCGCTTTCTTTATCGGTTGGGATATCTCGGATATTATTGGCCATCAATAATGCGCAAGAGAATAATCCAATAGATATTGCGCTCACCCAGCCGGTAGTACTTAAATGTGCGCTTTGGGTAAAGAGCGTACCAACTGTAGCAACAAGACCAAAATAGATAAAAACGTAGAGGTCCCCTAACCCCATATACCCGTAGGGGCGTTTACCTCCGGTATATCCCCATGCTGCAAAGACAGCTGACGCTCCAATAGCTAAAAACCACCATTGTTGCGCAAGGAAGACAAGGTAGAATCCAGCAACCATAGATAACGCAAAACAACTAAAAGCCGCGTATTTAACATGGCTCGGTTTCGCTACACCTGAACCTACCAGACGTAATGGGCCAACTCTTACTTCATCTGTTCCTTTGATACCGTCTGAATAATCATTGGCATAGTTGACGCCTACTTGGAGAAAAAAGGCGACAAGAAAAGCGAGAAAAGCTCTGAACGGGTTAAACTTTCCTAATTCAAAAGCTGCAACTGAACCGGCAATAATGGGTGCCACAGCTAGTGGCAAGGTGCGTAGACGCGCCCCCTCAATCCATTGAGCCGGAGTAGCCACGTATTATTCCTTTCTTGCGGTACAACATCTAGTGGTGCTAGAGCACCTCTCATTCTCTCATACTGAACGAAACAGGAGTTGTTCTTCTGCAATCCTTGATGAAGAAAAAGTTTATTGACCTCATCCTTCACGCAATAGCGTATGGAGCGCTTCTCGATCTGGTTTTCCTGTGGAAAGTAGAGGCAAAGTGCTGATAACTCGGAGATATTTAGGACGCTGTGCAGGTTCTAGATTCTGGCATAACTGCTGTAATTGGGGAGATAATCGTGCCGGCGATTCTTCAGGGGCGTAGACGACGCACCCTACCGCTTGCCCCCATCGTCGGTGAGGAACTGGAAAGACAAAAGCAGAAACGACCGCAGGATGAGCTTCTAAACATTGTGCAATAGGGGCGGGAGCAATTTTTACTCCACCGCTAATGATGATGTCATCGGCTCGACCGTGAACCTCTAAAAACCCTTGTGATAAAGAACCAATATCGTCGGTACGATACCATCGTGTCCCGTTGTTCTCGTACCAAAAATGTTCAGCGGTACGCTGCGGCTGATCAAGATATCCGTGGGCAACGTGTTCTCCACCTAACCAGATTCTTCCTGTTGTATCTTCTGGATGCTGTGTTTCAATACGAAGTTGAGTCGAGGACAGCGGGAGACCGTTATAGACGCAACCGCCTGCTGTTTCTGCACTTCCATAGGTGGTAAATATCTTAAGCTGATACTTTTGCGCTTTTTCACGTAATGAGCGCGAAGCTGGTGCCCCGCCTAGAAGAATGCCGCAGAACTCTTGTAAGAGTTCAAGGAGCTCTGGAAACCGTTGTGCATCATCAAGAAGCTGTTGTAACTGGGTTGGTACAAGTGACACCATTTTCGTCTTGGCTGTCATAGTGCGAGCACTTTGTAGAAAATCTTCACTACTAAAGTGTCTGTTGTGCATGATGGCACCAGTGATGACGGGGGTGGTGCCGTTGAGTACCGATCGAATGAGCACCTGTGCTCCGGCAATATAGTGCACGGGCAAACATAACAACCATTGTGATTGCCGAGAGCCTGTTGCTTGAGCTGTCGCTTGAGCAGAATGGACTAATGCTGAACGACTAAGAACCGTTATTTTAGGTGCGCCTGTAGAGCCTGATGTGCCCACTAAAAGCGCAATATCTTCTGAGGTGTGAGGTGTTGCGGCGAAATATCTGTCAAAAAAGTGTAGGACGTCTGTTGGCGAATACGCGCGTGGATGTTGTGCCTCTAAACGCAATGCTCGTGAAATATCGGGGGTTGGTAGCCTAAAAGGCTGCAGTTGTGATGGGTCAAAAGAGACAGTCATAGAGTGTTTTTCTGCAATGTTTTTCTAGACGTGTTGATAGAAGAAGACCTCAACGGCAGTCTTTTCCAACGTTTAGCGGTGGAGACTGCCGTTAAGGTTTCGTTCTTTTAGAAGTAGTAAGGGTACTCTTCCCAGCGGGGTTCACGTTTTTGGAGGAATGCATCTCGTCCTTCTACAGCCTCATCTGTCATATAGGCTAGGCGGGTTGCTTCTCCTGCAAAGACTTGTTGTCCGAGTAGACCGTCATCGGGAAGGTTGAAAGCAAATTTGAGCATGCGGATAGCTTGGGGGGATTGTCGTGCAATATGTGCCGCGTATTCTAGTCCTTTATGCTCTAGTTCTTGGTGTGGGACAACTTCATTAACAGCACCCATTTCATACATGCGTTGAGCGTCATATTCGCGTGCGAGGAAGAATATTTCACGAGCATTTTTTTGGCCGATTTGACGTGCTAATAGGGCAGAGCCGTAACCGGCGTCGAAGGAACCGACGGTGGCATCAGTCTGTTTGAACTTGCCGTATTCTTCGGACGCGATCGTGAGGTCTGCGACGACGTGGAGGGAATGTCCTCCGCCGGCAGCCCACCCCGAGACGAGGGCGATAACGACTTTGGGCATGGTGCGAATAAGCCGTTGAACTTCGAGGATGTGGAGTCGTCCGGCGCGTGCAGGGTCGATGCTTTCTGCGGTGTCTCCGTCTGCGTAATGGTAGCCGTCACGTCCTCGGATGCGCTGGTCTCCGCCGGAGCAGAATGCCCATCCACCATCTTTGGGGGAGGGCCCGTTACCGGTGAGCAGCACTGTTCCGACGTTGGAGGTCATTCGAGCGTGGTCGAGTGCACGGTAGAGCTCATCAACGGTGTGTGGGCGGAAGGCGTTGCGTACTTCTGGGCGGTTGAACGCGATACGTACAGCGGGGAGGTCTTTGATGTAGTTGCCGTTTTCGTCGCGGAGTACTTGCCGGTGGTAGGTGATGTCGGTGTATTCTTCAAACCCTTCGACGGTACGCCATTGTTGAGGGTCAAAAATATCAGATACAGTTTCGGGCAGTGTATAGGTCATGGGTTTAGTGTACCGTTGCGTTCTGTATCTTGGCTGGAAGATGAAGGATAAAGAACAGCTCAGGCGGTTACCACTGGTGTTTAGTGGTAACCGCCTGAGCTGTATTATGAGAAGTTTTAGTTCTTTGCCGCTAGCGCTGCTGCTTCGAACTCTTCTTCAATCTCTGGGTTGGGTGAGTATGTTGCATAAGAGATGGTTACAGCAAATACAAGGTTAACGATGAACCCTGGTGCAATTTCGTAGAAAGTGCTAGAGAGAGCTTCGTTATTTCCCCAGACAAATACGGTAATTGTTCCTGCAATGAGTCCGGCGATAGCTCCCCAGTTGGTGAGTTTTTTCCAGAAGAGGGATAGCAAAACGATGGGGCCGAAGGCTGCACCGAATCCTGCCCATGCGAAGGACACTAACTCGAGGATAGAGCTATTGGGGTTCCATGCTAGTACTGCTGCAATGATGGAGACTACGAGCACGCCCATGCGTCCGAGCCATAGTCCTTTTGCTGCTTCGAGTGGTTTTTGTGTGACAACTCCGTAGAGGTCTTCGGCAAGGGCTGAAGAGCAGACAACGAGCTGTGAAGAGAGCGTGGACATAATTGCGGCAAGAACGGCTGCAAGAATGAAACCTGACACGAAAGAAGGTAGCAGTATCTGTGACATGTCGAGGAATACGGATTCTGCGTTTTTTGTGTCGGTGAGTGCCGCATCGGGGTGTTTTGCAAAGTATGCGATGCCGATTAATCCGGATGAGCAAGCTCCGATAACGGTGAGAACCATCCAGCCGATGCCGATACGTCGTCCTGCGATTGCGTCTTTAGGGGTGCGTAGTGCCATGAAGCGCACGATAATGTGTGGCTGCCCAAAGTACCCTAAGCCCCATGCTGATGCAGAGAGAATCCCGATGAAAGATGTTCCTGCGAACAGTGAGAGCGCGGTGGGGTTGACCGCTGAAATAGTTTCGTATGCACCGCTGGGCCCACCCACGTAGAACAGCGCCAAGATAGGCATGAGGATGAGCGCACCTAACATGAGGAATCCTTGAACCATGTCGGTGTAGGATGCGCCGAGGAACCCACCAAAGAGAGTGTAGAGGACGGTAATTCCTGCGATGAGTAGCATTCCGACGTGGAAATCTAAGTTGAAGGAGGATGCGAAGAATTTTCCGCCGGCTACCATGCCGGAGGATGCGTAGAAGGTAAAGAAAATGAGGATGATGAGGGATGAAAAGATCCGCAGGAGTTTAGTGTTATCGCGTAGCCTGTTGTGGAAAAAGACTGGTACAGTGACGGAATTTCGGGAAATTTCGGTGTAGCTGCGTAGTCGTGGAGCGACAACTTTCCAGTTGATCCACGCACCGATGGTGAGCCCGACGGCAATCCATGCTTCTGCTAGTCCGGAGATATATAGTGCGCCGGGGAGGCCCATGAGGAGCCATCCTGACATATCAGACGCACCTGCAGAGAGTGCGGCGGTGGTGGGGGAGAGTGACCTGCCACCGAGGACGTAGTCGTCGAGATTGTTGTTTTTAGTTTTTGCCCAGAGTCCGATGGCTATCATGCCGGCAAAGTAGATGACCAGCGCGGCAATCTGGAATGTAGTATTGCTCATTGAGGAGCCCCCTAGAGAATTGGGTATGTGATGTACGTAATAATAGCGCTAGACCTGAGTGGTTAACAGTTCACCAATAGGTGTTCGGGTCAATTTTACTGTTAAGAATAACCGAGCATGATATTTAAGAAAAACTTAATTCTAGTATATGAGAAACGCGCTGACACTCTTTCTATAAGTCAGCGCGTTTGCTTCATTCTTCTTCGACCTAGAACTATTTGAGGTCCTTACTAATGATTGGTAACTGCTGAGTACGTGTAGAAACCACCACATCAAGTATCGCCGTATTAGCAGAAATCTTAATAGCCGATTTGTTCGTCTGCCAGACCAATAATGCGCCGGAACATGCAATCAATACGATGCCAACATAGGACCAAATAGAGAGTACCTGACCCAAAAGAAGCGTCCCAATAATTGCGCCGTTCACCGGATCCAAACTAAACAACACTCCGATAACAGCAGGCGAGGTAATACGGCCAGCAATCGCGTCAAAAGAATATGTTACGACAACGCCTAAGAAACCAACCATGACTAATAAGAACCAACCGTTGAAGTCCACTCTCGGAAATGACGGTGCAGACCACGGGGTCAGCAACAATGCTGAAAAACAAATCGAGAGTGACAGACCCTTGAGCCCACTCACAGCCGGAGAGCCTTTAGTGCCAAGGTGAGCTGACAAGAACGTATATCCACCCATACATGTTGCACTCATCACCGCAAAAAGATAGCCAATAAGATGGCTACTTTCAAAAGTCGGCCCAGCAATGAGGGCAACACCGATTAAAGCACCTAACGAGATGAAACTATCTCGAACACGTTTGACACCTAACAGAGAAATAGCAAAAGCACCCAGATACTCAACAGTGACCGCAATTCCTAACGGGATATAACTAACAGCCATATAAAAACTGCCGGTCATAAGAGACACAACAAGACCATAAAGCAACACCTGCGGCCAGTCAGAAGCTTTAAGTGCGAACGGATTAGGGCGAACAATCAAAAAGAGGATAACTGCCGCAACTGCCATACGCATTCCCGTGACCGCAATGGGAGTGAACTGCTGAAAGAGGTCTGAGGCGAAAGCAGTAGACACCTGCAGACTGATTGAGCCGAGCATCACGAGAGCTAGAGCAGCAGTTCCGCGGTGCTCAGAGGGGATTTTTGCTGCTAGGGCATCTACGGTGAACTTAGCCAATACCACTATCCTTTCACAAACGGGTCAATAACAACCCAGGGCTGCTGACGTATCAGCTGGGGAGAAAATACTGTGAGCATCTCTGAAGCATTCTTTGGTAAAAGGCCCCCATGCTGAGGCTCTAACCGTGGAAGCGGAATAGAAGAAGCAATAAGCCGTCCAATCTCATCAATGCTCACACCTTGACGATACAACTCGGGGATAGTAACAGCACCATCTCGTTTTGCAAGGCGCTGACCGGCACTATTGAGCGCTAAAGGAACGTGCGCGTACTGCACCGGAGAACATCCCAAAAGCTGCGCAAGATACGCCTGTCGTGGGGCTGAAGGAAGTAAATCATCACCTCGAACAACCTGCGTGACCCCTTGAAAATCATCGTCAATTACTACCGCTAGGTTATATGCAATAGTTCCATCGTTGCGCACTAAGACGAAATCATCAACTACACCTGTGTATTCTCCGTAAAAAAAGTCATGAACCGTGTATTGAGAGCATTGAGAACGTAACCTTAAAGCCGGGGTGCGAACCTCTCGTCGGGCAGCACGCTCATCATCTGAGATGGAGCGACACGTTCCAGGGTAAGCACCTGGGGCAGCATGAGGTGCCGTGGTTGCTTGCTGAATTTCTTTACGAGTACAAAAACACTCATAGACCATATGCTGTTCTTTAAGCTTTTCGACTGCTTGAAGATAGGCTTCTTGGCGTGTGGACTGGTAAAGCACCTCACCGGTATAGGTAATACCTAATTGGGTGAGGTCTTGTAATTGTCGTTGTGCAGCTCCTTCACGAACACGATCAAGGTCTTCGACACGCATGACCATATCTCCGCCTTGGCTATGAGCCATAAGCCACGCTAAAAGAGCGGTTCGCAAGTTCCCTAAATGTAAATCTCCAGAGGGGGAAGGAGCGTATCGTCCTCGTATAGGGGGCGTCGATGTTGTATCTGTTGAAGGAAAATTGCCGAAGTCTATCACGGTCTATATGGTATCGGTCTTATGAATAATTGGCGGTAAAGCCTCATAAAATGCTGTGAGATGTATTGCGACATGGTCTTTTATGGGTATAGAACACAACATATACCACCTAATGCAAGTACCGTAGAACACATGGCACGTACAAATGAAATATCAGACGGTGTGTACCTCATTAGCACGGATAATTACCGGCTGAACTCGGGTCTCATTGTCGGTGCGGAAAAAGCTATGCTCGTCGATACGGGAGCAGGGCCCCGTCAGGGAGCAGAGATTCTGCGTGCTGTTCGACGCATTACTGAACTTCCTCTGACGATTGTGAGCACACACGCTCATTTTGACCGTTTTATGGGAAATGCTGTTTTTGAAGCTGATGGTGCACAAGATTTTTGGGCGCACCCTCGAGCTGCACGAGCTATTGAGCTTTATGGCAATCTACAGCGTTCATATGTTGAAGTTCTTGAACCAGAGATGGCCCATCAAGAAGGCCCTAATACACACCTTGTTGTTCCTCAACGACTCTTACCGGGAGACGGAACCCGCGCTTCATTTACTCGAGTTGAGTTAGGGGATCGTGCGGTAACACTCTTCTATCTGGGACTGGCACATACCGATTCGGACGTGTTGGTCGGTGTAGATGACGTTCTCTTCACCGGAGACGTCGTAGAACAAGGTTCTGACCCCGCTTTTGACGACTCTTACCCGCAACTATGGGTATCGACTCTGCGTCATTTAGCTGAGCTTGATAGATATCGGGTTTTTGTTCCGGGACATGGTATCCCCGTAGAACGTACTTTTATTGTTCGTATGGCAGATACGATGCAAGATGCAATTGACCGTATTAAAGGTTCTGCTCTCAATACAAGTGCCGGCGTAACCACCGCTGCAATGTACCAATTACCGTACTCTGGTGGAGCAACCCGTATTCTTCTAGACCGCATGAAGTGGTTAGAGAATCAGGAACATAAAGGCCAAGGCTTGAGCCAGACGACTTTTGACGATTATCCGAGTGGACTTACCGGACCTATCACCACAGGACGTAGCTTATAGCGTGAGCTCTTGAGCTGTTAATGCGCATGGGGTGGGATAGAACATTCTTGTTCTATCCCACCCCATGTTTTTTAGTAGGTCCACACCTTCGTGTAATAGGGGGAACGTATCTTATTCTGTGGTCTCAAAAGAGTAACAAGCCATGATGTGCTAAACGAGATAACCGTAAGAATCATGCAGGTTGCTGCGCTAAGAGCACAACCGGGAAAAGGCGAATAAATCGTAATGGCGTAGAGCGCTAAAGAACAGAACCCAAGAAAAGAACCAGCAATGCTTAACAGGGGGATAAGAATTAAACCGCTCCGTTGAGTGTTACTCATATCGAGTTCCTCAGAACGCACAAAACGTAGAATGGCAAGGCCAATAACAGTCCAGAGGGACACTAAGAGAACTGCCGTGATAACGTCCGCTGGGCGGTGCCACCCATTGACGATAGTAGAAAACCCTGTCGCTGCGGTAAGAATTGCAGAAATCAGAGCGACTAGAGGCCGAAGTTTTTTAGGAGCTGCTAGAAAAAGTGCAGAGCCTGCAGCTGCTGCCACGGTGGTGTGCCCCGACGGTGCAGAGTTCAGAACGGCTTCTTGGATACCGTAGTTAGGTTTGGTAATGAGATGGTATTTGAGTAGATAGGCTGAGAGATAGGAGCACATCGCAATACCGAGGCCTATGAGTGAAGGCACAAAACGATGTTTCCAGATAACGACAAAAATCAGTCCGATGATAGCACTTATTACAGCGACAGCTGGAATGAAGTTGAGTATTCTCTCGGTAGGTTGTTGATAATCGGTGAGTTGGTAAGAAAACTCTGTAAAAGCGATTTCGTCGAGACGTTGGCCAATACTTGTTTTAACGAAGAAATAAAAAGAGCCAGTCAACGCAGTGCTGAGAAGAAGAAAAACAAATACGTGTTGCACCATTGCCCAGAAGGTGGGCCGTGTCCGTCGAAGGTGACTTGGCGTCAGTTCTTTAAGTGCTGACGTGCTCAGGGCAGATGTGTGCTCTGTGGGAAAACGCGCTGTTGGTGTGGTGGGTAGAACCTGAGTTGTCTGGTCGCCATGATGGGATTGGCGGGGCTGTTCTTCTCTGTACATAAGAGCGTACGAACTGCCTTTCTGCTGGTCTACGGTTGTGGTCATTGTGTTTGAGAGCCATCATTATTGTTGCAGAAAGTTTTGAAGTTTTCCTGACAAAATGGTGTGCGTTTCACGAACCCTGCTCCTAGGTACTGTATTTAACGGAAATTTTAGTTTTTCGGCGATTAGTTATGATGGGGATACGGAACTATTCTCTCTTTGGTGTACGAAATGAGTCTCATGGAACCTTCTGCGTCCTCTATCTGGAAGACAGGTACTTTGCCACAACTATCGGAGGTGCTTGCTCATAGCGTTGTGGTGCAAATACCAATGCGAGTGAAGTTTAGAGGGGTTCACTTTCGCCAGACGATGTTGTTTGAAGGAGAATCTGGCTGGGGTGAATTTGCTCCGTTTCTTGAGTATCCACCGGAAGAAGCTGCGTATTGGTTGTCATCAGCTTTAGAATCTGCATGGCTAGGGTTCCCCGAACCGATACGTTCTACCATTCCTGTCAATTCAACGTTGCCAGCGGTGGACGCTGGGCAGGTTCCTGCGGTTCTTGGCCGTTATCAGGGGAAAATCCGCGAGGTGAAGATTAAGGTTGCGGAGCGAGGGCAGAGCTTAGCCGAGGACATTGCACGAATTAGTGCTGTACACCGGTATGTTCCTGATGCGCGTTTAAAAGTTGACGCTAACGGAGGCTGGAGTACGGATGAAGCGTTTGAGGCAATACAACGTCTTGAAGAGTTTGACGTGTTGTATGTAGAGCAACCTGTTCAATCGGTCGATGAGATGGCGCGTTTGCACGCGAAGTTACGTGAGCAAGGTGTCGGTACGCTTATCGCTGCGGATGAATCGGTGCGTAAAGCGCAAGATCCTTTGCAAGTGGCTGAGCGTGGCGCTGCCGATGTATTGATTCTTAAAGCGGCGCCCTTAGGCGGTGTCAGACGCGCTCTTGAGGTGTGTGAGCAAGCCGGACTGCCGGTGGTCGTTTCTTCTGCTTTGGAAAGTTCGGTTGGCATTCGTTCGGGTATTGCTTTGGCGGCCTCTTTACCGGAGCTTCCTTTTGGCTGTGGTCTGGGGACGGTCTCTTTGATGTCTTCGGACGTGACACGAGATTCGCTGTGCGCTCGCGATGGGGTGATTCCTGTGCGTGATGTTGAGGTGGATAAAGCGTTAGTTTCTTCTTTGTCGGTGGACGAAGATGTACGTCGTTGGTGGCATGAGAGGGTGCGTCGTTGTTATCGGGTGTTAGAAGAACGTTTGTGACATTGTCTCGCGCGGTAGCACCACGACACCGCTTGTGTGAATAAAATCACTTTTATTGGTGTGGTGCTTTTTGTGCCCGCGTAAAAGGGTAGTTTTTCAATCTTTTTTGATAGCTACATTGTTTTATGTATTTGTCTATTATTTTTCATTGAAATGTTTTGATGTTGAGTTTTTAGCTCTAATTCGAAAGGTTTTATGGTGATATTTAGTGTCTTGAGGACTTTTGTTTTATTTAAACTTGCATAAGTTTCTTATGAATAGGGGACAAATGTCGCCTTACGCTCCGCTTTTTTGGTATTTTTGTCCCCATAGAGGTCTACAGGTGGACGCATAACTGTGTTACTGTGGTTTTCGCAAGATAAATGCTTCACGGCAAAGAGGTCTTGGACGCATTCGAAGTTGGATGCCCCCAAATACCAGCGCCAATGCGTCAACCACGATATTAGAGGTAAAGAAAATGTTTCTACTGCAATCTTCCCCTAAAACTATGAAATCACACTCAGTAAGCACCAAGATTGTCAAGAACTTCAAACAGATTTTCATGACTCCCGAACTCACTGAAGAAGAACGCTGGAACCTCTATTACGACTACTCTGCGGTAACTGCCAAAACTGCTTCTTCATAAGGCAGGACTGGCAACATTATCACTAGCACTTTAATCCATGATTAGGGGTGCTTTATTAAAGTAAAGAAACTTTAATAAAGCACCCCTAACGTAGATTAAAAACATTTTTTACATATGAACTAACCCACAATAGTTCTTAAGAAAAACTCAACTTTTCGCGCACTCTCACCAGAGACAGTAGAATAGCAACGTGACTTCAGCCGACGAAAATGCTCCCATCCCAGAATCGCTTATCAGCGCAATCTCCGTTCTCGACTCGCTCGTTCGTACTGGTATGGAACATATCGTACTTTGCCCCGGCTCACGTAGCGCACCCCTCGCCTACGCCATTGCTGCCCTTGAACAAGCAAATATTCTGCACGCACACGTCCGTCTCGACGAAAGAAGTGCCAGTTTCCTTGCGCTCGGAATAGCCAAAGCCACGCAACGCCCTGTCGCCGTAGTCACCACATCAGGAACTGCCGTCGGTGAACTACTGCCTGCAATGATGGAAGCCTTCCACAGCGGAATCCCTCTCCTCGCCTTAACCGCAGACCGTCCTCAACGCCTCCGCGGAACTGGCGCTAACCAAACCACCTACCAACCTGGTATTTTTACTGCATTTGTACGTGCTCAAGCTGATCTCACGCAATACCCAGAATCACCGGCTGGAGAACAAACTCAATATTTTTCAGAAGTCCTTGCAGCCCTCAGTGGACGCGACCCACAAAATTGGAATCAGCCCTCTCAAACACCCATCGGGCCTGCACATATCAATCTTTCTTTTGACACTCCGCTAACACCGCCTGCCGGCAGCGCACCATTGCTGAACCAATGGGCTAACACCCTTAAAAACCGCCAAGAATACTCTCCTATTTCTCGCGTCGATACAACAGCAGAATCCTTTTTAGCTGAAGAATACCGCCCCCAAAACTCCTATAAAACAGTTGTTATTGCAGGAGACGGAGCCGGCTCAATCGCTGAAAAATTTGCGCGAAAACTTTCTTTACCTCTTCTTGCTGAACCATCCTCGCACGCTCGCTACGGAGAAACCGCTATCGAGGCATACCCGAAAGTGCTTGACACCTCTTTGAGCGAAGAAATAGAACGGGTCGTGCTCTTTGGGCACCCGACTCTCACTCGCCAAATTAGTTCTTTACTTCAGCGTCAAGACATCCGCAAAGCCATATATATGGAAAAACCTGCTAGCTGGTGTGAAACCTCAAAACGAGACGAAACAATATACACCACTCTCGTCGAACTAGCAGAATTCTCAGGGCATGGAGTAACAGAAACTGCTCAATCGGCTAAAAGCTGGCTACAACGTTGGAAAGACTCAGGTAGAGAATCTCGCCAACAATTGCTGAATTCTCTCGAAAACTACCGCAATAATGGAGAAACTCACGAACGCTTAAGCGGAATGTCTTTAGCTCTTGAAGCATGGAATAAGGCTCTTGAACATCATGAAATTCTTGTATGCGGATCATCAAACATCATCCGTGACCTTGACCTTATTGCCCCCAGCGCTTCAAAAACACCGAGAGTTTATGCATCTCGTGGATTAGCTGGAATTGATGGGATGATAGCTACCGCAAGTGGCATTTCTTTGGGCGGATATGGGAGAGAAACAGAATTCTCTACCGCTGAATCTGCTGACCCCGTGCACCTTATCTGCGGAGATTTAACGTATCTTTATGATGTGTCTTCTTTGAACATCGGCGCATACGAGCTGACTCCTCAACTGCATATTGATGTTCTTGACGATTGCGGAGGCGGTATCTTCTCAACGCTTGAACACGGAGAACTTGCGCAAGACCCTGCCTATACTCACACCGTAGAACGATTCTTTAGAACACCTCATCGTGTTCGACTCGAAGACCTTGCTCATGCTTATCAGCTCCCTGAGGGAATGAGCGTTACAATCCATCACGTGGAGGACTCATGGCAGGAACACATCAAGGGCAAGCCCTCATCTTCAAAGGATTAACAGAATTACTGCAACCATTAGAACATAAGGGTAGAGCACAAAAAATTGTGGATGCTCAGGGCGCTAGCGTGACGCTTCTTGAACTAGCACAAGGACAAAGCTGGAAAGAACATCACAGTATTCACCCCATTATTGTGCAAGTGCTCAAAGGAAAAGTGCGGTTGACCGTTCGCGGGCAGAGCCGCACCTTGATTCCTGGGCAGATAATTCATCTAACAGACCACCTTCTTCACCAAGTAGACGCTGATACACCAGCGACGGTGATGGTTATTATGCTTACGGGCGAGAACCCTGACCCCAAAATTCAGGTTCCTGCTGAGCAACTATAACCATTGCTGATAGCTGTTCAAGAATACTATTGAGCTCGAGTCTGCGTTGGGTGTAGAACACGAGATAAAAAGTCTTGAGTTCTCTCTTGTTGTGGGGAACCAATGACTTGTGAAGCTGGACCTTCTTCGACAACGACGCCTTGATCCATAAAAATGACGCGGTCTGCTACATCTCGTGCAAAGTCCATCTCGTGGGTTACCACAATCATGGTCATACCCTCTTCAGCAAGTTCTCGCATGATGGTGAGTACTTCACCAACTGTTTCGGGGTCTAGCGCTGAGGTTGGCTCATCAAAAAGCATAAGCTGAGGGTTCATCGAGAGCGCCCTAGCAATAGCCACTCGTTGTTGTTGTCCGCCAGATAGCTGTTCTGGGTATCGCTGTGCTTTATCTGCCAGACCGACTTTCTGAAGATTTTTAAGCGTGATATCTTTGGCTTGTTGTTTGTCTCGTTTAAGAACTTTTTGTTGTGCAACAGTGCAATTTTCAAGGACTGTCAGATGAGGAAAGAGGTTGAATTGCTGAAAAACCATCCCCACCGTTTGCCGTAGCGCGTTGATATCAACATCTGGGCTTAACACATTATGTCCGGCGACAACAATCTCTCCTTGTTCAGGAGTTTCGAGAAGGTTGACGCACCGTAGGAGTGTTGATTTACCAGAGCCTGAAGGTCCAATAAGACAAAGGACTTCTCCGGGCTGAACGTCGAGGTTGATACCTTTGAGCACTTCTACAGCACCATAGGATTTATGCAGATTAGAAATATGAACTGAGGATGCAGGGTATTGAGTCGTCATAGTATTTTTCCGATACGAGTTAGCGTCGTGTGGTGGTCTTGAAACGAGATTCAAAATAGCGGGCGAGGAAGCCTAAAGGAATAGTAATGAGCAGATAGCAGAACCCTGCTACGACAAGAGGTGTCAGCCCCGCATTTGCGGCGGAGAGCCCTTCTCTGCCAAACTTGGCTAATTCGTATTCGGAAATAGACATCCCCAATAGATAGACCAGTGAAGAATCTTTGGTCAGGAGGATAATTTCGTTTGTTAACGGTGGTAGCACGATGCGGAAGGCCTGAGGGATGATAATGGTTACCATTGCACGGGGGTGGGACATTCCAAGTGAGCGCGCTGCTTCATATTGTCCACTAGGTACTGCTTGTAGCCCTGCTCTGAGCACTTCGCCAATGTATGCGGCAGAGACAATACCCAACGCCAGCATGATAGTGATATAGCTATTGAACCTTACGTGGAATGCAAGGGGAATGCCGTATCCGAACGCGAGGAATACTAATAGTGCTGGTATTCCGCGGAAAAGTTCAATATAAATTGATGCTATCCAACGGTAGGGCGCGATAGATGATATTTTCATCAAGGCCAAGACCACACCTAATGACAGTCCTAAGCTAAATCCTAACGCCGTATAAATAATAGTATTTTTGAGCGCGATGGTGATGACCGATGGGAATTGCTCTGCGATAACAGTTGGGTTGAAAACCTGTTTGTAGAGGGTATGCCAGTCTGCTAGGGCAGCGAGCACTAAGATAATGATTGCTAGTGCTGCATATTGAGCGTATCTGCTGTAGGTCTGTTTTTGACGTAAGGTCAATGCCATGGAATGTCCTTTATTCCCCGTGCGTAAGAGTGAGGTGCGTGAGCACACCAATCTGAAAATGGTGTGGTTCGCGGGCTACTTTTGTGTGGAGACTCCGAGCCATTTTTCTTGAAGCTTTGCTAATTCGCCGTCTTCTTTGAGGGTGGTGATAACGTTGTTCGCTTCGTCGAGAAGTTTTTGGTTATCGGTGGCGACCGCTGCAGCAATTTCTTCGTGCGTGTTAATTTCTTCTGCAAGTTTCAAGGAATCATCTGAGGTGAGTGCTTGAGAAATCACGGAGATATTGGCGATGACAGCTTGTGCCTGACCTGTTTGTAGAGCTTGAATCATCAGCGCTGCGTCTTCGTATTGGACGGTGTCTGCGTGATGTTCTGTAGCGTATTTTTCTCCAGAGGTTGCTTGTTGTACTGCAACTTTTTGATCTTTGAGGTTGTCGGCGTTGGCGATTGTTGAATCTTTAGGTACGAGAATGCCGAGATTATCGTTGAGATACGGTTCGGTGAAGCTCATTTTGGTGGCTCGTTCTTCGGTTTTAGTAATGCCGGAAATGGCGATGTCACATTGTCCAGAAGAGAGAGCTACTCCGGAGTCGAGTCCTTCAAAGCCGGTGTTGGAGATGTTGAGTTTAAGTTTGAGTTTGTCGGCGATAGCTTGTGCAATGTCCATGTCATAGCCAACAATTTTTCCGTCTTGTTCGAACTCAAAGGGTTTGTAGGGGCTGTTGGTGCACACCGTGAGCTCGCCGTTCGTGATGAGCTTTGGGCTGCCTTCTGCAGTAGTTGAGTTTGTGGATTGGCATCCGGTGAGTGCTAGAGCACTGAGTGTGAGGATGGCGGCTGTGCTAGAGAGGGTCTTTTTCATGGTGTGTTCCTTGCGACGGGTTATGTTGTTTGACGCGTTATGCATGGTGTGTGCTCAACGGTATTAAACATCCTAGCGCAAAAATATGCATAGTAGTGTAAAAACATGCAATAGTGAGGGGTGTGTCGAGGATAACGTAATCATAAGGTTTTTCAGCCCTTTAGCAAGAACATACGAGTGCCGAGATGAGCTTTCAACGAAACCATGAAACAATAGCAGATGTGAACCGAGCAGATCTTGATAAGAAAACAGCAGATATTGCCGCAATGTTCGATGACGTTGCCGACCGCTACGACCTCATGAACGGCATCGCATCCCTAGGTCAACACATCTACTGGCGAAAACAAGCCGTCGCTGCACTCAACGTTGCACCAGGACAAAAAATACTCGATATCGCAGCAGGTACCGGAACTTCCTCTGAACCCCTCGCCGACCGCGGTGCAGAAGTCATCGCGGCAGACCTCTCCGAAGGAATGCTCGCAGTCGGACGTCGCCGCCGACCCGACATCTGCTTTATGCAAGCAGACGTCACCCAACTACCCTTCGACGACGAATCCTTCGACGCCGTTACCATGTCATACGGATTACGCAACGTCGCCGAATACCAGCGTGCACTACAAGAACTCTACCGAGTCACCAAACCCGGGGGCAGAATCGTACTCCTCGAATTCTCAACACCCACGTGGAAGCCATTCCGCACCATCTACCAAAAATACATTATGCGAGCCATTCCGCCGGTAGCGCGAGTCATCTCATCTAACCCAGAATCCTACGTCTACCTTGCAGAATCCATCTTGGCATGGCCCACACAAGACCAACTAGCACAAGAATTTGTAACAGCCGGATGGGAAAACGTAAAATACCGCAACCTCAGCGGTGGCATCGTGGCCATACACCGTGGTTTTAAACCTGGTCGAGGCTTTACTATTGAGAAATAACACTCCGTGAGAAAAAAGAGACTATCTACCGTGACAGACCAAAATAAGTCCCCTGAGACGAACACCTGTGAGCCTAGCATGGTAAACGAACTATTCAATGACATCTCCTACAACCTCCCTAAAGGCTTCGACATCATCGCTCAAGATGAGAATCTCGGGCCTCAGATTCTCGAATCCCTCAGCGAAATCGAACAACGCCTCTCCAAAGCCGTAACACAAACCTCCCGTATCGCAGATGTCACCTCGCGACACCTACTTAACGCCGGCGGAAAACGCATCAGACCCCTACTGACACTACTGGCAGCTGCCGCAGGTGGTGGAATCAACGACAAAGTCCTTGATGCCGCAGTCGTCGTTGAGCTCACACATCTTGCAACCCTCTACCACGACGACGTCATGGACGACGCACCCAAACGCCGTGGTGTAGATACTGCACAAAACATCTGGGGTAACTCTGTAGCTATTCTCACCGGAGACCTCATCTTCTCCCGTGCCTCTCTGATTGTCAGCGACCTTGGCTCTCGCCCCATGTCTGTTCAATCTCAAACCTTTGAACGCCTCGTCCTTGGGCAACTATTCGAGACTTTAGGCCCCGAACCAGATGAAGATATCCTCAGCCATTACATCAAAGTTATTGAGGGTAAAACTGGTTCTCTCATCGCTGCCGCCGGTTCTTATGGCGGTATCCTCTCAGAAGCGCCAGAATCTACCATTCAAACTCTTGCACGATACGGAGAGCTTGTCGGTGTAGCTTTCCAACTAGCTGATGACGTACTCGACATTACCGGCGAAGGTAAAAAATCTGGTAAAACTCCAGGAACAGACCTGCGAGAAGGCGTTCCCACATTGCCGACTATTCTTCTAGAGCAAGAAGCTGAACGTCAAGACAGCTCAGCACAAGAAATCCTTGAGATGATTCGTGGAGATCTCTCGAGTGACGAAGCCTTAGAACGGGCGGTACAAGCATTATCTGCTCATCCTGTAACGGCGCGAGCGTGGAGCATCGCGTGCCAATGGGCTGACGACGCTGTTCAGGTGCTTAAATCCTTACCTGATTCGACAGCAAAAGAAGCGCTCATCTCCTTCGCTCACGCTGTTGTTCGCCGTGATTCTTAAACGAATACCAAACCTCTAATACTCAGACTCCTCTCATTCGCGGATGAGGGGAGTCTTTGGTGTGTACCATCCCCTGAAGTCTCAAATAATGAGAAATACCGTAGATTGTCGTTATTTTGACAATAAATCTGGCATTGTAAAGAGTAAATTTTTTACGTAAGCGCGTCATCTTCAGGCAACCTCACGTAAAACACACATACACACATTGACACAACGACTTGAGGATTACTCCATGGGAGCAACCGCAAAGGCACCAAAGAAACGCGAAAGTTTCTCTAGCCGAAAAGTATTTATCTTCGCCGCTATCGGCTCAGCAGTTGGACTGGGCAATATTTGGCGTTTCCCCTACGTCGCCTACGATCACGGCGGCGGCGCATTTATGATTCCATACCTCGTAGCACTACTTACGGCGGGTCTGCCCTTCCTCTTCTTCGACTACTCTATCGGCCACCGCGGACGCGCATCCTCCCCACTCGCTTTCCGCCGACTCAATCGCAAAACCGAGTTCATTGGTTGGTGGCATATGGGTATCAACTTCATCATCGCCATCTACTATGCAGCTATTCTCGCATGGTCTTTGCGCTATATGCTCTTCTCCCTCAACAGCAGTTGGGGAGAGGACCCAGCCTCATTCTTTACGGGAGAATTCCTCCACGTAGGAGACCCCGCCCTATCCTTTGACTTCGTTCCAGGAATTCTCATTCCTTTAGCACTCATTTGGGCTGTTCTACTGATGGTGATGTCCCTCGGCGTTCAAAAAGGTGTCGGAGCAGCAAACGTTCTCTTCATCCCGCTACTGATCATCATGTTCGTTGTCCTTGTCGCATACTCTCTCACCCTTGAAGGAGCTTTCCAAGGACTTAACGCACTCTTCACTCCGAACTGGGCAGCATTGGCAGACCCCCAAGTATGGGTTGCCGCATACGGGCAGATTTTCTTCTCCCTCTCTGTAGGTTTCGGCATTATGATTACCTACTCTTCTTACCTCAAACCTAAAGCTGACCTCACCGGCTCTGGCGCTGTTGTGGGATTCTCAAACTCTGGCTTTGAACTTCTAGCCGGCATCGGCGTATTCGCGGCATTAGGTTTTATGGCAAATGCTGCAGGAACTGCCGTATCTGAGGTAGCGACATCAGGCATCGGACTTGCATTTATTGCTTTCCCCACCATCATCTCTCAAGCACCTGGCGGAACCATCATTGGACTGCTATTCTTCGGTTCGCTTCTTTTCGCCGGTTTCACCTCCATGATTTCCATTGTGGAAGTGATTGTTGCTGGTGTTCAAGATAAATTCGGAATGGCTCGACGCAACGCTACCGCATTAGTTATCGTGCCTCTTGCGCTCATCTCCACCGTCTTCATGTCTACAACCTCCGCGTTATACGTGCTCGACATCCTCGATAACTTCGTCAACACTTTCGGCATTCTTGCTGCAGGTCTTGTCGCGATCGTTACGGTCGCCTACTTCGTTCGTGGATTGCCGACTTTGCGTGACCACCTCAACCAACACGGTTCTATCAAAGTTGGTGGACTATGGATGGCACTACTAGCAGTCATTACCCCGCTAGTGCTGGGATACGCGTTGATTACTACCGTCATCAAACTCATCAATACCCCCTACGAAGGCTACCCCGACTCACTACTGATTCCTTTCGGGTGGGTCATGTCCATCTTGCTCGTCGTCGTTGCTGTCGTTATCTCTCGTCTGCCCTGGTCGAATAGCTCACGAGCTGCGCTACAGCCACCAGCTCAGCCTGTTAGTGGTGGTGCGGTCATGACCGAATACGTCGACCCCACCCGTACCAACGCACAGAAAGAGGCCTAAAATAATGGAAACTAGCGCCGTTATGATGATGACAACTTCAATCCTCATGATTTGGGGAGGACTCGTTGCCGCAGCAATTAACCTCTCTCGTCACCCCGAGGAAGAAGAAGATAACATCTAATTATCATCGCGAATTCAACGCACATTAAATGGTGTGGGTGGGCTCTCTACAGAGAGCCCACCCACACCATTATGACAAGCAAAAGAACACTAAATACGCACAGCTTCTGCCACTTTTAACACTCTCTATGCAGCTTTAAGAACAGCACGCCTTCTCACCCGTGAATACCGAATTGCGTCAACAGTAAACAACGCAACTGCGATCCACACCAACATAAAACCAATCCAGCGCTCTGCCGTGAGCTGCTCATGAAATACCAAAATTGCAAGGAAGAACTGAATAGTAGGAGTCATATACTGAATAATGCCAACAAGACTCAACGGCAGTTTTGATGCAGCATCAGCAAAGAGCAAAAGGGGCAGCGTCGTCAAAACACCTGAAGCGGCAAGAACCCAAAAGTGAGTAATACCTTCTGAAAATAACGTCAAATGATGTTGCTTCCATAGAACAGATAACACCACAACAGCTACGGGAGCTAAAGCTAACGTTTCAACAGTAAATGCTGCAATAGGTGGAACTTTCCCACCCAACTTATTTTTGACAAGACCATAGAACGCAAAACTAAAAGCAAGGCCCAACCCCAACCACGGAATCTGCCCATAAAGTACACTCATCACCAGCACTGCAACAGCTGCGATAGCCACTGCAACCCATTGAAGTAAACGCAACCTCTCCTGTAAAAAGAACACCCCTAGAAGAACGTTAACCAGCGGATTAATAAAATACCCCAGAGAAGCATCCAGCGTATGTCCGGTGGTCGTGGCAATAACGTAGAACAACCAATTGGCACCAATCAACACCGCAGCAATAGAAAGCACAAGAAGCGTTTTAGGGTTACTAAGAACCTGCCAAAATTTCTGGTACCCGCGCGGTATAAAACATAGAATGACCGCGCATAAAAGCAAAGAAAAAATAACACGGATTGAAACAATCTCGTAGGGGGTAGCTGGCAATGTCAATGCGAAGTACAGCGGAAACGTACCCCAGATAAGATATGCACTAATTGCAGAGACTAAACCAGAACGAGTTCTTGAAGTATGAGAAGCAGAGGAAACCTGCTGCATCGAAGGAGAAGACATAAAAGGTGCGTATTTCTATAAAAGAGGGTGAATAGAAACGGGGAAAAAGTTCCCCCGACTCATAAATATGAGCCGGGGGTACTGTACAAAGAAGAAAAAGACTAGAGCCCGAAGAAACGAGAGAAGAAACCTTTTTTCTCCTGCTGTTCTTTACGTCGTGGACGACGTGCTTCTTCGTGTTGTTCTTCTTCAAGGTCTGGAGCAGAACCTGCAACACGGAATGCACTTGGACGTTCTTCATGCTCTGCGGTGTCAGCATCGTTATCGTCGATAGGTTCTGCTGCCACAGGACGTTCTTCTTCTACGTCGCTGATAATTTCTTCTTCTGCAATTGCAGAAGTTGTAACGCGACCAGGCTGAGCGTCCTCTTTCGGATCTTGGTCGTAAGGCTTCTCGGTATGAGGGTAAACGCGGTCAGTAGTGACAACGCCTTCCACCTCTTCGAGAGTTTCTTCAACAACCTGCTCAGAAGATTCTTCAAGGTTTTGAGGAACTTCTTGTGTCTGAGTGGACTGTGCCAGCTGTTCTTGAGCCTCGCGTTCTGCTTGTTCTTGAACCGCTTGTTGCTGTTCTGCTTCACGAGCAGCAATTTGAGCAGCTGCTTCAGAAGCGGCAATACGCTCAACTTCTTGGCGTTCTGCTGCAGCCTGTTCACGTAATGCAATTGCTTGAGCTGCGCAACGGTTAAGCTCTGCAGAATCGACAACTGGCTCAGCTGCTTCAATACCTGAGATTTTTTGGCCGTCAAACCAGAGGCGGAGCGCCCCATCGGTGGTGGTGATGACAGCGGTAGCCTCGGTATCCCACGCGATATGAGCACCGCGTAGACGAGCATAGGAGTCTACGGCACGCTGATGATTAACAGCGGTATTTGTTTGGAGAGCTTGAGCCATGACTCGTCCCATACGGTTAATCGTTGGCGCTTCGAGCTCTAAAGCATCACCATCGAGAAGAATCCACGCCTTAACACCTGCACCAGCGGTGACGGGGTAGTGTGCGTAGATACCGGTGAGGGCCTTGGCAGCAAGAGTTACTTGGCGTGCAATGCCGTCAGCGAGTGGAAGTTCATCTGTGGTCAGCTCACCTATAGAGTGCTGCGCTCCCGACTCTCGTGCCTGAATAGCTGCCGAAACTACAGAATCGGGGAAATGTCCCAGTTCTTGCCATGACCAAATCCAAGAACCGCGGTTTTCTGATTCAGTTCCTAAAAGATATGGTGTGAGTTTGACCGAGCTATCAGACTGGAGGGTGAAAGACGGTGCTGAAAAGTCCACAGACCACTCAGATCCGCCACTGAGCTCGGCTAGGCGTGCCTGGTATTCGGTGGAAATAAAGATTGATTCGTCAATCAAATCCTGCAGTGTTTTAGTCATGTGCTTAAGGCTAGCAAAAATTGTGTCTACTGAGCCCCTATTTTTGGTATTTATCTCTGCAAGAACCAGTGTTTTCATCATTTTTTAGAAAGAGAAACACAATTATGAAGAATATCTGACATATATGGATAAACACCTACGGGGTATCACCACCACCGCCCCATGCTGAAAGAGTACGCAAGAACACTCCATTATGAGGGGAATTGTCCCCATTTTAAAAATCTTATGAAGACTCAACAATGAGTAGATTCCGTCAAAAAGAGAAAAACTACTCAAAACATTGCTTTAATAAATGAGATAGAGAAACTTTAAAGGCAAGGAATACGAACTTCCCCTATCGGTATCACCTGCGCACTGAGCAAGAAAGACCACCTATGACGAACACACCTCGTTTTCGCAGAGAAGAACGCCCTGCGAAAGTTCAAGAAGCTCTCACCCGTATTGGTAGCTGGCTTCTGAACACGGTTAAAACTGAGCCAGGGTGGAATGAACTTGTCTTTGAACTCAAACCCTTGAGCGGAACCATCTTTGCTCGTATTACAGAAACTCGTGACGAACAAGATTACGTCGGCAGTGTTGGGCCCATTAAAGAAGGCTCCATCGTTATCCCTGAAATTGAGAACCTGCAACACGCTGCCTATGATGAACACGAAGGTACATGGTTTACTGCCACCGTTATTGTGACTGCAGAGAACTGGCCCGAACCTGACTATCAGATAGGGGCGGCCTATAATCGTCAAGATGAGCCTCAAGACTGGGAGGGGGAGGGGCGCATGTCTCGCCAAGACGTGCGATATCACCTCGAACACTTCCCTCGGCACGCAAGCCAGATTCCACAATGGGCACAATTGCGCTTATCAGGACGACTTAAAAGAGACCACGAACCCAACACGGACTCTTGTGAGGTTCCTAACCCTTACCTGAGCGAAGCTCTGTCTCAAGTTCGAGGCAAAGAACGTAGCGACGCTATTGTGGTCAACGTCCTCCGCGCATCTTTAGGCGGGGACTTCCTGCTAGATATTAGTGACTCAACTTTTGTTCCTGCTGGGTCACAGAAAATAGGGCCACGTTCTACAATCCGTTATCGTGTGCTACGCCTTGCAAACGATATGCGTGCTTTATGCCTTTATTCCAGCTCTAAATATGTTAAGGAATTCCATACTCACTTCACTGAATCCTCTTCTGAGCCCGAGATTCTTCGAGAACACGCTTTCAAGGTATATCTTGACTTTTTAGCTGATAAAACCTGTGATGTGGTTGTGATTGATCCGGGCACTGAACACGAGACATTTATTGAGAAACCACAGGTTGCGTGGGTACTGAGTACTCCTCACAACATTCACGTCAAAAGTGCTCTGTTAGATGGTGATATGCAACGTCTATTGGCGGCGCTCACCGCACCCAGCTCTGTCCTTTTGATGGGGGTAAGAGCCGGAGAAGAAGCCCCTCTCTTCGTTCCTGTTCCTGAAGGGCAAGAACCTCAGACAATGTTGGTATTTACCTCGGCTGCGGAGGTGGCTTCAGTCGACCCTCAATTACAGGTGCGTTCTGCTCCTGCGATGGAGGTTTTGGAATTTGCTCAATCTCTGGGTGCTGATGGTGTTCGTATTAACGCGTTGAGTCCGTCAGCTACGTTGCCGATGTCTCAGATTCAAGAGTTGCTCGAGATTGTACGTTCGGCTCAACATATCAGTAATTAGCGCGTGATACCGCTCTTTTGGGGACAAAAACATATACCATCATGCTAGGCCAAAAAATGGCAGTTAAAAACTATTAGGGGCGGTTTGTGGAAAGTATACTAAGGTGGCTAGGCATAACATGTTTTCGCCACTCAAAACTAGTTATCATTGTTTGGGTGCTCATCTTAGGTGTGGCCGGTATTTTTGCGGCGACTTTCTCTCAAGGCGCTCAAAGTAACTACGCTATCCCCGGTGCCACATTCGAAAAAGTTAACGAAAAACTTCACCATGCAATACCAGAAGCTGGCACCAGCTCTGCTTCTATCGTGCTCTCTCGACGCGACGGCAAACCCATTGATTATCAAGAACGTCGGAAGATTCGCCAACTCTCTCTTGAAGTAACAGACCTCCCTGAAGTCGCTTCAGCCTCAAACCCCTTCGAACAGCAAGAAAGTTTAGACGATGGCGCTGAACTACTAGCCCAAGGCACACAACAGCTCACACACGCTAAAGAAGAACTAGCACAAGGACAACAAGCCCTTGCCGGAGCGCTCTCACAGCTTCCTGACTCATCACCCGAATGGGTGACACAAAATGCCCCTGAGCTTGCTCAACAGCAGCAACAGCTAGAACAAAGCCGTGACCGTATCAAAACAGAAGAACAAAAACTTGCTGAAGCTCAACGAGAACTCAACCTTGCCAACGGCGAACGAGTTCTCTCCAAAGAAGGCAATATTGCACTTATCACCCTCACCTTTACCGAAGACGTCCAAGCGCTCTCTAGCAAACAACGTCAAAAAATCTTCGACATCTTCAACACCCTAGAAAACTATGGAATTGATGTCGACTACAGCAACGAACTAGCACAAGACGTCTCTGGGGTCTTTGGTGCCTCAGAAACTATTGGCTTAGTTGTTGCTGCTATTGTCCTACTCGCCACCTTAGCGTCTGTTATTGCTGCTGGTCTTCCTGTTCTCATTGCGCTAGTAGGTTGTGGTGTTGGAGTGCTACTAGTCTTTGCCAGCACACTCATCATCCCCATGACCTCAACAGACCCCGTTCTCGCGTTAATGCTCGGGCTAGGTGTTGGTATCGACTACGCATTGTTGATCATTCATCGACATCGAGAATTCCTCACTGAAGGAAACACACTCATCATTTCAGCTGTTAAAGCTAATATGACCGCTGGGCATTCCGTCGTATTTGCTGGTGCAACGAATATCGTTGCTCTATCTGCGTTGAGCCTGACAGGTATCCCTTTCTTGAGCATTATGGGGCTAGCTGGTGCTTTTACCGTAGGCGTTACCGTACTGGTAGCAATTACTCTTACCCCCGCACTGTTAGCTCTTGTTGGTGTGCGTATTCTCTCTGCACAACAACAAAAGACCTTAGGGCAGGGCCAGCCTCACGATAATAAAGAAGAAAAACTCGTGAAAGCTGAGCGCGGATGGGGCGCATTCGTGACTCGACACCCTGTTATGATGACCGTCTTATCATTGACTCTGCTTGCTCTAGCTATTATTCCCATGGGGACGTTGCGCCTTGGGCTGCCGGACGGCTCATATCAGAGTCAAGATAGCACCGCATACCGAAGCTACGAAAAAATTGCTGACACTTTTGGCCCTGGCGCAAATGGAAGAATCTATGCTGTGGCAACAACGCCTGTAGGCACAGATGCGGCTGGTGCTCATGCTATTGGCGTTGACGTTGCCGAACACCTCAAAATATCTGGTATTCGCTCCGCAGCAGTATCAGCCATTAGTAAAGACTCTTCAGTTGTCGTAGTGGCATTGACTCCTGAAACTGGCCCTGCCGATGAACAAACAGTCTCAACAGTTCATCAGCTACATAAGGATTTACCACAGGTAGAGAACCTGACTCGAACACAAATCGGTTTAAGCGGGCAGACCGTTGCCAACATCGAAATATCTGATCGTATTTCTCAGGCAGTACCCCTATATCTGACAGTTGTCTTGTTATTGTGTCTGATCATCATGACGGTAGTGTTTAAATCCTTACTCATACCGCTAATGGCAACCGTCGGATTTTTAATGTCTACCTTGGCTGCTTTTGGGGCAGTCGTGTTGGTCTACCAATGGGGCTGGCTTGGAATGCTTTTCGGTGTTACACATCCTGGGCCAATTCTTGCCTTTTTACCGATTCTTCTGGTGGGCGTACTTTTTGGGCTCTCTGTGGACTACCAAATTTTTATTGTTTCAGGAATGAGAGACGCTTATCGTGAGGGCTTCACCGCTCGTGAAGCTGTCAAAGTTGGTTACACTCAAGGCGGCAAAGTTGTTACGGCTTGCGGAATTATTATGATTTCTGTATTCGCAGGTTTCGTCTTCTCTCACCTGACGGTTGTTCGTCCTATCGGTTTTGCTCTAGCTATTGGCGTGGCAATGGACGCATTCTTGGTACGCACAACCTTCATCCCCGCAACAATGCATCTGCTGGGTGAAAAAGCATGGTGGCTACCAGCATCTCTCAAGAAGGTTCTGGGAACGGCAGAAGTTACGTCACAGAGCTTTGAGAATCTCGACGAATACGTACGAGAAAATAAACCTCGACATCTCAAGGGCTAGATTACCGGAAGAAGTTTAGCCTGCCGATAGATTGTGCCAACGACAAGGCCCTTGGCTCTTACTGCATGCTCAAACGTCTTGGTTGCGAAAACAAAAACAGCTATCTAACGTCAACAAGAACTACCAAAACTACAAGTTAAACTAAGGAGTGGCTGTCACAAGGAATCATCTTGTGACAGCCACTCCTTTTACCCTAAACGGTTAGGGTGAGTACACGAGCTTAGCTCATCTGAGCAATCGCTTCACGAACGCGTGCTCCAAGTTCCTCATGAACAGAATCCCAGTACTTCAACGCACGTTCGCGGATATCGTCATTGCGAACTGCGCCAACGTGTCCAGCGATGTTAGAAACGAGACGTGCACGTTCCTCATCGTTCATGGTTACAGCGTACAAAGAGCGTGCCTGACCGAAATCATCGTCTTCTGCATGCAAGGATGCTGCCGCACGAACAAGCTCACCATCTGCTTCCCAAGAACCTTCGCCTGCACGCTCAGCATCAGCGTGAGGACCACCTAGGCTGTTTGGCGCGTAAGAAGGTACTGATGGATCGTTGAAGCTGTAACGCATAGTTCCATCTTGAGAATAGTTATTGACGGGTGCCGCCTTTGCAGAGTTAACAGGTAGCTGAGCAAAGTTGGTGCCAACACGGTAACGGTGCGCATCTGGGTAAGAGAAGATACGTCCGAGCAACATCTTGTCGGGAGATGCTGCGATACCGGGAACGAAGTTTGAAGGGGAGAATGCAGCCTGCTCAATTTCAGCGAAGAAATTCTGTGGGTTGCGGTTGAGAGTAAGAGTACCAACCTTAATCAGCGGGTAGTCAGAGTGTGGCCATACCTTAGTCAAGTCGAAGGGGTTGAAACGGTAGTTCTTAGCATCTTCATAAGGCATGATCTGAACATGCAAAGTCCATGAAGGGAATTCGCCCCGGTCAATAGACTCGAAGAGGTCACGACGGTGGTAGTCAGCGTCTTTACCTGCGAGTTCTTCTGCTTCTTGAGCAGTGAGGAAGTCGTTGCCTTGGTTGGTCTTGAAGTGGTACTTCACCCAGAAGCGTTCACCTTCAGCGTTAATCCACTGGAAGGTGTGGGAGCCGAACCCGTCCATGTGGCGTAGGGTCTTGGGGATACCGCGGTCGCCCATCAACCATGTGACTTGGTGTGCTGATTCGGTGCGAAGTGACCAGAAATCCCACTGCATGTCGTTATCGCGTAGACCGGTTTGGGGTAGACGCTTCTGAGAGTGAATGAAATCTGGGAACTTGATAGCGTCACGGATGAAGAAGATGGGGGTGTTGTTGCCGACGATGTCGTAGTTACCCTCAGTGGTGTAGAACTTAACGGCAAAACCGCGAGGGTCACGCCAGGTATCAGGTGAGCCTTGCTCTCCTGCAACCGTGGAGAAACGTACGAGAGTTTCGGTTTCTACGCCGGGCTGGAAGAGTGCTGCACGGGTGTATGCGGAGACGTCTTCAGTTGTTTTGAAAACACCGTATGCGCCGGTTCCTTTAGCGTGGACAACACGTTCGGGTACGCGCTCGCGGTTGAATTGTGCGAGCTTTTCTACGGTGTATGCATCGTGAAGAACGATCGGGCCGTTGTTGCCTACGGTGAGGGAGTTGTTGTCGGAGGCGACGGGTGTGCCTGTGGTTGTGGTGGTAAAAGTTCCGATGGTTTCGGTCATGACTTTTCTTCCTTTATTTTTTGTGAGGTGTTGAGAGGACCATATGTGGGGAAGGCCCTCTCTGTTCCTGTTGTGTGATTAGTGTGTGTGAAGTTCTGCTGCTTGGCGTTGTTGTTCTTGTGCCACGGAGCGTTCTTGCTCTGTTTGGCAGTCTTGGCAGATTCCTTGGTAGAGGACGTCTGCTGAGATTAACGCCATCCCGTGGTGGTCACTGGGCGTGAGGCACGGGGAAGCACCTATTGCGCAATCAACATCTTGAACTTTTCCGCATCGGATGCAGAAGGCGTGGTGGTGATTGTCTGCAGTACGTGTTTCGTAGAGTGCAGGTGTTCCAGGCGGTTCGAATTTGCGGAGCATGTTGATACTGACGAGGTCTGCAAGGATGACGTATACAGACTGGACAGTGATAGTTGGTAGCTCTTCTCGGACGGCTGCAACAATATCTTCTGCGGTAGCATGCGGGTGCTTATGTGCTGCTACGAGTACCGCTAGGCGTTGCTTTGTGACGCGACGGCCTTTGGTGCGTAGCGTTGCTGTCCATGCTTGTGTGAGTGACTCTCTGTCGAGGGTCTGCATGGTGTGATGCATAAGGTCACCTTTCATGGTCCACCGGAGTGTTTTATTCTGACTATTTCATAATAGCAGATATGACTTACTCATAATAGCAGAATGAGAAAAAAGTTTTCCAGCGCGAAGTTTTCCGCCGAAAACAAGAAAATCCAAAAAACTTTTTTCTCTATTACGCCTAGCCAAAAGCACTATTTTAGTGGGGAAGAATTTTTTTGGAAAGTTTTTTATTTTTTCGCGTCACGATTTGCCGTTCTTCCGCTCTTAATAAGTGACGGCGTAAAAACCGTTGAATCAGCAAAGAACGATGTTCGGATCGCAGCAGGCACAGAGCCTGTACGCACCGGCGGTTACGAATCGATTCAGAGTGGAATAACTTAGGGAAGCCACTTGCTAAAACTTTGCTGAAAACAGTAAAGACGCTGCACGCAAGCTAGAGTCTTTGCAAAAGAAAAGGGCTGCAATGTCGGAATATCTTTAGGGAACCGAGATTGTCTATCACATAACAAATAGTAGGTATCTGCATGGTAGGGCATGTAGTTTAGGGAATACCTACTCATATGGTGAGAGAACTATGAAAAGTTCCTTCATCAACACTGTAAAACGCCACCGGCAAGCTTAAGCATCACATTAGGGAGTGATGCGCTTGCCGGTGGTTGTGTTACTTACGCTGTATTTGCCGTAATATTTAGGTATAATCTAGATACTTTATCTAAAGTGGAAACTTCACATACGGTTTATTTCCCCAATAGATACCTCAAAGAAGTGGTGGAAAAGAACCATCGTTCTCAGCGCAACAAGACTTGGCGTGTCTGCGCTGCACTGAAATGCAGGAAACTGAACATGCAAAAGCAACATACTTTTAGCAACCCAGAAGAAACTGACGAGTTTCTTCTATCGCTCGTTCGCGATGGAGACGTTGAAGCTTATAGCAAGCTCTATAATCGTTATCACCCCATGGCGAGAGCTATTGCTTTTAAACATACTTCAGATGCCCACCGCGTAGATGATATCGTCTCTGAGAGTTTTACTCGGATCTTGCATGCACTCGAGAGCGGAAAAGGACCTCACTCCTATATGGGAGGCTACCTTGCCACAACTATCGCCCACCTAGCTGGCGAATTCGGGTTGCTCTCTCAACGTGAGATTCCTAGCGAAGAAGAACACCTTGAAGCTATGGGAACCCTCGACGAAACCGTCGTTAAACTCCATGATTCTGACGAAGTGATTTCTGCTTTCACCTCTTTGCCGGAACGCTGGCAGACTGTCTTATGGTTAACCGAAATCGAAGCAAAAAAACCTCAAGAAATTGCTTCTGCGATGAACCTGTCCCCGAACGCAGTCTCTGCTCTATCTCTTCGCGCTAAAACTAGCCTCAAAGAAGGCTTCCTACGTGCACATCAAAACACTCCTCAAACACCAGACTGTAAACGTTTTTCAAGCCATATTAGCCCGTACGTTCTCGGCTCATTAACCCAAAAACGTAGTGATGCTCTACGCCTACATCTTGAAGGTTGTTCTCACTGTACTGGTGAATATCTATCACTTGTTGACGTCAGCAAGTCCATGCGTAGCTGGGTCTTCCCTGTTCTCGCCGGTCTCTCTGTCTGGGGAACCGATGGTCTTGCGATTATCGCTCCAACCTTTACCGCTGCTGCCGGCGGTACGGCTGCCGGCGCTGGACTTATGGGAACCTCCGCTGCGGTAGCCAATAGCAGTGGAGCCTCCGGCGCTGGAACTCTTAGCTTTCTCTCTCCTAAAACGTGGGGGACCAAAGGGCAAGCTGTGGCAGGTGTTGCTGCTGCAACGGTAGCCGCAGTTGCGATTAGTGGGGGCATTATTGTCTCGAGCCAATCAACTTCTCGTGATTCTCAAGAGCCTGTTATCAGTGCTGAAGGAATTTCGTCTGCTCCAGCACCAACACCAATACCCGATGTTTCTGAACCTCCAGCAAAACCTGCAGAACCAATAACATCCCCCGAATCTTCCGCTGAAAAGAACGACGAATCGCCCTCTTCTGCTGGGGGTTCAACGCCGTCTCCAAATACTGAGCAAAAAACATCTGATGCTGCTCCTGCTAGTACCGCAACAATATCTCAACCAGTATCGGCACCATCTACACCTCAAAAATCTGCCTCTGTTCAGGAAGCTGTGCAGACCCCACCGACTCCGCGAGTTGTTGAACTCCCCGTGATTGAAGCGCCTGCTCCTGTGCAGAAACAAGACGATGAGCCATCTGTTTTTGTCGATAATTCAGCTCCTGTTATTTCAGTTCGTAGTGGGGGGAGCTCTTCTGCTGTTTCCGAAGCTCCTCGTGAGCCGGTCAAGAAGGTACCGGAGGTTGTTTCTACCGCTTCTCCTGTTTCGGAGCCTAAAACTGTAGACACTACTGAAATGGCAGGTACTCTTCAACCGCATTCTGTTGAGCCTGCTTTGGAGGATAATGTTCCTTCTCCTGTTGGAGGAGACCGTAGTGAGGAGGTAGTCCTTCCTACTCCGGCAGATTCTCAGGATGCTGATGAATCAGGTACTGTCGCTGGTAATGATGAGTGGGCTGTTCGCTCTGCTAGAAGTGGCGGGGTATCAGATCCTATGATGCCGGCCGACCCAACAGAACCAGTCGACCCGACACAACCAGCTGACCCGACACAACCGGCCGACCCAACAGAACCAGTCGACCCGACACAACCAGTCGACCCGACACAACCAGTCGACCCGACACAACCAGTCGACCCGACACAACCGGCCGACCCGACACAACCAGCTGACCCGACACAACCAGCTGACCCGACACAACCAGCTGACCCGACACAACCAGCTGACCCGACACAACCGGCCGACCCGACACAACCGGCCGACCCGACACAACCGGCCGACCCGACACAACCAGTCGACCCAACACAACCGGCCGACCCAACAGAACCGGCCGACCCAACACAACCAGCTGACCCAACACAACCAGTCGACCCAACAGAACCTGGCACACCAGATGAAGGTGATAACGGAACAGACGGTGAAGCTGAGGGCTACTGGCGCCCCGAAGCAGGCGACAGTTTCTGGGATGACAACGAAGATAATGACACCCCGACACAACCAGATGACACCGTACCGCCTCCGTATTATGGTCTTATTCCCGAACCTATCAGTGAAGATACCGGAACACCTGAAGAAAACCCTCAGCCTGAAATAGGCGAAGATGAAGGTGAAGAAACCTTTGTTCCAGGATGGTACAACACTGAAGAATACAGGCAATGGAGTCGTAGCATTCCGTGGGATGACTTTGGAAGAACTGACGTTCCAACAAACGTTCAATGCGTTCTAAACTACACAGTATTCGGCGACCCAGAAGAAAACATTTATACAGATATCGTATGGATGCCTTCTGCCGTCCTAAATTCCGAATACACCTATTACGTCCTTGCTGCGTTCTATAACGTCCGTGAGATTGAATCAATCTCTTGTATCGATAACGGAACGAGCGTCGGCTCAAGAATTTAACGTCTTAATCAGATGGCGGTGTTCTCTTGCGCTTGCAGGGAACACCGCCATCTTTTGAGAAAAATCAATAAAATATTCAGGATTTCCATATATTCTTTGAAGAAAAGAAGACTACAAGGAATTGAAGAACATGCATAGTCATCACAATGGACTCAAAACCTCTGTCCTTATGGGGTCAATGGTAGGGTTCCTACTCTTTGTCGGTTATCTTCTCTCATCGATGATGAATAATAGTGCGTTTATCTGGATATTTGCACTGATGAGCGTCGGTAGTGTGATGTACACCTATTGGAACTCTGCCTCTGTCGCTATCCGCTCAATGAATGCCTACCCCGTAACCCGTGAACAAGTTCCAGGGCTTTACAAAATTGTTGAAGAGCTCTCTACACGAGCAGGTCAGCCTATGCCCGTTCTATACGTTGCCCCGACGATGACTCCTAACGCTTTTGCGACAGGACGCAACCCCCAGAACGCGGCGGTTTGCTGCACTGAAGGTATTTTGCAGCTTCTGGACGAGCGAGAAATGCGTGGTGTCCTCGGACACGAGCTAATGCACGTGTATAACCGTGACATTCTGACAAGCTCTGTCGCTGCTGCTATTGCCTCTGTTATTACGTCTATTGCTCAATATCTTGGCTTTGCCGGAATGTTTGGGGGAGGAGATCGCGAAGGTCGCGGGCAAAATATGCTCGTCGCATTATTGTTATCGTTCTTAGCTCCTATCGCTACTGGTGTGATTCAGATGTCCATTAGCCGTACCCGCGAATACGATGCCGACGAAGACGGCGCTCGACTTACTGGAGACCCTCTTGCGTTAGCTTCTGCTTTGCATAAATTAGAACATGGGGTAAGCCGATACCCTATGTCTGCCGAAAACCCTAAAGTGGTCAACACCGCGTCAATGATGATTGCTCAGCCGTTCCGAGGAGCTGATTTACAGCGACTTATGGCAACACATCCTCCGATGAAAGATCGTATTGCTCGCCTTGAAGCGCAGGCTCGTAGTATGGGGCAGCTATAAAATATTTGGTATAAAACCTCATGAAAATAGTGGTGGCACAGCAAAATTGCTGTGCCACCACTATTTTGGTGTATCAAACAAAACCATATTAAATGGTTCGAACCTTTAATCTGTTATCGGTAGTTAACGAATTGAAGGTCAACCTCCAAATCTGCACCTTTGAGCAACGCAATAACATCTTGAAGATCATCGCGTGATTTAGACGAAACTCGTAGTTCATCGCCTTGGATGGTTGCCTTAACTCCCTTAGCACCTTCTTCGCGAATGAGCTTAGAAATCTTTTTAGCTTGGTCTTGGGCAATGCCCTCTTTAATAGAACACTCAATACGGAACTCTTTGCCAGAAGCGTATGGGTCACCGGCGTCAAGAGACTTCAAAGAAATGCCGCGTTTGACAAGTTTTGACTGGAAAACGTCGAGTACAGCTAGGGCACGTTCTTCGGAGTTTGCTTTGATGAGGATTTTTTCTCCAGAGAAGTTAATATCGGCGCCTACTCCTCGGAAATCATAACGCTGTGAGACTTCTTTTTGAGCTTGATTCAATGCGTTAGATACTTCTTGCTTGTCGACTTTAGAAACAACGTCAAACGATGATTCGCTTGCCATAAGAAATACTCCTTTAGATGTATGAAGATGCGATTCTCCTGCTCTAGATAAAAGCAACGAGAAATATTGCATCGGCTGTTATAGATAACGGTACATGTTTTGCTCTGTTTCTGCTGGTGGTATACCAAAAAAATTGTTATGAATATGTGACCTAACTGTCAGCTAGTGTTCACCTTAAACAGCGATGATAGAGCTATGACAAAAAATCGTCGTGGTGACACTCTTGCTCAATGTGATGTTTTGAATACTCACAAGGACGTGAGCTCAGATATCTCAGAGCACCATGGTGTCGACCCATCATCTGATGAATCAGTTAAGAGCCTTTCGGCTGTAGAACCTTGTTTCTATGAGTCTCTTGAGACCTTAGGAGAAACTCTCGAAAGCGAGTATCTTGTGGAACGTTTTGAGGGTGTGAAACAGAACCTTATTCGGGAGATTCGGGGGCAAATGTGCACTGAGGAACAAGCCTATGCGTATCTAGAAAACTTTGAGATGAGGTTGTTGCAAGAACAAGAGCTGATGGCTCAGACTGTCTAGCTCCACACTGGAATTTAGTAACTTTTGTCACAAAATGCTGTTTCAGTTTTTGTTTTCACCAAATATCCGGTAGTGTAGTCACGTTCGCTCATGCGAATACCAGTCATTAGAAATAATGATTCTGGCAGATTACCCGAGCGGCCAAAGGGGGCTGACTGTAAATCAGCTGGCACTGCCTACGGGGGTTCGAATCCCTCATCTGCCACAAGCTAAAACCCACCTCCTAGGAGGTGGGTTTTCTTGTGTCTATAAGCCGATATCTCATCTCTTGAGATAATAAAGAGCTGCTTATGCCTCTATTTTCTGCACTACGCTCACTCAGATATTCTTTGAGAGTGAAACCGTATTGTGCTAGATAAACATCTGCAGGTAGGGTGACAACTATGGCTACTATAGAAATAAATCAAGAAAACCTCACCGAAAAAGTACAGTCAAGCGACATCATGCTTCTGGACTTTTGGGCAGAATGGTGCGGTCCTTGCCAACAATTTTCTCCCGTGTTTGAGGAAGCCTCCGAAAAACACCCCGATATTACCTTCGGAAAAATCAACACCGAAGAACAACAAGAACTAGCAGCAGCAGCGAGTATCTCGTCCATCCCCACACTCATGGCATTCCGTGAAGGTGTACTCGTCTTCTCTCAGCCTGGCGCACTTAACGCAAAACAACTTGAACAAGTTATTCAAGCCGTACGCGAACTAGATATGGAAGAAGTTCACCAACAAGTTGCCCAGCAACAAGAAGCAGAAGAAAACTCCTAAACGGAGGTACACCACCATACTCGGTGTCTAACCTAAGACACTATAGGGGTGAGTTAATCCACTGCTCTTCTAGCGGATTAACCCACCCCTAATTTTTATATCTACTACCCTCTAAAGCGCACGAAAACTTCGGCGAAAAAGTTATCCTACATTCTGTACATGTTTGCTCAAGATCCTTTACCGCATAAGAGCACGCAACACCTTGGAGAGAACAACACCCCATGACAGCCACGGCAAAGACCTCAGACTCACAATCTGCTCAAGAACAGCCTCATCAATCTTTGCTGTCATTCATATCTACGTCTCGACTCACTGCATGGACTCTTGCGTTCGCCCTTTTCGCGTTCTATAGCCTGTACTCCTATTTTCAATATGTGCACTACCACACCCCCTCATGGGACTTAGGAATCTTCTCTCAACTAGCGCAAGAATATTCGCAACTACATTTTCCACCTATCGTAGACATCAAAGGATCAGGGTTTAACCTCTGGGGAGACCACTTTCACCCCATCTTGATAATTCTTGGACCCCTCTACGCGCTCTTTCCATCTCCAGCAACACTCCTTTACGTGCAGAACGCTTTAGTAGCGTATTCTGCTTATCTCCTCTGCCGTTACGCCCAACAGGTGATTCCTCCTATCGGAGCCATCACGCTAACTATCGCCTACGGGCTAAGCTTCGGCGTGCAAAATGCGGTATCAGTACAATTCCACGAAGTGGCTTTTGCCCTGCCTTTTCTCTGTGCCTCTTTAGGGAACATCGTCCTAAGCCAAAAGACCTCAGAATCAGTAAAAAACCTCAAACGAGCCTGCTACTGGGCGATGCCGATAGCTTTCGTCAAAGAAGACCTCGGTATCACAGTTGCTACGATTGCCCTCGTTATTGCTATTCGTGCTGGAACCATAACTTCCATCCACCAAAGACTATTTCCCTCTGCATCCTCGGCCCCGCCGGTACCACAACGTATGCTTCATGCAACACGTACCATTAATCGTCACGATGGTTCGTTGCATGCTGTACTGCTACTGTTCTGGGGAATTATGTGGTCGCTACTTTCTGTCCTCGTCATCCTGCCCGCCTACAACAGTGGAGGAGTATTCGACTACTCAGATAAACTCAACCTCTCTGAAATACTCTCGGATCCTTTACAATCTTTCGGACTGCTGTTCTACCCCTGGCAAAAAACTCTGACTCTGGTGTTGTTACTCTTCTCTGGAGTTTTTCTATGGGTCCTTTCCCCCTTGGCGCTTATCGCGTTACCGACAATACTCTGGCGTTTTCTATCACCGCATGAATCGTATTGGGCGCCAACCTGGCATTATTCTTTGGTCCTTATGCCCATTGTGTTTATGGCCCTGCTGGACGGACTTTTGTCGATGCACCGTTTTGCACCGTTACGTTATCTCAGCGCTAAAGCTCAACACCTTTTTGCTCTATCGACTCAACGTGCTCAAGAGCTAACTCGTACAAGCTTTTTATGGTTGGCGTTTCTTATCGTTATTGTTTCTTTCCCTTACCAACCATTATGGAAAATCACCCACACCGGCTTCCTATCATCTTCGTTGAGCGTTGAAGAGTATGAAAAACAACAAGCATTAGAATCTATTCCGGCCCATAGCTCCGTAGCTTCTGATTTATCTCTTTTGACATATCTCGTGCCCGAACACCAAGTTTTCTGGATTGGAGATAAGACACATAACGCCCATCCTCAATACGTTGTCATTGACCGTGCTGGGGGAGGATGGGGAAAATCTGCCCCCAAAGATCCTGCACATTATGCACGAAAATATTTTGGTGGAAACTATCGCGAATATCAGCGGTTTGGCACAATTTATGTACTCGAGAGAGTCGGGGCATAAACTGCTTTTAGTGTCGGTTCTGTCACCCGATTCCCTAAAACTTCGTTTTATACGGTAAGGTAAACAACGTACATTACCGGTTTCCCATAAACACAGATGCGCGCGCCGACCGACTGAAAACAGGCGCTTAATCAGAAACTGGCTAACAACTATCATGTTGTCAGCCTGAGAGAAACAGCTCGCTTTTATACGCGCAAACCTTTTAAAACACTCCGTCCGTTATCTCATTATGAGTTTTCATGGAGTTCACGTTTCCGCTGGAATTATTTTCACCGCGGAGGATATAAGGTAGCGCCGAATAGTAGATGGCGCACCCAACTACGCGAGCAGGGAGTCCCGGTTACCTGCACCCTAAAAATTGGGTGCAACCGACCCCACTTTGAAGTAGGAAAAATTGACAGAAAATAACTCTGCTGTTAAAGCAGAACTAGAGTTCATCGAGCCCACACACACCACCGAAAACCTCGTTGAAGAAACTACCGAGAAAAACACCGCAGAAGACGAAGGCATCAAATTTACTGACCTCGGTCTTGACGCACGTGTCTTGGCAGCTCTAGAAAAAGTTGGCTACGAAAAGCCTTCCCCCATCCAAGAACAAACCATTCCTTTGCTCCTTGAAGGACGCGACGTTGTTGGTCTAGCACAGACCGGTACCGGTAAAACTGCGGCTTTCGCTGTTCCAGCGTTGTCCCGCCTTGCAGAACTTTCTGACATCAACGGTGTTTCTAAAGCAACCCAGGTGCTTGTTCTTGCCCCCACCCGTGAACTCGCCCTACAGGTTGCTGAATCCTTCACCTCCTACGCCACCCACATGGACGATTTCACCGTCCTCCCCATCTACGGCGGTTCTCCTTACGGTCCCCAGCTTAACGGTCTACGCCGTGGCGCACAGGTCGTCGTTGGCACACCCGGTCGCGTTATCGACCACTTGAAAAAAGGCTCACTAGATCTCTCTGACCTTCAATACCTCGTATTGGATGAAGCCGATGAAATGCTCCGCATGGGATTCGCTGAAGACGTCGAAGAAATCCTTGCCCAGACTCCTAGCTCCAAGCAAGTTGCACTATTTTCTGCAACCATGCCGAAGACCATTCGCAAAATTGCTGATCAATACCTCAACGATCCTGCCGAAATTCGCGTAAAGTCTAAAACTTCTACCGCTTCTAATATTCGCCAGCGTTTCATTCAGGTCATGCACTCGCACAAGCTTGAAGCAATGACCCGAGTTCTTGAAGTGGGCAACTATGACGGCGTCATCGTGTTCGTTCGTACCAAAAAAGAGACCGAAGAACTCGCCGAAAAACTTAAGGCTCGCGGATACCAAGCTGCTGCTATCAACGGCGACATCCCTCAACAACTCCGTGAACGTACCGTTGATTCTTTGCGTGACGGGCGTGTAGATATTCTTGTGGCAACCGACGTTGCTGCTCGTGGTCTTGACGTAGAACGTATCTCCTTGGTCGTCAACTTCGACATCCCTCACGATACTGAATCATACGTACACCGTATTGGACGTACTGGCCGTGCCGGTCGTGACGGTGAAGCAATCTTGTTCATGACTCCTCGTGAAAAATACATGTTGCGCCAGATTGAAAAGGCAACTCGTCAAAAAGTTGAGCAGATGCACATGCCATCAGTTGATGACGTGAACGAGAATCGTAAGACTCGTTTCGCTCAACAAATTACTGACACCATCGAAACTGAAGACCTCTCACTATTCCGTGAAATCATCACGAAATACGAGAATGAAAACGACGTTGACGCTCTAGAAATTGCAGCTGCTTTAGCCGTTATTGCGCAAGAAGGTCGCCCCTTCTTTGTGGAAGAAATCCCAGAGATGAAGAACCGCCGTCGTGACCGTTTCGACGACGAGCGTTCTGAGCGTTCTGACCGCCGTGAACGTCGCCCCCGCGGACCAGAAGCTGGAATGGTTGACTATAAGCTTCAGGTTGGCCATAACAACCGTGTGAACCCCGGTATGATTGTTGGCGCTTTGACCAACGAAGGCGGCATCAAAGGCTCACAGATCGGTTCTATCGACATCCGTAAGAACTTCACTGTTGTAGGGTTGCCCGAAGACCTTCCTCGCGATTTCTTCGACCGTCTCAAAGACACCCAAATTAACGGTGAATACGTTAATATCTCTAAAGACCGCGGACCACGTAGTGGCGGTGGACGCTTTGGCGGAGGAAACCGTGAAGGTGGCGGATACAACCGCCGTGACCGCGGTGGCGACCGCGGCGGTTATGGTGACCGTAACCGTTCAGACCGTGGCGGATACAACCGCCGTGACCGTGATTCTGGTTCTAAGCGCTTTGGCGATGACCGTGGTTTTAGAAAAAACCGTGGTCAAGGTAAAAAATATTAAGAGTAGTGGCGCAGAACACCTCAATATAGTGTGAAAATATTTGCGCCTTTCTTGGTGAGTACGGTAATGTATTCCCTGTTGCCCCGATAGCTCAGTGGTAGAGCGCCATCTTGGTAAGATGGAGGTCCCGGGATCGATTCCCGGTCGGGGCTCTGTATGAGTCTTGACATGAGGCACATACTTGGCGGTGTAGCTCAGCTGGTTAGAGCGCACGACTCATAATCGTGAGGTCGACGGATCGAGCCCGTCCACCGCTACTTCGCCCCGATAGCTCAGTGGTAGAGCGCCATCTTGGTAAGATGGAGGTCCCGGGATCGATTCCCGGTCGGGGCTCAGCAAAAAGCTCATTCAGATAATATCTGGATGAGCTTTTTTAGTAGCTCCTACGGTGTAGCACACAATGCTCTCGCCGTAGGAGCTTTCTTTGCTATCGTTCCATACAACATTTCATTATGATGGGTTATAACCGTGCATACCTCTCACCCCGTACGAAACTTATCAACAATCTTTATCGCTGCACTGATGCTCTTTTCTATGTTCTTCGGTGCAGGAAACCTCATCTTCCCGCCAGCCCTTGGCGCCGAAGCCGGAGAAAACTTTATTCCCGCACTCATTGGTTTTCTTCTGACAGGAGTCGCTCTACCCGTACTAGGTATCCTCGCTATCGCTATCTCTGGACGCGATATACACGACCTCGCCAACCGCGGTGGCGTAATTTTCGGTGTTCTTTTCCCCGTACTGGTATATCTTTCTATCGGTGCATTCTACGCATTACCACGTACTGCAGTCGTCAGCTTTTCCACTGCCGTCGTACCAATCTTTGGTATTGACTCTTTACCTGCTGCAGTACTTTTTAGCGCACTTTTCTTTGGGATAACTTTTGCTCTGTGCTTACACACTGGAACTATCGTTGATGCTCTTGGTAAAGTGCTAACCCCGCTACTTCTACTATTGCTTGCTGTACTCGTAATCTTAGGTATTTCAACCTTTAGTGGCGACGCACCAGCTCCTACCGAAAAATACGGTGAACACCCCTTGAGCATTGGCTTTATTTCTGGGTATCTCACCATGGACTCTCTGGCGGCCTTAGCATTTGGCATTATCGTGGTATCGTCCTTGCAACATAAAGGCATCCCTCAAGGGCGAGCGCTCACCCGTGGTGTGAGTATCGCTGGCATCATTGCTGGTGTTCTTCTCGCAATCGTTTATGCTGGTCTAGCGATTATTGGTGCGCATATTCCTCAAGGGCGTTCTTTTGAAGACGGCGCACAACTTCTCTCGTATGCTGCAGAGCAGACCATGGGAAGCTGGGGTGCTAGCATATTTGGGCTCATCGTCCTTTTGGCATGTTTGACTACTGCTGTTGGTCTTTTAGGTGCAACAAGCGAATTCTTCGCTAAATTAGTACCCGCTATTTCTTACCGTGTATGGCTAGTAATTTTCTCTCTGATTGCTTTTGCCCTATCAACCTTGGGACTGAGCGCAGTACTGATGGTTGCTGCTCCGATTATTGGGGTTCTGTATCCTGCCGCTATCACTTTGATTTTCTTGACTCTTATCGAACCCTTCACCGGTAAGAATCTTTATTGGACGTTCCGTGGTGCGTTGGGCGTAGCAGTAGCTTTTGCCAGCTTATCGGCGTTGAACACCTTAGGGTGGGGTTCTGCAATAATTGCGCCGCTCATTAGCTGGTCTCCTGGTTTCTCTCAAGAGCTAGGTTGGGCTGTGCCGACTCTCATTGCCGCAGTCATTGGCTTTGTTCTTGATGCTCGTTCGCCTCGTGCCCTGAAGAAAGCTACGGTATATAACGCGTAAAACAGTAACGGTTTCACCATTTTAGCTACGTAAAATATTAAGAGGTGCTTGTGATACAGCTAGTATCACAAGCACCTCTTAACATGTATGGGGGGATGGGATAGAAGTTTTACCCTTCAGAGAGGGTTTGTACCGGTTCAACACGAGATGCCTTAAACGCGGGGTATAACCCTGCTAAAACACCAACAAGCAAACCGCTGAGCAACCCGATACCTATAGTTTCTGCACCGATAATAGGTGTCCACTGGTTGATGAGGCACACAACGGCAATGACATTGACGGCTAAAACAATGCCCGCAATTGTTCCAATGACACTGACCATGATGCTTTCGGCGGCTATCTGAAGAAGAATACCGCGAGGGTCTGTACCAATAGCAAGCCGTAACCCGATTTCTTTACGGCGTTCAATGACAGCTACAAGAAAAGTATTCATAATGCCAATAGCACCAATACTAAGCGTCACTAACGACATCGCGATAAGGAGGTTCTTCTGCTGCGTATCTACCGCATTTCGAAGGGTCTTCGGCTCAGGTGGTAAGACCGCGGTAAATTTTCCTGGGCGGTCTGGAGAAATCGTATATACGGCTTCTTGCCCTACCTGATTTGTTGCACCCGGGTCTGTCGCGAGAATAATTTTCAGTGGTTCTGTACTGATACTGCCAGCATCTTTTAACGTGAGCTTTGAACCTAATGGAACATAGATGGAAGCATAGGTTTCAGATAATGAAGGATTCTCTGAAACGACGCCAATAATGCTGATAGGAACACCCTTAACGTAAAGATATAAACCTTCTGACCACGTGATGTTGAGCCTTTGTAATAAACCTTCCCCGACAACAGCAACCTGATCGGCTCTTTGGCTATGGCCTTGGTCGAAAAGTCGACCTGCAATAAGGTTTTGTCCTTGTGCAACAAAGACGCTGCTTGTTGCACGATATACAGAGGCGTCGACAGGCGTTGTTCCCTGAAAATAGTTCGCCTGTCCCAACACAGGGGCAGACGTCACGATAGCCCCCGATACTACTTGCTTCATTAACGCAACGTTTTTAACTCCGTGAAGATTTTTGAGGTTCTTATAGGGTGCAGATTGCTCTAACTCAAGAATTTGCTCTTGAGTCATCGGAGTTTTTGAAGTCTCCTCTAACGTGACGCGCTGAGCAAGAAACACATCGAATGCGTCCGAAAGCTGCCCCGAGATAGTTGCTGTAAGCCCCACCGTCAAAACTAATGAAGCAATACCTAAAGCTACTGCAAACATCGTAAAAAGGTTACGTCTCATGCGATGTATCGACGCGTCAAAAGCTTCTTTGATACTTGCAACAAACCACCGTGGACGGTTCATTTCTATTGCGTGCACCGGTACAACAGAAGAATCTTTGACTCGTTGAGCAGTATTGGCAGAAGGACGATAACGAGTATCCTCGACCAGCCTGCCTGATTCAACACGTAAACAGTGGTCACATTCTCGCGCAACATCGCTATCGTGTGTGACCACAATGGTCGTTTGCTCTTCGCCTGTGACCTCTCGTAGTAATGCGATAACTTCTTGGGTTCGTTCTGCGTCTAAAGAGCCTGTGGGCTCATCACATAAAAGAACCTTTGGTTCTGTCACCAGTGCTCTAGCAATGGCAACACGTTGTTTTTCGCCGCCAGAGAGGGTATTAATTTTTGCGTAAAGACGGTGCGATAACCCAAGCCGTTCAATAATGGCTTTCACTCGTTCTGCACGTTCTTGCGGTGGTACACCTTGGTATATCAGTGGTAGTTCAACATTTTTAAAGACATTTTTATGGTCAATGAGGTGAAATGCCTGAAAGACAAACGCAATTTTATGCAGTCTAAGGAGCGCTCGCTCTTTGGCGTTAAGGGCTGAGGTATCTTCCTCGTCTAGAACATAAGTTCCTTCATCGGGAGTTGATAGTAACCCGAGGATGTTCAATAGGGTGCTTTTACCAGAGCCAGAAGGCCCAAGGATGGCGATTACCTCACCATAATTGAGGGTGAGATTGAGCTGTTCAAGGACGGTGATGTGCTCTTCGCCTTGAACGAATCCTTTGGAGAGATTCTCAGCGATGACGCTATGTTCTTGAGTCGTCATAGAATCTATGCACCTACCGGTATTTTGACGTGTTCTCCGGGGGCGAGCTCGTGTCCTTGGGCAGTAATTGCGCTTTTACCTTCTGCCGAGAAAATCACCTGAATAGGGATTTCCTCTTCAGAATCCCCTTTGACGAGAGTGATTTTATCGGTTCCATTTCGGTTGAAGATTGCTGAGGTTGGTACAACGAGCTGGTCTTCTGGCGCTTCTTGTAGGACGAGCACTCCTCGAACGGTTCCTTCGTTGGCGGAGAGTTCTTCGGGGATATTGAGAACAAGCTTTTTCTTCTCTTGAGGTGCGTTGATGACTGGTGGCGTACCTTCATTGTGTGGGAGTGCTTGTTCTGGTGCGTTATCAGTATTTTGCTGTTGGGTGGGGGTGGTGAGTCGGGCTGTGTATTCGGTGTTAGAGAATGCGGGGAAAAGAATTTTCTGCCCGTCTTGTGCTTCGGGGGTGAGTTCTCCTGATGGGCCGGTGCACAGGAGTTCTTTGGTGCCAGCAGCAATACGTGCTAGTGGCTCAGTTTGAGCGTCTCCGGTGCTTCGTGGTGCGCTAATGACGGTGGATGGTTCGCTCAGGACAATAAAACCTGAGACAGGGATAGTGTCTTCGTTCTTTAGCGGTGGGTACCCAAAACCCGCGTAGAGGGCGTTGAGAGCACGGTACGTTTCGGCGGTGATAGTGGCACCTTGATTTCCCATCAAGCCGAGCTCTTGAAGGTTGTTGTTGAGTAGTTCGGCATCGGGACCAGAGTCTTCAAGATGTAGGTCTCGGTAGAGGGAGAATCCTCCAATGAGTGCAATTACAGGGGAGCCGTTGATATCTGCTAGGTGTGATCCTTGACGGAGTACCTCATCTTGGACGATATCAATATTGGTGTATTGTCCGTTGGGAGCGATATTACGGGGCTGTAGATTTGTTGTGCCACTGTACCCAGGTGTGCAGATGACGTCAGTAACGGTGCGTAGGCGTTCTTTAGTGACTTCTGCTGTAACGGTTGATGGGGGTGGTGCAGCTGCTTCTGCTGCTTTTTGGGCGGTTGTTTTAAAGCTCATAGCAAGAATGAGCGAACCGATGGTGATAGCGCAGAGAATCACTACGAGGAGAATGACCCAAAGCTTGGATGTTTTGGTAGCCGTCATGAGATGTCTTTCTGCTCAGGGGCGCAACGTGTAGGGAAGGGGCACAACACGATATGAGTTGGGGTTTCACTTGTCGTAGTGAAACCCCAACCTGAATATCTATTGTTTATGGTGTTTGCTGAATGATTTTGGGTGCATTTTCTTCAGCAGTTTTCTTTGCTTGGGCGATATTTTCAATCAAAGCTGGTTTATCGTTGAGCAAAGTCGTGTAATAGGCGTTAGATAGTGTTGCCATTTTTTGATCGTAGCCGGTTTTTTCACGGCATTGTGCATCTTGTACGGCTGATTCAACGGATGAATCATGTTTTCTGGCTTCAATCGTATTAGGGACGTCTTGATGAAAATCTTCTTTCATGCACTGTGACCACTCTTGTTCAATTGTTTTTACTTGAGGGTCTTTCCAGATTGCTTGGCGGTACGGCTCTACGATGGCTTGCGGACCTCCCACAAAAATAACACCGGCTTCAGGTGTGCCAAAAACTTCTTGATAGCTTTGGGCAAGACAACCGTCTTTAGCGATAGCACCACCTATGCCTTCTACGCTAACGCTACCGTTCATGGGGTTTCCCATGATAAATTCTTGGGCTTGAGGATCGTCTTGCTGGACGATAGATTTTTCAATGACGGCGTCTCCATTACCGTAACCGTATTGGCGTGCATGTTCGAGAGAAAGCGGCGAAAAAGTTTCTTTTTGAACGCTATAGGTGGAGAGTGGAACCTCTACGATATGTGCCCCATGCTGAGCAACACACTGAATCAACGCCTTTTGCTGCGCCTTATGCATCGTTTCGGTCACAGAGAACAACTGATTAATTTTCTCCATCGCCTGCGGGTCAGGATTTTGCGCCGGTTTAATATTTGCCGGTACAACCTGCGAAGAATGAGACTGCTCTTGGGCTTCACCAGAACAGCCTGCTAAAGCAAGAAGCGGAATAACCACAGTAGAAGATAAAACTCGCATGAAAAAAGTACGCTGCACGGACATGGAATATTCCTTTATATCTTTATTGTCTCAGCCCTGAAATAACACTCAACGGAATTACCTCACAGGTAAAGCACTATAACCTTTATCTATTCTGTGCTCCAGATTACCCCCACTGTTTATCTGCTACAAGCAGACTCTCAATAAAACTTGAGATTTCCAAAACAATATCAATAAGGGAATAACCAGCACCTTCACACCGACAGCACATCACAAAAACAAAGCAAGAATAGGTCATCTTCACCTCAAAGCTATAGACTAAGACCATGCCCAACACCCAAAAAATTAACCCCGAAATCCTCGGAAAAACATACACCAACAACACCCCCTACACCGTTGGAAAAGAACACATCCGAGAATTTGCGCACGCAACACAAGCACAATCACCCCTACACCACGACACCAAAACCGCACAAAAAGCCGGCTATCGTGACATCATTGCACCACCAACCTACGCCATCATCTTGGCACAACAAGCAGATAGCCTACTCATTCAAGACCCAGAATCAGGCATTGACTTCAGCAGAGTCGTCCACGCCGACCAACGATTCACCCACCACCAACCCATCACCGCCGGAGATAACATCATCACCTCCGTGCACGTAGAAAACCTCCGCATGATCGGCACTAGCGCAATGCTCACCACACGTGAAGAACTACACACCACCGATGGCGAACTACTGAGCACCTGCACCACCTCACTACTCATTCGAGGAGAATAACCATGAAACCAACCTTCAACACCCTCGAAAAAGGCGAGAACATCGGCAACACAAGCTTTTCTATTAGCCGAGCCGACCTCATCAAATACGCCGGAGCATCAGGAGACTACAACCCCATCCACTGGAACGAACGGTTCGCACAATCCGTAGGACTACCAGGAGTCATCGCCCACGGAATGTACACCATGGGGCTAGCCATCAACCTCGTCAGCGAATGGGCAACCGACCCCGGCGCCATCATCGACTACCAATGCCGTTTCAGCAAACCCGTCATCGTTCCCGACGCACCAGCACAACAAAACCCCCAAGAACCCACCGCAACCGTGCACGTTTCAGGAAAAATTGCAGAACTCTACCCCGACACACAACAAACACGAGTAGACCTCACCGTCACCACCACAGACGAAAACGGCAAAGAACAAAAAGTTCTCCTCAAAGCACAAGCCATCGTACAACTCTAAAAACAAACAACTTCACACTACTGGTCGAAAGGGCATCCGGTTGGTTTCAACCCCTCTGAGCAGAAAAGACATCAACACCTGGTACCGAGCTATTCTGGCAATATTCTTTGCCAGCGGACTAGCATTATCGGGGCTGCTAGCACGCCTACCCGATATCGCTCACGGGCTAGAACTCTCTGCCGGACCCATGGGGCTACTCCTTCTCGCCCAAACACTCGGCTCCTTCCTCGCTGTTACCGCTTCAGGAATACTCGTCTCACGCTTTGGCGCTAGACGTTGCTTAAAATTCTGTTACTCAATTTCCACCTGCGGTTTAGCAGGAGTCGGCATCGCCGTACACTACAGCAACATCCCCCTCGCCGTCATCTGCCTCAGTACCATAGGCCTAGGTAGTGCCGTCTCAAACGTCTCAGCTAATGTCCAAGGCGTCGCTGTCGAAAGAGCCTTAGGGCGATTCGTCACCTCCACCATGCACGGCTTCTTCTCTATTGGAACCGTCATTGGGGCACTACTGAGCGCCCTCGACACTCAACTTGGGATACCATTCCTCTGGCACAGCATCTACTTCGCTTGCCTTATTGCCATCATCGTTGCATACTCCATCTCACAATGCCACAGCGAACACTACGGGGCAGAAGATACCCACACCATGCAACAAGTATCCTCCTACAAAGTACGCGACGCATGGCGCGACAAACACACCATCTTCATCGGATTATTCGTCCTCGGAATGGCGCTCGCCGAAGGTTCCGCCAACGACTGGGCAGCACTAGCACTCACTCAAGAATATGGAGCAGACGCTACCACCGGTTCCATTGGCTACGCCGTATTCGTAGGAGCCATGACTTTCGGACGCCTCAGCGGCACATGGTTCCTCAACCGCTACGGTAGAGTGCCCGTCATACGTGCCACTTGCACCTTAGCCCTATGCGGGCTGAGTATCTTCATCTTCGCCCCAAACGTACTCATCGGATTCCTTGGTCTACTCATCTGGGGTATCGGTGTTTCGCTTGGATTCCCCACCGGCATGTCAGCAGCTTCAGACGATTCTCACAAATCAGCGGTGCGCGTCTCAGTCGTATCAACCATTGGATATGCAGCCTTCCTCGGCGGACCACCACTACTTGGACTACTCGGAGAACACTTCGGTATCCGCCAAGGACTCTCTATCGTCCTCGGCTTCATCCTCCTCTCCATGTTCCTCACCAAACACCTCAGACCACCAGAAAAAACCACACAACACCGCCCCATATACACCGAATCTTTGCCCATAATAACTTCGATACAGGTTCATTCAGAACAGAATGAACAACCGCCACGCACGCTAGACTAGAGAACGTGAATGAAATGTTGTTGAAAGAAATAACCACCGCAGAAGTTGGCGGACCCGCAAAAACCTATATTCGAGCATCCTCCGAAGCAGATATCATTAACGCGCTCAAAGATGTACAGCAACGCTCAGATGCTCTTCTAATTATCGGTGGAGGCTCAAATATCCTTGTCTCAGACGAAGGCTTCAACGGAACAGTACTCCATATTGTCTCCGAAGGCATAGAAATCCTTGACGCTGATAGCAACGAAACAACCGTCACCGTCCGTGTACAAGCTGGACACTCCTGGGACGGATTCGTAGAACACGCAGTGAACGAAGGCTGGTCTGGGGTAGAAGCGCTCTCTGGTATCCCCGGAACCGTTGGCGCAACCCCCGTACAAAACGTCGGCGCCTACGGCTCTGAAGTAGCGCACACCATCACACAGGTACGCGTATGGGATAGAAACACCAACGAAATCATCACTTTCAGCAACGAAGAACTCCACTTCTCCTACCGAGACTCACTCCTGAAACAACACATGTCTAACGGGCTCTCCCGCTATGTTGTGCTCAGCGTCGTCTTCACCCTCGAAAAACGAGCAGAATCTGCCCCTATCCGATATGCAGAACTAGCCCGACAACTCGGAGTTAATGCAGGAGACCGAGCAGAACTACAAGACGTACGAGAAAAAGTGCTGATGCTACGCGCATCAAAAGGAATGGTGCTAAACCCACAAGACCGAGACACCTATTCCACCGGCTCCTTCTTCACCAACCCCATTATCGACAACACCCAGCTCAAAAATCTTCCACAAAACGCGCCACAATACCCCGTCTACGATGTACAAGGAAACCTCATCGACGGCAAAACTAAACTCAGCGCGGCATGGTTGATAGAACACGCCGGATTCTCCAAAGGTTTCGGGCTAGACCGCGAGCACAACGACATCTGCGGTGCTAGAGCATCACTGTCAACAAAACACACTCTGGCCATCACCAACCGCGGAAACGCGCAATGCCAAGACATCCTAGCCATTGCTCGTACCGTACGTGAGGGCGTAACCCAAAAATTTGGTGTCCATTTAGTACCAGAACCCGTCATGGTCGGCATAACGCTAGACTAACTCACCAGCATTTATCGGAAACTCACCAGCTTTTTAGGATATAAATAGTTTTTACACTCCTAACGATGAGCGCTTGATAAAAGTGGGAAGGCCTAAAAACAATGTCTTTAGACCAAGAAATTAATGAGAGCCAAGATAGCAAAATCCACCAAAAACTAGCGAAGCTACGAAACTTTATGAGTAAACACCCGCTACTTTTGGTCATACACCGTTTCATCGTTATTACGCTAGGACTCCTCTGCATTCTCGCCGGAATCGTCATGCTCGTAACACCCGGTCCAGGATGGCTCTTCATCTTCCTCGGCATGGGGTTATGGGGCACCGAATTTGCGTGGGCACACCGCCTCAACCTCTGGGCTAAAGCAAAAGTTATCGGTATCTGGCGCCGTTTTAAAGCACGATCTGAAGAACGTCGCCAACGAAAAAACCAAATATAAAACCTACACACCATAAAAATACGCGGTATGTGACGAACTCTCTCAGAGCAGTCAAATACCGCGTATTTTTATCAAGAAGCTACACCCGCCACAACAACATGAGCAAGGCGAACAAAAAACCCTCTTATAGCTTTCCCGTCACAATATTGAGCATACGACGTACCGGCTCAGCAGCACCCCACAATAATTGGTCACCTACCGTAAAAGCACTCAAATACTCTGGTCCCATCGACATCTTCCGCAAACGCCCAACCGGAATCTCCAAAGAACCAGAAGCAGCAACCGGAGTCAAATCACGCATAGAATCCTCACGAGTATTCGGAACAACCTTAGCCCACGGATTATCCTCATCAATCAAACGCTCAATCTCAGCCAACGGGATATCCTCCGTAAGTTTGAGCGTCAAAGCCTGAGAATGAGAACGCATCGTCGCAATACGCACACACAAACCATCCATCAAAATCCGCTCATCATCGGAAAGCCCCAGAATCTTCTGCGCCTCAACTTCAGCTTTCCACTCTTCACGAGACTGCCCCTGACCCAAATCGCTATCAATCCACGGAATCAACGAACCTGCCAATGGCACACCAAATTGTTCAGTATCTAGCTGACCAGAACGCTGCTTTGCAAGAACCTGACGGTCAATATCCAAAATGGCTGCGGCAGGGTCGTCAAGATCCGCACTGACCTCAGCAGACACATCACGGAATTGCTTGAGAACCTCACGCATATGGCGGGCACCGCCACCAGAAGCTGCCTGATAAGTCATCGAACTAGCCCACTGGACAAGACCGTTCTTGAATAAACCACCAAGACCCATCAGCAAACAGGAAACAGTGCAGTTACCGCCCACAAAATCTTTAACACCCGATTCAAGGGCACGGTCAATCACATGACGGTTCACCGGATCAAGAACAATCACTGAATCATCGTTCATACGTAAAGTGGACGCTGCATCAATCCAGATACCGTCCCAACCGCGTTCGCGCAACTGGGGATGTACTCGTGAAGTATAGTCGCCACCTTGAGTGGTGAGAATGACACGATGACGCGCTAAATCCTCAATATCATACGCATCATGAAGAACGTCGTTGGATTCTGCCCCTTTAAACGAAGGAGCTGGTTGACCTGCCTGAGAGGTGGAATAGAAGACGGGAGTAATACCTGAAAAATCGTCTTCTTCTTCCATACGTTTCATCAGCACAGACCCAACCATGCCACGATATCCAACAAAAGCTACTGAGTCACCGGTCGTAAAATTCATAGGGACAGTCTACCGCGCCTGAAGGAACAGAACCGAACCTACGGTTCATATATTGGTCAGAACACCCCGCATTATGAACGAATAAGACGCTCAATGACACAACGAACAGGGCTGTTCTTCTCACCGGCGCGAGGGCTAATCCACCCCTGCTCACTGACGAAAGAACGGATTGTCTCAACAGCAGCAAAAGATTGTTCATCAATGATGGGAGCGAACACGTCAGCGTCTTCTACTGCAACATCAAAGGTGGTGCGAAGAATCTGCTCAACAGCACCGGAACGTACTACCGGTAAATCGGTACGGTGAAGTGCCTGCTCAAATAATTGTGCACCGCCGATAAGCCAAATATTCTGCGCTGTATCATCGTCTTCTGAAATAGCCTGACAGGGGGCACCGACGTCAAACTTTTCTGGAGTAGCAGCACCTTCAAGAGCCTGCTCTAAAGAACCTACCCACAACGCACCATCACGCTCAACCGGCGCACTAATAGAACGAGAAATAACAATATTAAAACGGTTCGGCAGCGGACGGAACGCCTCGGGGAAAGACTCCCACGTCTTACGACCCATCACCACAGCTGACCCTGTTGTACGTTGCCGGAAGAAACGCAAATCTTCGGACACATGCCACGGCATAGTGCCCTCACGTCCCATCGCTCGGTTTGCTGCCTGAGCCCAAATAGCGTGAAGAACAAAACTACTCATAACGGGGGTATTCCTTAGCCAGAATAACCTGACGCCTAAACGGCGATAGGCGCTTTAATGGTTGGATGCGGGTCATAACCTACAAGCTCAAAATCTTCGTACTCGTAGGTTTCTAACGTAGCATCACGAATCTCTAAAGTGGGGTAGGGGCGAGCCTCTCGCGAAAGTTGCTCTCTCACCTGTTCAAAGTGGTTGGAATAAATATGGCAATCTCCACCACTCCAAATAAACTCACCAGGAACCATTCCCACTTCTTTAGCAATAATATGCGTCAAAAGTGCATAGGAGGCAATATTGAACGGTACGCCAAGGAACATATCAGCAGAACGCTGATACAACTGGCAGCTTAACTCATCAACACCATCTGGACGGTGAGTAACATAAAACTGAAAGAGAGCGTGACAAGGAGGCAACGCCATCTGGTCTACTTCTGCAGGGTTCCACGCCGAAACAATATGACGGCGAGAATCCGGAAAATTTTTTAATGACTCAATAACTTGCGCAATCTGATCTACACTATGCCCGTCAGGAGTTGGCCAGCTACGCCATTGCACACCATATACGGGGCCTAAATCACCGTTTTCATCTGCCCATTCATCCCAGATGGTGACACCGCGCTCTTGTAACCAACGGACGTTAGAGTCTCCGCGCAAAAACCATAGAAGCTCTAAAACGACTGACTTAAAATGAACACGTTTTGTGGTGATGAGGGGAAAAGACTCCCTCAAATCAAAACGCATCTGCCGACCAAAAACTGAGCGGGTGCCTGTACCGGTACGGTCTGCTTTATCTTGTCCCTGCTCCATAATCTCGGCTAATAAATCTTCATAAGGGGTAGGAACAGGCTGTGCAGATGACATATCTTCACAGGATGTAGGAATGGATGAGTTAGACGCTGGAGCAGAAGAGAACATAGGAAAATCTGGTAGACAACAATAAAATTAGATACCAGTTATCTTATCCTACGTAAAATAAGAATAACCTCTCTCCTAGAAAAAGAGAGAGGTTAACAACACACCTAATATGGTGAGCTGATTAGTCGTCAAAAGAACGAATACGCTCCCACGAGACAATACGCGTAGGACGTAACTTACTGATATGAAGCACCAACAACTCACCCAACTCTAAACGTGGGTCACGAGAAGGAAAATTTTTGGCTACAGACTGAGGAACACTCTTTGCAAAAACCTCAACAACCGTCGGCAAAACAGGACGATGAGTACACAAAGCCACCGGATATTCCTTATCGAAAAGTGATTCCACAAAACGTACAACACGTTTAGGATGACGATGATGAGAATCTTCTGTCAAAGTAGATTTCTCTTTGATAGTGATACCCGTATTTTTAGTGTATGCAGCCACTGTTTGCATACAGCGTTTCCACGGTGAAGAATAAATTTTTTGAGGAGCCCAAGCCTGTAAAAGTCGGCATACCGATAATGCTTGACGTTTTCCCGTTGCCGCTAACGGGCGTTCCCCCTCGGCAGCTGTCCACGTTGAACGTGGTTTAGCTTTTGCATGACGAATCACCACAAGAGAACGAGTTGCAAGATCTTTTTGTTCCCAAAGACGAACTAACGCTTCAAGAGGTTCTTGATCTGTTTCGTTGGTTAGCATGGTAAACGCCTGTTCTGGCGTGACCCAGCGCAATTCATCTACCTCACCCATATCGGCGTGAGGTTTTGTGGTAGCAGATACTTCCGCAGCCCAATAGTAAACATGTTTTGTTTTACGTTTAACAGGGTATTCGGTGCGGGCCAGAGGCACCCCAAGAGTAACGTCTAACCCCACCTCTTCACGGACTTCACGGATAGCAGTTTCAGCAATTGTTTCGCCACTATCTTGTTTGCCTTTAGGCCACGACCAATCATCATAGCGAGGACGGTGGATGATGAGAGTCTCTAAACGCTCATGCTTATAACGCCAGACGATACATCCTGCTGCCGTAACAGGTACTTCGTTATCGCTAACACGTGTCACCGAATAATCGTCATCACAACGATGAGCAGAATACACCGACTCTTTTGCCATAGCGGAGGGGCCTTACCTGTGTGTGAACAAAGAATGTCTTGTGGAAGAAAACCTTCCACAAGACATTCTAAAGAACCAAAGCGTACAAATGATAATCCGCTTACGACTCAAACTCTAAAAAGTTATTATTTTCCTTGTCGACGCTCTCGAGATTCCAAATAATAGGATTGAACATCTGTTAGCGGATTGCCGTCCTGATCCAGATAATGACGTTTCCACGTACCTTGACTATCAAGGTGCCAGCTTGAGGTGCTATCTGAAACATAGAGGTCAAACATATCCAACAGATATTGTTGGTGGGCCTCATTCTTGATAGGGACTAACGCTTCTACACGACGATCAAGGTTGCGGTGCATCATATCTGCAGAACCGATAAAAATTTTCGGTTCTGAACCATTAGCAAAGGTAAACACACGAGAATGTTCTAAGAAACGCCCCAAAATGGAACGCACCTGAATGTTCTCTGATAAGCCCAGAACTCCAGGACGTAAAGAACAAATGCCACGGACAACAACATTGACCTTAACACCGGCTTGAGAGGCGCGATAGAGAGAGTCAATAATTGCTTCATCCACCATGGAATTACATTTAATCTGAATCTTTGCTTCTCGACCAGCAAGCTGATGTTCAATCTCACGGTTAATATGCTCAATCAGCCCAGAACGAATAGAATGTGGCGCCACAAGCAACGACGTATAACTTGTTTTGGGAGCATATCCTGAGAGCTGATTGAACAGACGTGAGACATCTTCTGTAATTTGTTCATCACAGGTGAGCAGACCCAAATCCTCATAGAACCGTGCAGTAGAGGGATGATAATTACCCGTACCGATATGGCAGTAACGACGGAGCTTGTCGCCTTCCTTACGAACAACCAGCGAAAGTTTACAGTGCGTTTTAAGCCCCACAATGCCATAAACCACATGGACACCAGCACGTTCTAGCTTACGCGCCCATTTAATATTGGCTTCTTCATCAAAACGTGCCTTGATTTCGACAAGAGCAAGTACCTGTTTACCGGCTTCAGCAGCTTCAATCAGCGCATCCACAATCGGAGAATCTCCAGAAGTGCGGTACAACGTCTGCTTAATGGCCATAACATTCGGGTCTGCAGCTGCCTGTTCCAAAAATGCTTGAACACTCGTTGCAAAAGAATCATAAGGATGGTGGAGCAGCACATCATGTGAACGTGTTGCCGCAAAAACTTTTGCAGCTTTTGATGTTTCGTTCTCATTGAGCCATCGTGAAGTGTGAGCAACATGCTTAGGATAATGCAAGGCTGGACGATTAGCTTTAACAATGGGGCTCATACCACGCAAATCTAAAGGCGCTGGTAGCTTATACACTTCAGATTCTTCGATGCGTAGCTCAGAGATGAGCAAAGATAGCGTATAGGGGGTGATAGTGTCTTCAACCTCTAGACGTACCGGAGGGCCGAAACGACGGCGGAGCAACTCTTTTTCGAGAGCTTTGAGCAGGTTTTCTGCATCATCTTCTTCAACCTCTAAATCTTCGTTACGGGTTACACGGAACGCATGCTGTTCAACAATTTCCATGCCGGGGAAGAGATAATGCAAGTTATGAGAGATAACTTCTTCAAGGGAGATAAAACGTGCTTCACGTGAAGGAGAGTTCAGCGCACGAGACCCATCTAAAGAAATCATACGATCAATTTGATCGGGAACTTTCAGACGCGCAAAGAGGGATTTGCCGCTTTGCGGACTACGTATGACAACCGCAAGATTCAACGATAGCCCCGAAATATAGGGGAAGGGGTGTGCTGGGTCTACAGCCAACGGAGTAAGAATAGGAAATACCTCAGATAAGAAGTATTGGGTGAGGCGTTTTTGCTCTTCTTTGGTGATGTCTGACCAGCGAACAAGATAAATATTCTCTTGTGCCAGCGCAGGGAGAATTTCTTGATGGAAACAACGGTGCTGACGTTCCATCAGCTGATGGGCAGAGTCTGCAATCTGTTCCATTTGCGCATCTGCCGATAGGCCAGCGGGGGTGGGAACAGCAATACCTGTTGCAATACGTCGACGTAAGCCTGCTACGCGCACCATAAAGAATTCATCGAGGTTTGACCCAACGATGGATAAGAAGTTGAGACGCTCAAGCAAATATAAATCGGGGTCTTCTGCTAACTCTAAAACACGAGTATTAAAATCTAGCCAGCTTGTTTCTCGATCTAAGAAACGTTCTGGGCCGAAGTCTCCTTGAATATCTGGAAGCACAAGTTTCTCTACCGCCTCAATGCGGTCTCCTTGAGTTTTTGCACGTTCGATTTTGCTAATATCTGTGACGATATGCTGAGAATTCTCCTCAGCAGCTATCGGACGCTGACGCTGAACTTTTTCGGCCATGATGTTCCTTTCAACGGTAGAACAACGGGTATATGTAAGTTTTATAAAAATGAGCTCAGGTGTTTAGTGTGCTGTTATGGCATACATAATGTCGGTAGAAAGAGACTCAAAACCTATCTGACGGTAAAGATTCCACGCGGCATGGTTTTCTTCATCGACATATAAAATAATTCGGTTCAAAGACGAGCCGTCTTTGAGTCGTGCTTGTGCCAGATAGTTCATCCCCTCAAATAAGAGTGCCTTACCAAGATTTTTTCCTTGATGTTCAGGGGATATCGCAAGAACATAGACTTCGCCTTCTCGAAGCTTTTGATGTTCTTGTCCTGCCGGTATTTTGGTCCAATGAAAACCTGCAAGTTGTGGTGTCTGTTTTTGGCCATCTTCTAGGGGCTGTATGGTTTCAAGAAGTAAGAAACCCTCAGCGTTAAACCAATCGGCGTGGAGTCTTTGAGCTAAGTCTTCTGCGGTAAGTGATCCTTGCTCTGGGTGTTGTGCGAAGGCCTGAGCGTTAAGCTCTAGCCACTGCTGGTTATCAGTACCTGGAATAAACGGACGCACCGTGTACTCTGCTGAAATAGGGTTGTGTCGAACTAATTCTGATAGTTGCTGACGAGAGCTTGGTGTGAGCTCAAATTCAAGCTGGTGTAGACGTCGTACCGGCTCGAGGCCATGACGTTGCGCTAAATGCGTAGAACGTTCAATGAGCTGTTGGCCCTGTTCTGCACGAACCTGATGCGCCCACGCTACGCGAGTATAGTGCGGGTAATCTGTGTCGATACGCTCAAAGAGCTTTTGTGTGAGCACCGAACCAAGACCTTGCCCTCGATATTGTGGGTGCACACCCCCCTCTATAAGAAGTTGTGTACCTTCAACGTTTAATGCAAGAAACACCCCTATGAGGGTCGTGCCCTCATACATGCTGACCCCCACCATGGGCGATGGTTCTTGCCCTGAGCTATGGCAGATTCTATCGACCAGAAGAAGAGACTGCTCTGAGAACGGGCACGTCCCTTCTAAGCTGAGTAAAGATTGGGCAAAATCGTGTATTGACCGTGAGAGAGCAACAGTGCAGGTGTTAAACTCTTGCACTTCGCGATAAGACATGACAACGTCACCGGATTCTTTACGTATAGATATAGAGGACAAATAACTATCCTCTTAACTCTACCGTGAGTGATGGTTTATGAAGCGAACAAGACGCCACAATGAGATGAGAAGATCCCCTAAAATCTCGTTAAACAACCAGTGAACAGGGCATAACCTACGATTCTCAACGGTTTAGGAACGTGGAGCGTTAAAACTATATCCAACATTGCGCACAGTCGAAATGAGGTGCTCATGCTCAATCCCTAATTTTGAGCGTAAACGACGGATATGCACATCTACTGTACGAGTGCCACCAAAATAATCGTATCCCCACACTTCTGATAGCAACTGACTACGAGTAAAGACTCTTCCCGTATGTTGTGCCAAGAACTTGAGCAGCTCAAACTCTTTATAGGTAAGGTTCAAAGGAGTCCCGTGCAAACGGGCAGTATACGATGCCTCATCGATAGTGACAGAACCGCTTCGTATTACGGTTGAGTCTTCGACTTCTTGCTCTATATGAGCGGTGACAAGACGCAAACGTGCTTCTAACTCTGCAGGCCCTGCAGAATCAAGAATGATATCATCGACCATCCACGTGTTAGACACTGCCGCCATACCGCCTTCGGTCAGCACCATGACAACAGGAACGCTTAAACCGGCAGCCTTGAGAAGCTGAGCCGTATTGCGAGCTGTTACAAGCGCCTCTCTGGCATCAATAAACACCACATCAGTATTTTCGGTATCAATCTGCGCTACAGAGAGATTTAACGGTGCCTGTTCACATCGATGACTCAACAAATCTAAAGCTGGTAACACCTGAACAGGAGAAGGAGAGAGATCCGAAAGTAAAAGAATATGAAGCATCTTTCGTTATCTCTCCTTGATACATCGGACGGTGTTGAGTTCGTACTCTACAAAAACAATATGTAGACCATCATATAAAACTTATGTTGAACTGAACACGACGTGAACCGAATATGGATACGCCTCTTAAGAAAAACACTAGGTAGAGTAGTTCCTAAGAAGACATTGCAGAAAGTTCTTGAGAAGATATCGACGCTCAGCGAGAAAATAGGCATATATGGCTAAAACACCCCACCGGGCAAACAATTACATCTACCGAAACTTCATCCCACAACTTAGAAAACACCGTGATCAGGTGATGTATTCAGGGCGCATCGGCGCTATCGGAAGAACAACATCTTCACGGTATCGTCTTGTAGCTCTCTGCGCATTTTTCTCTCTTCTATGCTTTATCGTCACTTCTTTTTTTAGCCCCACCTTGACTGCTGGATTCGGTTTTTTGGTGGTGGCTCTTATTGCGGGAGGATGGCCTGCGGCAACCGGCGTGGCTGAACTACGTCGAGTCAGAAGAATCTACTCTCACTCCGTAATTATTCTGCTCAGCGGGTTGTGTGCGGTCGCTATGACTCTCACTATCCACACTCAACAACAGCGACTCTACCTCCTACCTGCTATTGCAGCGTTAGGCGTCGTTGCAAGCTTCCTGATTGAGCTTTCTCGAGGAGAAGGCGCTCGCGGTAGATTAGAGTCGGTGATAGCGTGCTCTACTGGCGTTTTAGCTTCTGTTTCCGTTGCTGGATGGGTAGGGCTGGCTAATGTGTATCAGAGCACTCATTCTCCGTTTCCGATGATGGTGGCGGGGACTGTCGTCTGCGTATTAACAGCGTTAGTTGGTGCACGTCTTGTCTCTGCTGGGCCTCAAGAAGGGCCTCGACGAGGGGCCGTAACATTGGGTGTTACGCCGGTAGCCTTTGTGGGAGTCATCAGCTATGTTATCGCGATTATGCTCACATCTATGATAGGGTGAAGCCCATGAACGTTGCACTAGAAATTTTCTTTCTTTGCCTACTAGCTTTCTCGGGGGCATGCATCTTCGGAAGCATGTTTGCTGTTGTTCGAGGGCTTTTTAAAGGGCAAAAATAATATTTTCCAATCGTCGACTCTATGAGAGGTGTTGACGCTCACTGTAGAGCGTTAACACCTCTTTTTTATTGAGTTCTTCTGTGCACCAGAAAATATAAGTTTTTTGTTGGTGTAGCTGTAGTATCGCGCAAAATTATGATGGCTTATAGACTAGAACCATGCCTATTGAAATTCCCAGTAACTTAACCCCCGAACTTGTTCCACTCTCATGGCTTCTTGGCACGTGGGAAGGTACCGGAACCCTATGGTACGACGAAGAAAACGGAACACCATTTGGTCAAATCATGACATTTACACAAGATGGTTTACCATTTGTCGAATACCGTGCAGAGTCCTTCCTCCTTGACGATGACGGAAACAAACTGCGCCCGCTCACAGTAGAGACTGGTTTCTGGCAGGTTGACAGAACCCAATGCGATGCAGATGTTGGGCCAGGACTCAAACCTGCTGACATCGTACCTGCGTACCCTGACGCCGAATCAGTTGAAAAACTACGTAACGGTGATGACGGGTTCAACATTCTTGCTGCTATTACTCACCCCGGCGGTATTAGCGAAAACTATGTAGGGCTCATTAAAGGCCCTGTTATTCGTATGCAAACCGGAAACCTCATGCGCGATGAAATCTCTAAAGAATACGCTGGTTCAGTGCGTCTTTGGGGTTTGGTCAATGGGAACCTCATGTGGGATTGGGAAATTGCTGATCAAGAGGGAAAACTCCATAAACATGCTTCAGCAGAACTACGCAAAACAGGTTCCATGAGCGGTCTGGACCTTGGCGGACATGTCTTTAACACCGAAGCTGAAACTTCCGAAGACTCTTCGAAAGATACTGAGAACTAGAAGATGGCAGAGTACCTTAGCCCTCTTCATCAGGCATACGGCGTATTTGCTGGTTCTGGCGTAGACGCACCTGTAGCGGCACATTATGGTGACCCCATCAGAGAGCAACGACGTATCAGCTTAGGTGCTGAACGCCATGTCATTGCTGATTATTCTCATCTTGGGGTAGTTACCGTTGGTGGGTCGGATCGGCATCGTTGGCTTAGTTCTCTCTCTTCACAAGAACTTTCGGGGCTGTCTGCTCACCATAGTACTGAGTTGCTATTACTTAGCCCACAAGGGCGTATTGAGTATGCCCCGTATGTTCTTGAAGACGGGGAGAAACTCTGGCTAATATGCGAACCAAAACAGAATCAGCCATTGACCGAGTACCTCAACTCCATGAAATTTATGCTCGATGTGACGGTTTCTGATGTCAGCGAAGACTATGCAGTGCTGTGTTCTTGGGATGACCCTCGTACGAATACTCAGGCGCCGGAGGCCCTCTCGAAAGCTCCGTGTTGGGAAGACCCCTGGCATAGCGTTTGTGTTGGGGGAGTCAGCTACACCGAAATAGACGCACAAGAACATCCTGCCTGTGACTACCAACGTTTCATGTCTATTATCCCTCGCGAAGAACTCCTAGATATTGCTAGTGCTTGCGAGCTTGTAGGCATGTGGGCTGCTGAAGCGTTGCGTATTGAAGCGTGGAGACCTCGATATGCAACGGAAGTCGATCATAAGAGCATTCCCCATGAGCTAGATTATCTGCGAAGTGCAGTGCATCTTTCTAAAGGCTGCTACAAAGGGCAAGAAACTGTTGCTCGGGTGCATAATTTGGGGCATCCTCCTCGTCGTCTAGTGTTTCTTGACTTAGATGGTTCTGAACATACTTTGCCAACTGTTGGCGCTGGCGTGTATTTCAATACTCGGAAAGTAGGGGTTATCACTTCTGTCGCTCAGCACTGGGAAGCGGGGCCTATTGCACTAGCTGTTATTAAACGCTCTGTGGATCCTCAAGCTCCGTTGCGTGTTGTTGATGAGTTGGAGGGTGCTGGCGAAGTTCATTATGCAGCGGCTCAGACCGTTATCGTCTCTGCTGATGCAGGGCAAGCTGTTGGGCGCCAAGAACGTCGCCAATTCTTACGTCGTGAAGAATAATCCTTGGTGATACGACTGAGGGCTTTGGGTGTACTACTTGTGGTAGTACACCCAAAGCCCTCAGCTTTTATGAGGTGGCTCTATTCTTTAGCGCCCAAAAAGAACTTTAGCTTCATCCCAGCGTTCTTGAGGGACGCTCTTGAGTCCGTCAAGTGCTACTGAGAGGTCTACACGGTTAATGTCGGTGCCTTGAAGAGCTACCATCTTGCCCCAGTCTTTATCATGAACCATGTCGATAACTGCCATACCAAGACGGGTAGCTAGAACACGGTCAAATCCGGTAGGTGCTCCACCTCTTTGGATGTGACCAAGAATGGTGTTGCGCGTTTCAATTCCGGTAATTCGTTCGAGTTCTTGGGTGACGTATTCTCCGATACCTCCGAGACGGGGACGGCCGTCTTTTTCGAGGCCTTTATTGTGGAGGACTTCGTCGAATCCTTCGGGGATGAATCCTTCTGCAACAACAACCAAGGGGGAGCGTCCACGTTCGTAGACTTCGCTGACCCATTTTGCCACTTGTTCCATCGAAACTTTTTGTTCGGGAATGAGTACGGCGTGAGCGCCTGCAGACATGCCAGAATGTAGTGCAATCCAGCCGACGTGGCGTCCCATCACTTCTGCAACCATGCAACGGTGGTGAGATTCACCGGTGGTGCGTAGACGATCCATTGCGTCGGTTGCGATGGATACTGCGGTGTCAAATCCGAAGGTGTAATCGGTTGCTTGGAGGTCATTATCAATTGTTTTGGGAACACCAACAACAGGTAGTCCTGCATCTGCTAGGCGTTTAGCGCCGGCTAGGGTTCCTTCGCCACCAATTGCGACGATAGCGTCGATGTGGTTGCGTTCCATCATGATTTCGATGTTTTCGGGGCCACCGTGTGGTCCGTCAAATGGGTTGGTGCGGGAGGTTCCGAGAATTGTTCCGCCTTGACGTGCTAGACCGCGTACCTTGGTACGGGGGAGATCCATATAATCTCCTTCGACAACGCCACGCCAGCCGTCACGGAATCCGACGAACTCATGTCCGTAGGTTTTGATTCCGTTAAGTACAGCGCCGCGAATGACGGCGTTGAGTCCTGGGCAGTCGCCACCGGAGGTGAGTAGACCAATTTTCATAACGTGCGTCTCCTAAAGTCCCACAACGTAAAGTTGGGTTTTTATGTTTTTTGCTTCTGCGTCACCTTGAATTTGTGTGTGTTTTACCTGAAGTAAAACCTGAAAAATCAAGAGTTTCTACGGAAACCTATCCTTCAATCTATTGTAATGAATTTGGTGTTGTGTGGGTAGTTGTGGGAGTTGTTGGTGTGTCTGAATCAGGTGACATAACTCATAAATCAACAGGGATAAGCCACTACCACCACGGAACACCTACACTGCAGTCGCTAAAAGTTTCTGAATGCGCCCTAAACCTTCGGCTAAATCGGCATCTCCTAACGCATACGATAAACGCAGATAACCGGAAGGACCAAAAGCCTCACCGGGCACAACCGCTACCTCTGCCTGATCCAAAATCACTTCTGCAAGAGTTGCTGAACTGTCAATAGTGACACCTCCGATGCTCTTGCCGAAGAGCCCGCGAACATCTGCATAAGCATAAAAAGCACCTTGAGGAGTTGGGCAGAAAACACCATCAATGGAATTGAGTCCTTCTACCATAGTTTTTCGTCTGCGATCGAAGGCTTCGTGCATAGAATGCACTGCATCAAGAGGGCCCGAGACAGCGCAAAGTGCAGCCTGTTGCGCAATATTGTTGACGTTAGAGCTCAAATGGGATTGCAAGTTTGTTGCCGCTTTAACAACGTCTGCTGGGCCATAAAGCCAACCAACACGCCAGCCAGTCATTGCATAGGTCTTTGCAACACCGTTGAGAATAATGGCATAGTCGGCTAATTCTGGAACAGCTTTGAGGATAGAAGTTGCTTGAACGCCGTCATAGGTGAGGTGCTCATAAATCTCATCTGAAATGACAAAAATCTTTTTCGACAATGCCCATTCCCCAATAGCTTTTGTTTCTTCGGGGGTATATACCGAGCCGGTGGGGTTTGACGGAGAAACAAAAATGAGGGCTTTCGTGGTAGGAGTATAAGCTGCTTCGAGCATCTCTACATTTACTTTGTAGTCTTGATGCGAGTCTGCAAAAACTTCGATGGGATTTCCTCCGGCAAGACGAATAGCTTCTGGATACGTCGTCCAATAGGGGGCTGGTAAGAGGGCGTCATCCCCGTCTCCGATAACGGTTGCAAAAGCCTCGTAAACTGCTTGCTTGCCGCCGTTGGTGACAACAACTTGAGAGGCCTCAATATCAACGCCTGAATCACGTCGTGTTTTTTTGACGATTGCTTCCTTGAGAGCTGGCAAGCCGGGCGTTGGGCTATACCGAAAATTCTGTGGATTTTTTAGCGCTTGAGCTGCTGCCTCAACGATGTAATCGGGGGTGGGAAAGTCTGGCTCTCCTGCAGCAAATCCAATGACTGGTCTACCCTGTGCGATAAGAGCTTTTGCTTTGGAATCAACAGCCAAAGTTGCAGAAGGTGCAATAGCTCCAATGCGAGGGGAAATACGTTGGGTAGTCATTCTCGAGACCCGCTTTCTGTACCGTAAGTTTTAGCGATACTTTGCTCAAAAAATATGCTCGTATCACCATGCTAAACAATCTCAAGGCATCATGACGAGACTCTGCCGAGATAAACTTCCGAGAAAAATAGATGTTTCACGGTGAAATAACAGTTTTCTTACTCAAAGAAGTGCTTGTTTGAACGTGAAATATGCAATAAAAAGTGTTGCTGGAATTGCCAAAGGCAAAATAATCCCTTACAGTAGTCTTTGTTGTTCGCAACCGAACAATACTGTGCTGTCTGCAAGTTATCGCTTATACGACAACACATGAACGAAAGTTCAAAGGGTGGTGGCTCAATTGGTAGAGCAGCGGTCTCCAAAACCGCAGGTTGCAGGTTCGAGTCCTGTCCGCCCTGCAATAGCTCCGTAAAGAATTCAATAAAAAGACGTTAATCTAGACGTTTTTTGAGATGGACCTAAGCAGAAAGGGGCGGGCCTGCCATGGCTGAAACTGCCACTAACGGAACCGCCGCCACTCAAGAGGACGGCGTAACAAAACGTCGCGGAATCTTCGCGCGTATCTTCCAATTTATTCGTGAAGTAATCAGTGAACTCAAAAAGGTTACGACCCCCACTCGCAAAGAGCTCGTCAATTACGTCATTATTGTTTTGGGCTTCGTTACTTTCATGATTCTTCTCATCTTCGGTCTTGATTATCTATTTGGTCAGGCTGCGTTCTGGATTTTCGGAAACGGAACAATTAAGTAAACTTTTAAGAATCTGCAACTAATAGAGCCAGATAAGTTCAAGAGAAAGTAGGAGAACCGTGTCCGAGCAGGAACTTGCACACGAAGCGCAGGAAGCTGTTGAGGTTTCTGAGCAGGCTACCGCTGATGACGCGCAGGTCGAGGTAGAAGACGCTCTAGACGTTAACACGTCAGAAGAGACCCTCGAAATATCAGAAGAAAACTCTTCTGAGGAGGAATCTGCTGTTGACTCTGAGCCAGCTGTTGACCCTCTAGAGGCTTTTAAATCTCAATTGCGCCGCCAAGAGGGCGACTGGTTCGTCGTTCATACTTATGCTGGTTTCGAGAACAAGGTTAAAGGCAACCTCGAATCTCGTGCGCAGACTTTGAACATGGAAGAGTACATCTTTGAAGTACAAGTTCCTATGGAAGAAGTCAAAGAATACAAAAACACTGTCGAAAAAATTGTTCGCCGTGTTCGTATCCCCGGTTATGTTCTTGTGCGCATGGAACTAACCGATGAATCATGGGGTCTTGTTCGCCACACCCCCGGTGTTACCGGATTCGTTGGTTCTGACGCCTACAACCCTGTTCCTCTACGCCTTAACGAAGTCATCGATATGTTGGCTCCCGTATTTGTTGAAGAACAGGCGAAGGCTGGCAATATTGAGCCTCCTCAACCTCAAATCGAGGTCGATTACGAAGTGGGAGAAACCGTCAACGTTAAAGACGGCCCGTTCGTGGGATACCCAGCAACCATCTCTGAGATTAAGCCAGAATCTTCTTCCTTGGTTCTTCTCATTTCTGTCTTCGAGCGCGAGACTCCTGTAACGGTATCTTTCTCGCAGGTTGAGAAAGTCTAAAACCATATTGATTTTTTGATAAAGCTCTCACGATGGGGTGTTCTGTACATCTGTATGGAACACCCCATCTTTTTAACAAGAGCTTTGGGCGCAAGGAATAGGCCTTATTCTTTGTGTTGAATGAGACACTATATTTTGAGGCTTTTTCTTGGTAAATATCTCATAACCCGTTAGAATTGTGGTTTGTATGCGCGCGTTTACGCTTGCGCCTACGCATATCGACGGTCGCGCCACGACTGTCACCCGCCAGCGTCACGCTCCTGTGCGTTGGTTCAACAGCTAAGAAAAGGACCTAACATTGGCTCCCAAGAAGAAGGTCGCAGGCCTCATTAAGCTGCAAATTCAGGCTGGTGCCGCTAACCCGGCTCCTCCCGTTGGCCCTGCATTGGGTCAGCACGGTGTTAACATCATGGAATTCTGCAAGGCATACAACGCTGCAACTGAATCCATGCGTGGAAACATCGTTCCTGTAGAAATTACCGTATACGAAGATCGTTCATTCACCTTCGTAACGAAGACCCCTCCAGCTTCTGGCTTGATCAAGAAAGCTGCTGGCGTTGCTAAAGGCTCCGGCGTTCCTCACACCAACAAAGTTGGTTCTATCACCGAAGCTCAGGTTCGCGAAATTGCGGAAACCAAAATGGTTGACCTCAACGCAAACGATATCGATGCAGCAGCAAAGATTATCGCGGGCACTGCACGCTCCATGGGTATTGAAGTTAAATAACTTCACCACCTAAATAACCCAAAATAATTTTTGGTTTTTGAAAGTATTTATCACCCGTAAGGGTATGTGGCAGAGTCGAGCGCGACTCAAAAAGACCACAACTGCATAAGGAGAAAAGCAGATGGCAAAGCGCAGCAAAGCGTATCAGGCAGCTGTAGCCAAAATTGAAGAGGGCAAGCTTTACACCGCCGCTGAGGCGATTGAGCTTGTTAAAGACATCTCTTCTGAAAAAGCACATTCAACCGTTGAGGTTGCAATGCGTCTTTCCGTAGATCCTCGTAAGGCAGACCAGATGGTACGCGGTACCGTCAACTTGCCAAACGGCACCGGTAAGACCGCTCGCGTTGTTGTTATCGCCGCTGGCGATAAAGCAGCAGCTGCAGAAGCAGCAGGAGCGGACTTCGTTGGTTCTGACGAACTCATCGCAAAGATTGCTGGCGGATGGACTGACTTCGACGCAGCAGTTGCTACCCCCGACATGATGGGCAAAGTTGGTCGCTTGGGTAAGATTCTTGGCCCTCGCAACCTCATGCCTAACCCTAAGACCGGCACCGTAACCATGGACGTTGCAAAGGCTGTTAACGACATCAAGGGCGGAAAGATTGATTTCCGTGTTGACCGTAACGCAAACTTGCACTTCATTATCGGTAAAGCTTCTTTCACTGCTGAACAGCTCACCCAGAACTTTGAAGCAGCTCTTGAAGAAATTCACCGTTTGAAGCCTTCCTCTGCAAAGGGTCGTTACATCTCCAAGGTAACCGTTGCTCCTACATGGGGCCCTGGTGTACAGATCGACCCTTCCGTGGTCGCTATCTAAGGACTTCATAAATATTTTCTATAACAAAGAAAGTATTCTTCGTTGGCTCGTACCGATATCGGTACGAGCCAACGTCGTTAAAACCCCACATTAAGTGATACCTATCCCATCGAGGTGTTAAAGGTTGCAAAGTATGGGGTGTATGTGGTTTGATAGAAGAACCAAAGACCGCCGGTCTGATTTTTGACGTGCTTAAAGCTCGTCGAAATGATAAGAGTTCTCTAAGAACCGCCAGCGTAGGTGAACGAATACTTTCTATAGTTTTCATGTGCTCACTGAAAGTGAGTATGTCAAAACTTTAGAGATATACCTCGTCGCTTACGCGTCGAGGTTATTTTTTTGCCTCAAGGCATCTTAGACGCTTTACCGGTGACCAAGAATCGGAAGGAATACCATGGCGACACAGGAAAAGGTTTCTGCTGTTTCCGAGCTGAAGGCACGCTTCGAACGCTCAAACGCAGTCATCCTCACTGAGTACCGCGGTCTCACCGTTGCACAGCTCAAGCAGCTTCGTCGTGCACTCGGTGCTGAGACTGAATATGCTGTGGTGAAGAATACCCTTGCTGCTATTGCAGCTAAGGAAGCTGGAATCGACGCATTCGAAGGCCAGCTTGCAGGTCCTAGCGCAATTGCTTTCATCGACGGTGAAATCATTGACGCTGCAAAGGCACTGCGTGACTTCGCCAAAGAAAACCCCCAGCTTGTGGTCAAGAGCGGCTACTACGAAGGTGAAGCTCTCGACGCTGCTGGCGTTGACAAATTCGCAAGCCTTGAATCTCGCGAGGTTCTCCTTGCAAAGGTTGCAGGTGGCGCAAAGGGTGCTCTCGCAAAGATTGCACGCACTGTAGACGCACTACGCATCAAGCTAGAAGAGCAAGAAGGAGCAGAAGCATAATCTTCAACGATTATGTTTTAGCATCCGTTCAACTAGTTCGCTCATCTAGCGATGAGCAACCCCACAGATTTCATATGTAGACAAAAGCTCTACACCTGATCATAAGAAGGAGCCAAAATCATGGCTAAGCTTTCCATTGAAGAACTCATTGAAGCTTTCAAGGAACTCTCCCTCGTAGAGGTTTCCGAATTCGTTAAGGCATTCGAGGAAGAATTCGACGTTACCGCAGCAGCTCCTGTTGCAGTAGCTGGTGTAGCTGGCGGCGAAGCTGCAGCTGACGAAAAAGACGAATTCGACGTAGTTCTCGAATCCGCTGGCGACAAGAAGATCGCAGTTATTAAGGAAGTTCGTGCCCTTACCTCCCTCGGTTTGAAGGAAGCTAAGGACCTCGTTGATTCCGCTCCTAAGGCTGTTCTCGAAGGCGCTTCCAAGGAAGACGCTGAAAAGGCTAAGGAACAGCTCGAAGGCGCAGGCGCAACCGTTACCCTTAAGTAATCGGTTCTTGACAAGAGTCTTTGTAACACTGGGCAGTATCGCTTTGGCGGTGCTGCCCAGTGGCGTTTTAAGATACCTATCACAACACGAACTAAAGACGGCTACACTACAAGCAACTCACCCCCTTTGGTATATAGAATGTCGGTAAAGATACCTGAGGGGAAAATCGGATATGTCAGAAAAAAATCGTCATTTTACCGTCCGTGAAGCAACAGAAGCCGACTACGCAGGCGCTATCGAAGCACTGACAAACGCTTTTGAACACGACCCCGTCATGAGCCACGCCATGGGCGGAACTCATCAAGCAGATAAAATACGTGAGCTCTTCGAGTTCCAAATTCGTAACACCTACGCTTCTAAAGGCAAAATAGACATCGCCGTCGACGAAAATGACACAATCCTTGGGGCCGCACTCTGGCTCAGCCCTGAAGGGCAAAAAGGTAACCTACTGGCAGACCTGCGTGCCCTACCTCAATATGCGAAGCTCTTAGGGCGTTCACTCTTTAGCGCCGTCGTAACAGAAATAAAGCTTTTACGTGCTCGACCAGCTTTCGAACACTGGTACCTATACACCATCGGCGTTCACGAATCTGCCCGCTCTTGCGGGGCAGGTAGTGCACTGCTTGACTATCGCTTAGCACGTACCGGTCAATACGGCTCTTATCTAGAAGCGTCGACTTACCGTAGCGCTTCTCTCTATCGACGTCACGGGTTTACAGAACTCGGTGCTTTCAAAGGCGGAAAACCTGCTCTCGGTATGTGGCATCCGGCTCCCGTGAGTCTCATCGACGAGAATCTTCCTTCCGTAGCACCATCTACACACTAATTTTGGTGAGAGGATAACGAGTTCTACTCCCGCTAATAGCGACATAAGGTGTCGAATACAAAAACACGACCAAAAAAGCATATATTTTTTAGGTGTGATGTGGCAGACTTTTAATAAAAGTATTGCTGTTATGCGCAGCGGGAGAGACCACCAATAACACCAAATGAGGTGGCGCCGAAGGAGCAAATCCTCCCCGGGAAACTCTCAGGCACAAAGTACCGCTGAGCCAGGCAACTCTGAAGAGGAGAAAACACTATTCTCCACCGAAGGGGCAAAACTGTGTTAATGCACCGACACATCAACACAGACGAAAACTCTCAGGTCAGAAACAGAGCGGGGAGGTCTTAGCGCACTCTCACATTTGAGGTGCAATCAGACCAGGAGAATATCCCATGCCATTTATCGACCGTCACCTCGGGCCACGATCTGAAGACCTGCACACCATGCTGAATACCATCGGCTACGATTCGCTCTCAGCACTTATCGCAGACGTCGTACCAGCAAATATTCGTATGGAACAGGACCTCAACCTCCCTGAACCTCTCAGCGAAGAACAAGCCCACAAAAAACTCCGAGAATACGCATCCCATAACATTCTCAAAACCCAGATGATTGGTGCCGGTTACTACGACAGTGTCACCCCTGCGGTACTACGTCGAAATATCCTCGAAAACCCCGGCTGGTACACCAGCTACACCCCTTATCAGCCTGAAATATCGCAAGGGCGTCTAGAAGCATTACTAAACTTCCAAAACACGGTCATGGAACTGACCGGACTAGACATTGCCAACGCATCACTCTTGGACGAAGCAACTGCTACAGCAGAAGCAGTTGTGATGATGCACCGAGCTAACCGTAAAGTCAAAAACGGTTTCTTCGCTATCGACTCCCGCTGCCTACCCCAAACTCTTTCTGTCGTTCGAGGACGCGTAGAAGCCCTCAACATCCCCATGGTCGTAACCGACTTCTCTCAAGGACTTCCAGAAGGCGACCTTTACGGTATCGTTCTCGCATACCCCAGCCATGATGGACAAATCCGAAACGTTAAAGAACTCATCGACCAAGCCCATCAACGACAAGCGCTCGTCACTATCACCGCAGACCTACTTGCCTTGACACTGCTACAATCACCCGGCGAACTGGGTGCAGATATTTGTGTCGGTAACACGCAACGCTTCGGCCTACCATTCTTTTTTGGTGGACCTCACGCAGCCTTCATGGCAACACGTAAAGGCATGGAACGAACTTTACCGGGGCGTCTGGTCGGAGTATCACAAGACACCGCCGGAAAACCCGCCTATCGTCTTGCGCTACAAACTCGTGAACAGCACATCCGCCGTGAAAAAGCAACCAGCAACATTTGTACTGCACAGGCTCTACTCGCCATTGTCGCTGGAGCCTACGCTCTCTATCACGGGCCAGAGGGACTCCGCGAGATTGCTCGTCGTCTGCACCGCAACGCATCACGTATCGCTGACTCTCTACGCTCCACTGGACTCACACTTGTTCACGAAGATTTCTTTGATACCGTCGCCTTTGACGCACCATCACGTGCTGACGAACTCGTTGCTGCTGCGCTTGAAACCGGCATCAACATTCGTAAAATCAACAGTGACCGTATCAGCATCTCCGTCGGTGAATCTCATGATGAAGACACTCTACGGAGCCTTGTGGAAGCACTCGGCGGAACTCTCGTAGAAGAGAGCGCAGAAGAACAATACCCCATGCCTGCTGAACTGCTACGCGATGAAGACTACATGCAGCATCCGGTGTTCCATAGTTACCGTTCAGAAACTGCCATGATGCGTTACCTGCGCAAGCTCTCCGATAAAGACCTTGCTCTCGACCGCACCATGATTCCTCTTGGCTCTTGCACGATGAAACTCAACTCTGCCGCCGAGATGGAGCCTATCTCTTGGCCAGAATTTGCTGGTATCCACCCGCTCGTGCCCATCGAACAAGCTCAAGGCTGGTTAGAGCTCATCGAGGAGCTCTCTGCATGGCTCGTCGAAATTACCGGATACGATGCTCTGTCCATGCAACCAAACTCTGGTGCATCTGGAGAATATGCAGGGCTACGCGCTATTCGTTCTTACCACCAAACGCGTGGAGAAGAACAACGCAACGTCGTCCTGATCCCGTTATCTGCTCATGGCACTAATGCTGCTTCTGCCGCTCTGGCTGGACTTTCTGTTGCTGGTGTAGCTACGGCAGAAGATGGCTCTATCGATGTGGCGGACCTCCGCGCCAAAATTGAAAAATACGGTGACACTATCGCCGCAATGATGATTACCTACCCGTCAACTCATGGTGTATTTGAAGAACAAGTTGTTGAAGTCTGCCAGCTTGTTCACGAAGCCGGCGGACAAGTATACGTGGACGGTGCAAACCTTAACGCGCAGATGGGCCTATCCCAACCCGGCCGATTCGGGGGAGACGTATCACATCTGAACCTTCACAAAACTTTCGCTATTCCTCACGGCGGAGGAGGCCCTGGTGTCGGCCCTATCGGTGTGAGAGAACACCTCGCACCCTACTTGCCGACTAACGCCTACCACAACGATAAAGAGTCTTCGCCCTTACCGATTTCTCAAGCGATGTACGGTTCTGCGGGGGTACTGCCCATCTCGTGGATGTATATTGCTATGAGTGGTGCTCAAGGGCTTCGTTCTAGCTCCGAAACTGCCATTGTTAATGCGAACTACATTGCTAAAAAGCTGGGCGACAAATATCCGGTACTCTATACCGGCGATCATGGCCTAGTGGCACATGAATGTATTCTTGACGTGCGTGAGCTAACCGCGGCTAGCGGCGTCACTGCCGAAGACATCTGTAAACGTCTCATGGATTACGGATTCCATGCACCGACCTTGGCGTTCCCTGTTCCTGGAACTTTGATGGTTGAGCCAACAGAATCTGAGGATCTTCAAGAGCTCGACCGTTTCATTGAAGCAATGAGCTGTATTTATGATGAGATTCAGCATGTCATCAGCGGAAAAGTGAGTGTTGAAGAATCACTTTTGCGCAATGCTCCACATACCGTTGAGGTTGTCACGGCAGATATCTGGGATAGGGCCTACTCTCGTTCGGAGGCTGCGTATCCTGTGCCTTCTTTGCACCATCAAAAATACTTCCCTTCGGTAGGACGTATCGATGGTGCCGGTGGCGACCGTAACCTTGTTTGCCAGTGCCCGCCGATGGAAGCCTTTGAGATGGAATCATCTGCTTCTGAATGACATTAGCGGGGCGAATCGGCTCAAAAATATCGATGAGGTGGGGCAGATAACGGTGTTTGCCCCACCCCTGAACCATATCTGTTAAGAAAGATGTATCAAACATGACCAAGAAAACACCACTACACGAAGAACACCTCGCATTAGGCGCTACCTTTACCGATTTTGGTGGCTGGGATATGCCCGTAAAATACACTAATGATGTCCAAGAACATCACGCTGTACGCCAGCATGCAGGCCTATTCGATCTTTCACATATGGGTGAATTCCGTGTGAGCGGGCCAGACGCTGCAGCATTTTTAGATTATGCTCTGGTCTCGAATATGAGCATTCTCAAAGTTGGTAAAGCCAAATATTCGATTCTGGTCAACGAAGACGGCGGCATTATCGATGACCTCATCACTTACCGGCTAGCTGAGGATGAGTTCCTTGTTGTTCCTAATGCCTCGAACGTAGAGGTAGATTATCAGACGTTACTCGAACGTACTGCAGGGTTTGAGGTGGAACTAGTCAACGAATCTGAAGATACCGCTTTGGTTGCGGTGCAAGGACCACAAGCTGAAGAGATTATTCTGGCCATGGAGCCAAGCGACCCTCAATCGGTACGTGAACTGAAATATTATGCTGCAACACCGTTGAGCTTATCCGGAATTTCTGTGTTGTTAGCTCGCACCGGATATACCGGAGAAGACGGCTTTGAAATTTATGTGCCAGCAGACCAAGCTAGCGCATTATGGTCGGCTGCTATGAGCGCCGGCAAATCTTTCGAGATGATTCCTGCTGGTTTAGCAGCGCGCGACTCGTTGCGTCTAGAAGCTGGTATGCCTTTATACGGTCATGAACTAGGCCTAGACATCACTCCTTATGAGTCTGGTCTAGGACGTTTAGTCGATATCGCATTAGAGAAAAAGAGCAGTGACTTTGTAGGCCGTCAGGCGTTGAGTGTGCTATCTCAAACACCGCCTCAACGTTCTCTCGTGGGGCTTAAAGCGCAGCAAAAACGTCCTGCACGCGCTGACTCTCAACTGATGGATGGCGAGAAGAACATCGGATATGTTACCTCAGGTATTCCCTCACCAACATTGGGGGATCCGATTGCGATGGCATTAGTGGAGAGCTCCTACGCACATGAAGGAACCACTGTAGAGGTTGATATTCGCGGTAAACGAGCACCATTTGATGTGGTTGCTGTTCCGTTTTATCGCCGATAATATGTGGGTTCACCTTCATAACCGGATAAAAGTTTCTTGGTAGAGACTCTTATCTTGTAGAACTGTAGAAGCTTGATCTGCGTATTCCCACTCCATCCTGTGTGATGGAACGTTCATCAAGCTTTTACAGTTTCCTCTTATTATCCCCCGTAAGAGGTTGATGTTTTAGCGCGTTGAACGCTGCTAAAAGTGCACAGAAAAAGGAAATCTCACAGGATGAACATTAGCGATGAACAGATACAAGCTGAATCATTAAACTACGATATTTCTGTTTTTGAATTATTTTCTATTGGTATCGGGCCTTCCTCTTCCCACACGGTAGGGCCGATGAGAGCAGCAAACCGTTTTATCGCAGAGCTCATTGATACGGGAAAATTTCAGAGCGTTTCGCGTATACACGTGGATCTTTATGGTTCGTTAGCCGCAACTGGTGCCGGTCACGGTACGATGAGTGCCGTTCTCAAAGGTTGTGCAGGTTTTGTTCCAGAGACTATTAACATTGCTCAAGCCGAACGGATGATGGCAGATAACCAACGTGATGGTATTTTGCCGTTAGCGGGTTTTCCCTCTCGTTCTTATCACGATGGTGCTCCTCAGCCCCACGAGCCATTATGTTATGGTCCGGTTGTGAAATATCGTGAATCTGATATGACGCTACGTCCGTTGACTGTTTTAGCGAGGCATACAAACGGCGTTAAAATTGCAGCTTATGATACTTCCGGTCTTCTCCTTGAACGTACCTATTTTTCTATTGGTGGAGGGTTCATCGTTGAAGAAAACGAAACCCTCGATGATTCTTCTGGGCTCGAGAATGCGCCTTATCCTTTCGGCTCTGGTGAAGAGCTGGTGCGTTTGGCAAATAAGGCAGGGCTATCTATCGCTCAGCTGAAGATGTGTAATGAGCTTTCGGCTCGTTCTGAAGATGAGATTCGTCAGGGCATTTTAGCCATTCATCGAGTGATGAAAGAATGTATTGGTTCTTCACTGTCTCGTATGGGGTATTTGCCAGGAGAGTTAAAGGTTCGTTGCCGTGCCGCAGCTTGGCATCGTGATTTATTGGCGGAAGACCCTCAAAAGAGCCCTGAGTTTGCTATTGACTGGGTGAACTTGATGGCTTTGGCTGTTAACGAAGAGAATGCTTTTGGTGGCAGGGTGGTGACAGCTCCAACGAATGGAGCTTCGGGTATTATTCCTGCTGTTTTGCACTATGCGTTGAACTATCTTCCGGGTGTTCGTACATGCGGTGTCGCTAAGCGCGAACAACTCATTGTTGACTTTTTCTTATGTGCTTCTGCTATCGGCGCTTTATATAAGAAACGAGCTTCAATTTCTGGTGCTGAGGTGGGGTGCCAGGGAGAAGTCGGTACGGCATCTTCAATGGCTGCTGCGGGGTTGGCTCAGGTGATGGGCGGTAGTAATGAACAGATTGAGAACGCTGCAGAGATTGCCATGGAACATAATCTTGGTCTGACGTGTGATCCTGTAGGTGGTTTGGTGCAGATACCGTGTATTGAGCGTAATGCGATGGCTGCTGCTAAAGCGATTAATGCTGCTCGTATGGCGCTTCGTGGCGATGGTGAGCATCGAGTGTCTTTGGATCAAGTCATTGAAACAATGCGTCAAACTGGTGAGGATATGAGTCATCGGTATAAAGAGACATCTATGGGTGGGCTAGCTGTGAACGTTGTGGAATGTTAGGTACACCATCAAAAAGAAAAGTTGCATATTTTCCGTGATGGTTGTATGGACTTTAGTTTTTTCTTGCTGTATTGTGAATACTTACGCTATCCATAACCTTTCTGCCTTCATATAGCGGTGGGCATGGGTGAAACAGAGCAAAAACAAGTATTTCGTTCCTAAAAGTTCCCAACACCCGAAGTCTCATGCGCCTCGTGCGTTGCGGTTCTTTTCCACGGTTTTACTATGTTTTCTGGGACAGCGAATATGAAACAGACAGGTCTGTGGAAGGATCCAACTTGGTCGCCTCGAGCACCTCTAATAACGAAGCCGCTAACGGCGCAGTGAACCGTTTAGGTACACCAAGCCGAATTTCATTTGCAAAGATTTCTGAGCCGCTGCAGGTTCCTGATTTGCTTGCTCTGCAAACCAACAGCTTTGACGCCCTCATCGGTAACGAACGCTGGGCGCAACGCGTAGCAGAAGCAGCAGAAACAGGAGACACCTCAGTACAACCCGTTTCGGGGCTTGCTGAAATCTTTGACGAAATTTCTCCGATTGAAGATTTCCAAGGAACGATGTCCCTATCGTTCTCCGAACCTGAATTTGCTGAACCAAAGTACACCATGGAGCAGTGCAAAGATCGCGATGCGACCTACTCTGCGCCGTTGTACGTTAAAGCAGAATTCATGAACAACAACACCGGTGAGATTAAACAGCAGACCGTGTTCATGGGTGATTTCCCGCTCATGACCGACTCTGGTACGTTCGTCATCAACGGCACCGAACGTGTCGTTGTATCTCAGCTGGTTCGCTCTCCTGGCGCATACTTTGAGAAGTCCGTAGACCGTACTTCTGATAAAGATATCTACACAGCAAAAATCATTCCCTCCCGCGGTGCATGGTTCGAGCTAGAAATTGATAAGCGTGACCAGGTTGGCGTACGTCTTGACCGCAAACGTAAACAGTCCGTTACGGTGCTCCTTAAAGCTCTAGGCTGGAGCGAAGCAAAAATTCTTGAAGAATTTGGTGAATTTGACGCCATTCGCGCAACCCTAGAAAAAGACACCGTACAGACTCGCGACGAAGCTCTACTCGATATCTACCGTAAACTTCGTCCCGGCGAACCTCCAACGGTTGACGCTGCCCAGAACCTTCTGGACAACATGTACTTCACGCCTAAACGTTATGACCTTGCAAAGGTTGGTCGTTACAAGGTAAATCGCAAACTTGGTGTTGAAACTCCTCTTACTGACCCATCAGCTATGGTGCTCAGCCAAGACGACATTGCAGCGATGATTCGCTACCTCGTCACTTTGCATGCTGGCGGTAAGACCATCTCTGGCGTACGTGACGGAAAGCCCGTAGAAATCCGTGTTGATACCGACGACATCGACCACTTTGGTAACCGTCGTATCCGCGCTGTTGGAGAATTGATTGAAAACCAGATTCGTACTGGTCTTTCTCGTATGGAACGAGTTGTGCGTGAACGCATGACAACTCAGGACGTTGAAGCAATCACTCCTCAGACCCTTATCAACATCCGTCCCGTGGTAGCTTCCATTAAAGAGTTCTTCGGTACTTCTCAGCTGTCACAGTTCATGGACCAGAACAACCCTCTAGCCGGTTTGACCCATAAGCGTCGTCTTTCTGCGCTAGGCCCTGGCGGTCTTTCACGTGACCGTGCAGGTATGGAAGTTCGAGACGTTCACCCCTCACACTACGGACGTATGTGCCCCATCGAAACCCCTGAAGGCCCCAACATTGGTCTGATTGGTTCTTTGGCAACATATGGACGTATCAACCCCTTCGGGTTCATCGAAACTCCTTACCGTCGAGTCGTCAACGGTCAGGTCACCAATGAGGTTGAATACCTCACTGCAGATGACGAAAAAGGCACTACTATTGCTCAGGCAAATGCGCCTTTGACCGAAGACCTACACTTTGCTGAACCTACCGTCCTGTGCCGTGCTGGCGATGGCTCCGGTGAAGCTGTGCTGGTAGATGCAACAGACGTTGAATACATGGACGTTTCACCACGCCAGATGGTTTCTGTTGCAACCGCATTGATTCCTTACCTCGAACACGACGACGCAAACCGTGCGTTGATGGGTGCAAACATGCAGCGTCAGGCTGTTCCGTTGCTCGTCTCCGAAGCGCCCGTCGTTGGTACCGGTATGGAACGCTATGCAGCAATCGACTCTGGAGATTCTGTTCTAGCGCGTAAAGCCGGTGTCGTATCTGAGGTCTCTGCAGACCTCGTCATCGTTCGCAACGACGATGGTACAACCTCCTCATACCCCATTTCTAAGTTCAAGCGTTCAAACCCCGGTAACTGCTATAACCACCGTGTTATCGTTCGTGCCGGAGACCGCGTTGAAGCTCAGGGACTTATCGCTGACGGTCCTTCAACCGACAACGGCGAATTGGCATTGGGTAAGAACCTCCTCGTGGCATACATGTCTTGGGAAGGCTTCAACTTTGAGGACGGTATCATCCTGTCCCAGCGCATGATTTCTGATGACGTGCTGACGTCAATTCACATCGAAGAACACGAAATTGACGCACGCGACACCAAGCTCGGTGCAGAAGAAATTACTCGAGACATCCCCAACGTCTCTGAAGAAGTTCTCTCTGCTCTCGACGAGCGCGGTATCATCCATATCGGTGCTGAAGTTGAATCCGGCGATATTCTCGTTGGTAAAGTGACCCCTAAGGGCGAAACTGAACTAACCCCCGAAGAGCGACTCCTTCGTGCAATCTTCGGCGAGAAATCTCGTGAAGTTCGTGACACCTCTTTGAAGGTTCCTCACGGCGAGTCAGGTACCGTTATCGCTGTTCGTACCTTTGACCGAGACAGCAACACCGATGACGACGACGCACTACCTTCAGGTGTTAACCAGCTGGTACGCGTTTACGTGGCTCAAAAGCGCAAGATTACTGTGGGCGATAAGCTTGCAGGTCGTCACGGTAACAAGGGTGTTATTACAAAGATTCTTCCCGTTGAAGATATGCCCTTCATGGAAGACGGTACCCCTATCGACGTCATCTTGAACCCCTTGGGTGTTCCTGGTCGTATGAACATCGGTCAGGTTCTTGAGGTTCACACCGGTTGGTTGGCGAAACAAGGTTGGAAGATTGAAGGCAACCCATCATGGTTGAAGAACCTTCCGAACTTCCCGAAGGAAAGTGGCCCCACTAAGGTCTCCACCCCCGTATTCGATGGTGCAGACGAAGTTGAGCTCTTTGACTTGTTGGATCACTCCAACCCGAACCGTGACGGTGAACGTCTAATCAACCGTAGTGGTAAAGCAAACCTCTATGATGGTCGTTCTGGTGAACGCTTCCCCGAACCCGTTTCGGTGGGTTACCAGTACATCTTGAAACTTCACCACCTAGTGGATGACAAGATTCACGCACGTTCGACTGGTCCGTACTCCATGATTACTCAGCAGCCGCTCGGTGGTAAAGCACAGTTCGGTGGTCAGCGTTTTGGTGAGATGGAAGTGTGGGCGCTTGAAGCATACGGCGCCGCATACACCCTTCAGGAAATCTTGACCATCAAGTCTGACGATGTTCACGGTCGTGTGAAGGTCTATGAGGCAATCGTCAAGGGCGAGAACATTCCAGAACCTGGTGTTCCTGAATCCTTCAAGGTGCTCATCAAAGAAATGCAGTCCCTCTGCCTGAACGTTGAAGTCCTTTCAACTGACGGTAAGACCATTGAAATGCGCGATGCTGAAGACGAAGGCTTCCGTGCAGCAGATGATCTAGGTATCGACCTATCTCACGCAGAGCCTAACTCTGTGGAAGAGGTCTAGCCCTTTTACGAGGTAGATATACCTGTTCATCATTTCTACGAAAATTAGTCTTCACAACTACTGAAAAGAGATAAGGACCAAATGTCCAACGAATCTTCACTCGGTTTGATGCGTATTGGCCTGGCCACCGCTGATGATATCCGCAGCTGGTCTTATGGTGAGGTCAAGAAGCCCGAAACCATTAACTACCGAACCCTAAAGCCCGAAAAAGAGGGTCTTTTCGACGAGCGTATTTTCGGTCCTACCAGGGACTGGGAATGCTACTGTGGCAAATACAAGCGCGTACGCTTTAAGGGAATTATCTGTGAACGCTGTGGCGTTGAGGTAACCCGCGCTAAAGTTCGCCGTGAACGTATGGGGCACATTCAGCTTGCTGCTCCTGTGACTCACATCTGGTACTTCAAGGGTGTTCCTTCACGCCTTGGTTACCTGCTTGATCTTGCTCCTAAAGATCTTGAAAAGATTATCTACTTTGCCGCGTACATGATTACCTCTGTGGATGAGGAAGGCCGTCACGACGATCTTCCAAACCTTGAGGCAGCTTTCGAACGTGACAAGAAAGCTTTGGAAGCTCAACGTGATGCAGATATTAATCTCATTGCTCGTGAGACGGAAGAAGAACTTGCACGCATTGAAGCTGAAGGCGGAAAAGCAGCAGAGAAGCGTAAACTCCGTGACCAAGCAGAACGTCAGATGGCATCTGTTCGTAAAAATGCTGATCGCGAAATCGAGTTTGAGCAAAAAGTTTGGGATCGTTTCAAGTCTTTGAAGGTTGCTGACCTTGAAGGCGATGAAGCTCTCTACCGTGCCATGGTTGATAAGTACGGCATGTACTTTGAAGGTTCCATGGGTGCTGAGGCTATTCGTTCCCGCCTAGAATCTTTCGACCTTGAAGCAGAAGCTGAAGCTCTCAAAGAGATTATTCAGACTGGTAAGGGTCAGCGTAAGACTCGTGCGCTGAAGCGTTTGAAGGTTGTTAACTCCTTCTTGAGCACCACAAACTCACCTTTGGGTATGGTTCTTGAAGTTGTTCCTGTGATTCCTCCAGAATTGCGTCCGATGGTGCAGCTTGACGGTGGACGTTTTGCAACCTCTGACCTCAACGACCTCTACCGTCGTGTGATTAACCGTAACAACCGTCTCAAGCGTCTACTTGAGTTGGGCGCACCCGAAATTATCGTTAATAACGAAAAGCGCATGCTTCAAGAAGCAGTTGATTCGCTCTTCGATAACGGTCGTCGTGGTCGCCCGGTTACTGGTCCTGGTAACCGTCCTCTGAAGTCCCTTTCTGACATGCTTAAGGGTAAGCAGGGTCGTTTCCGCCAGAACCTCTTGGGTAAGCGTGTTGATTACTCTGGTCGTTCTGTTATTGTCGGTGGCCCCCAGCTTTCAATGCATCAGTGTGGTCTTCCAAAGCAGATGGCGTTGGAGCTGTTCAAGCCTTTCGTGATGAAGCGTCTGGTAGACCTCAACCATGCGCAGAACATCAAGTCTGCTAAGCGTATGGTTGAGCGTTCTCGTTCTCAGGTCTGGGACGTTCTTGAAGAAGTTATTGCTGAGCATCCTGTGCTTTTGAACCGTGCACCTACCCTGCACCGTTTGGGTATTCAGGCGTTCGAACCTCAGCTTGTTGAAGGTAAAGCTATTCAGCTTCACCCTCTTGTATGCTCCGCGTTCAACGCTGACTTCGACGGCGACCAGATGGCAGTTCACCTGCCACTATCTCCTGAGGCTCAGGCTGAAGCACGTATTTTGATGCTTTCATCCAATAACATTTTGAAGCCTTCAGACGGTCGTCCAGTAGCTGTTCCTGACCAGGATATGGTGATTGGTCTATTCCATTTGACCACACCTCAAGAAGACGCAACTGGCGAAGGTCGTATCTTCTCTTCCTTGGCAGAAGCTATTATGGCGATGGATTTGGGTCAGATTGCTATCAACGCTAAGGTCAAAATCCACTTTGACTCTTTCATTGCTCCAGAAGGTTTTGAAACTCCTGAAGGCTTTGAACAAGGTGGAAGCATTCTTCTTGAATGCACCGTCGGTCAAGTAATCTTCAACCAGACTCTTCCTGCTGATTACCCTTGGTATGGGGAAGTCGCAGATAAGAAGCAGCTTGGTTCTTTGATTAATGACCTTGCCGAGAAATACCCGATGAACGTGGTAGCTCAGACTCTTGATCAGCTCAAGAACACTGGTTTCTACTATGCTTCTCGCTCTGGCGTGACCGTTGCTATCTCTGATATCGCGGCGCCTAAAGATAAACCTGCCATTATGGAAGGCTACGAGCAGAAAGCTGAAAAGATTCAGCAGGACTTCGATCTGGGTCTTATCGGCGATAACGAGCGTCGTACCGAGCTGATTAAGATCTGGACTCAGGCAACAGATGAAGTTGCTAAAGTCATGAAACAGAACCTTGCAAACCTGAACACTACCATTAACCGTATGGTGACTTCTGGTGCTCGTGGTAACTGGATGCAGGTTCGTCAGATTGCGGGTATCCGTGGTCTCGTGTCGAACCCAAAGGGTGAGATTATGCCTCGCCCGATTAAGTCTTCATATCGTGAAGGCCTGTCCGTTTTGGAATACTTCATCGCGACTCACGGTGCTCGTAAGGGCCTTGCTGATACTGCGTTGCGTACTGCAAACTCTGGTTACTTGACTCGTCGTTTGGTGGACGTTTCTCAGGACGTTATCGTTCGTGAAGATGACTGTGGTACACGCCAAGGTCTAGACCTACCGCTTGTTACCCCTGCAGGGGACGAATTGCACCCACAGGTCGAGACTGCTATCCACGGACGTTCTTTGGCAGTAGATGTCAAAGATGCTTCGGGAGAGATTCTTGCTGCTGCTGGTACTGACGTATCTGATATTGTCATCAACAAGCTTTTCAAGGCTGGCGTTGAACAAGTTAAGGTTCGTTCTGTATTGACCTGCCACTCTGCTGTTGGTGTCTGTGCCTTGTGCTACGGCCGTTCTATGGCTTCTGGTAACTTGGTAGATATCGGTGAAGCTGTTGGTATTATTGCGGCACAGTCTATTGGTGAACCTGGTACTCAGCTCACCATGCGTACCTTCCACACCGGTGGTGTCGCAACCGCAGACGATATTACTCAGGGTCTACCTCGTATTCAGGAGCTCTTTGAAGCACGTACTCCTAAGGGCGTTGCACCTATTTCTGAGGTCAGCGGTCGTGTCTCTATGGAAGATACTGATAAGGCTTTGAAGGTTGTGATTACTCCTGATAACGGTGACGAACCTGTAGCTTATCCCGTTCTTCGTCGTTCCCGTCTGCTCGTAACTGAGGGTGAACACGTCGAGATTGGTGATCAGCTGGTTGCAGGTGCCGTTGATCCTAAGGAAGTACTACGTATTCGTGGTCCTCGTCATGCTCGTAAGCATCTTGTCGATGAGGTTCAGGACGTATACCGTTCTCAGGGTGTAGGTATTCACGATAAGCACGTTGAGGTGATTGTTCGCCAGATGCTTCGTCGTGTGACCGTTATTGACTCTGGTGAAACTGATCTTCTCCCCGGTGAGCTCGTAGAGAACCTTGCCTTCCAAGCTGCGAACCGTAAGGCCGTAGCTGAGGGTAAGCGTCCTGCTTCTGCTCGTCCTGAGATGATGGGTATTACGAAGGCGTCCTTGGCGACTGAGTCGTGGCTTTCTGCTGCGTCCTTCCAGGAGACGACTCGAGTTCTTACTCAGGCTGCTATGGAACGTAAAGAAGATCCATTGGTCGGTCTTAAAGAGAACGTCATCATTGGTAAGCTCATTCCTGCTGGTACAGGTTTGGCTCGCTACAACGATATTGAAGTTGAGCCTACTGACGAAGCACGTGAACAGCTTTTCCAGGTCTCTGCAAGCGGATTCAACGATTTCAGCTATGCAGCTGAGAACGAGGGTTCTATTTCTGCAGAGTTCCAGGCTATTCCTTTGGATGATTACGACTTCGGTAAATAATCCTTTCAAAGGGGGCTTGTTAGCCTGATACAGCCGGAGGGGTTTCTTCTTTCATTAGTGAGAGAAGAAACCCCTCCGGTTTTTAATGCTCTTCGAGAGATAAATCATAAGTAGGGCGTTTATAGGTTTGATATGCGCTGATAGCTGGTTCTCGTGTATCACGTATTAATTTTTTGAAGATTGCTCAGGGTATTTTTCTAAGGGATGCTCTAAACTATTGCTTGCTACCTCTAGGTGTAGGTCAGCATTCATCACTCACATCGCTAACGTTAATTTTCTTTTAGGGGTTATTGTGTTATCTTCGCCTGCCGTTTCACGGCTTCGTCGTACGGGTTCGCTGGTTGTAGGTGCGGCTTTAGCTTGTGCATCCTTATCTGTTCTAGAGCCTGCTCAGGCTCATCCTAATTATTGGTATTCTTCGTCTTCGCATTCTCAGAATGTTTCTTCTAGCCCGTATCTTGTGGGTGCTGGTATCGGAGATGTCACCGGTGAACCAGCTGAGGTTGGTTTCATGGGGTATGGAGATGGGAAACAGCTTGGGTCTGGCGTAATGAGCCGTTCCTACGCGCGTGCGTTTGAAATTCAAGATAGGAATACTGGAGAACGTAACCTCATTGTTGTGTTGGATCAGTTGTCTGCTTTTCAGAGTGTCCGTGATGAGGTGATTCGTCGTGTGCAACAGCAGTATGGCAATGCGTATGGAGAATCAAATATTATGATTACCGCTAGCCATACTCACTCTACCCCTGGCGGTATCACCAAATATAGTCTGTACAACGTCACGACAAGCGGATGGCACGAAGATACTTTTAATGCGACTGTCGAGGGCATCATGGATGCTATTGATGCTGCTCACCGAGATTTAGCGCCGGGGCAGCTTACTGTGTCTCATTCGCAGCTGACCGGTGTTGGCGCTAATCGTTCTGCTGTTGCTTTTGAACGTGACCCTCAAGAGCTTAAGAACAAGTTGGTGAATGGAGTAGACCCGACAACAGTAACTTTGCGTCTAGAACGTGGTGGCAAAACACGTGCGGTCATTAACTGGTTTGCTGTGCACGCTACCTCATTACCTACAACCAATACACTGATTTCTTCTGACAATAAAGGGTATGCTGAGTGGCTTTTAGAACACCAAGATCATGGTGTAGATCATTACTCTGGTGCAGGCGATGGATTTATCGCTGCTTTTGCTAATAGTAACGCTGGTGATGTTACTCCGAATACTTGGCTTGAGCCAGGTAAAGGCCCTACGGATATTCCTTTTGAGAATATGAAGATTCAAGGAACAAAACAGGCCGATGCCGTTCGTGATCAGCTTCGTAGTCAAGGGCAACCTGTTGGTCAGGGACTTAGCTCAGCGGTGAAGTATTTTGACTTTAGTAATATGACGGTGGACGCTCAATATACCGGAACGGGGCAGGCGGAGCGTACGTGTCGTGCTTCTTTGGGGGAGTCCTTTGGCTCTGGCTCTGAAGAAGATGGTGGCGGAGGTCTCCCCATTTTTGGTGAAGGCGTTGGCGCTAACAAGTTCTTTTACACAATGAGTCGCGCTGTTTATGCTGTTTCTCCAGATTTGAAGTCTTGTCAGTATCCTAAAGATCACCTTCTTGCGGTGGGCGTGGTAGGAGCTGTTCAGGAGAAGCTTCCTGTCCAGGTGATGCGTTTTGGCGACTACTATATCTTAGGCTTGCCAGGTGAATATACGGGTGCTGTTGGCGTGCAGTATCGTCAGGACATGGCAAAACTCTTTGGCGTTGATGAGTCTCATATTATTTTGCAAGGTTACACCAATGCTTATAACCATTATGTGACAACTCCCGATGAATATGATCTGCAACAGTATGAGGGTGGAGCAACAATTTTTGGTCGTTACGAGGCGCCAGCTTTCCGTCAGAGTTTGCATGAGGTAGGTTCTGCTTTGCAGCGTGGAGTATCCTTAGACTTGGGGGATAAGCCTCAGACTCCTTATGCTGCAAAGAGCTCTAAAGGCAAGGTTCTTTATGATACCGCTGGTGCTGGAAAATACTATGGTCAGCAAATACGCGCGCCTCGTAATACTTGGCGTGGCGGCACTGTTTCGGCAGATTTTGTTGGCGCACACCCCAATAACAGTGTTCGTAAGCAGGGGAGCTATCTTGAGATACAACGATGGAACGGGCATGATTGGGAATACGTTACAAACGATAATGATCCGAACACTCGTTTTGAGTGGAAACGCCAGTGGGCTGCTCAGTCACGCGTGACGATTAGTTGGGAGGTTCCATCAACGGCTCCTTCTGGACACTATCGGATTGTGTATTACGGTCATTCGAAGAATGGTTGGGGGCAGATTTCACCCTTTACGGGAACTAGCTCTGAATTTAGAGTGTATTAATCTTTCGATAAATGATTGATGCAGGGGAGTGCCACTGCTTTTGTGCAGTGGCACTCTTCGTTTTAAGTTAATCGAGGGTTAAGTGAGATAAATCTCTGAGGTTTGAGATAAACAATAGGGAATTAAGCTGAATCTAGGTAGATTAAGGGCTCTAGAGCCGATATAGTTTGATACGAAGTACTTAGCCTCAGTGCCTCTAATGCTCCTTTGAAGCATTTATATCGGCGCATTCCAGCGTTGAACGGCAGAGCTAATGTGGGCTTCGAATTAATGGCAGTATGGATACAGTCCTTTGGTATTGATTTAAGTTTTTTTAATCTGATACCTAAATGCCATTTTTACGCATGCCCAGATAAAATTTTGTTGCACGCGCTGAACTAAGTTACCGTTATTGCGTATCGCAGGATACCCAATACATCTGCTTCAATAACTCATGCATCATGCAGAACTCTGCACTGAGGTGAAAAGACGAAAGGGTTGTGAAAGACCAACCCGATAATCAGGAGATATTGTGCCTACAATTCAGCAGCTGGTCCGTAAGGGCCGGACTCCCAAGGTCGTAAAGACCAAGGCGCCCGCACTGAAGGGCAACCCTATGAAGCGTGGCGTGTGCACTCGTGTGTACACCACCACCCCGAAGAAGCCTAACTCTGCACTCCGTAAGGTAGCTCGTGTGAAGCTCAACGGTGGCGTTGAAGTTACCGCTTACATTCCCGGTGAAGGTCACAACCTTCAGGAACACTCCATCGTGCTTGTTCGCGGTGGTCGTGTGAAGGACCTCCCCGGTGTTCGTTACAAGATCGTTCGTGGTGCTCTGGATACTCAGGGTGTTAAGGGTCGCGGCCAGGCTCGCTCCCGCTACGGCGCTAAGAAGGAGAAGAAGTAATGCCTCGTAAGGGTCCCGCTCCAAAGCGTCCCCTCGTAAACGATCCTGTTTACGGTTCCCCGCTGGTTACCCAGCTTATTAACAAAGTTCTTCAGGACGGCAAAAAGTCTGTTGCAGAGCGTATCGTTTACGGTGCACTCGAAGGCGTAGGTCAGAAGACCGGCGCAGACCCCGTAGCAACCTTGAAAAAGGCTATGGACAACGTCAAGCCCTCCTTGGAAGTTCGCTCCCGCCGTGTTGGTGGCGCAACCTACCAGGTTCCTGTTGAGGTTCGCTCCGGACGCGCAACTGCTCTTGCTCTTCGCTGGTTGGTTGGCTTCTCCAAGCTACGCCGCGAAAAGACTATGACTGAGCGTCTAATGAATGAGATCTTGGACGCATCCAACGGTCTCGGTGCCGCTGTGAAGCGTCGCGAAGACACTCACAAGATGGCCGAATCCAACAAGGCCTTCGCACACTACCGCTGGTAATTCTTTGAAATGCCTGTCGAGAATACTTCGTGTATTCCGGCAGGCTTTCGGAGTATCTCATAAGAGGAGACTCAAGTGGCACTAGACGTGCTTACAGACCTCAAGAAGGTCCGCAACATTGGTATTATGGCGCATATTGACGCCGGTAAGACCACCACAACCGAACGTATCTTGTTCTACACCGGTATTAACCACAAAATTGGTGAAACCCACGATGGTGCATCCACCATGGACTGGATGGCTCAGGAACAAGAGCGCGGTATTACCATTACTTCCGCAGCTACTACCTGCTTCTGGAAGAACAATCAGGTAAACATCATCGATACCCCCGGCCACGTTGACTTCACCGTTGAGGTTGAGCGTTCATTGCGCGTCCTCGACGGCGCAGTTGCAGTGTTCGACGGTAAAGAGGGTGTTGAGCCTCAGTCTGAAACCGTTTGGCGTCAGGCTGACAAATACGAAGTTCCCCGTATCTGCTTCGTGAACAAGATGGATAAGCTCGGCGCTGACTTCTACTTCACCGTAGATACCATCATCAAGCGTTTGGGTGCTCGTCCTTTGGTTCTTCAGCTACCTATCGGCGCTGAGAACGACTTCCTCGGTGTTATCGACCTCCTCACCATGAAGGCATATGTCTGGCCTGGTGACGCTAAGGGCGATGTGACCATGGGCGCTTCTTACGAAACTCAGGAAATTCCTGCAGACTTGCAAGAAAAGGCTGAGCAGTACCGTGCAGAGCTCATCGAAGCTGTTGCAGAGTCCAGCGAAGAACTGATGGAAAAGTACCTTGAAGAAGGCGAACTTTCCCTTGAAGAACTCAAAGCTGGTATCCGTCAGCTCACCGTGAATAATGAAGCATACCCTGTTCTTTGTGGTTCTGCATTCAAGAACCGTGGCGTTCAGCCTATGCTTGACGCTGTCATTGATTACTTGCCTTCACCGCTTGACGTGCCTGCTGTTCGCGGTCACAAGCTCAACGATGAAGAAGTTGAAATGACTCGTGAAGCATCTTCTTCTGAGCCTTTCTCTGCATTGGCGTTCAAGGTTGCAGCACACCCGTTCTACGGTCAGCTCACCTATATTCGTGTGTACTCCGGTACTGCGTCTCAGGGTGAACAGGTTCTTAACTCCACTAAGGGCCGTAAAGAGCGTATTGGTAAGCTCTTCCAGATGCACTCCAACAAGGAAAACCCTGTTGAGCAGATTCAGGCAGGACACATTTACGCTGCTATCGGTTTGAAGGACACCACCACTGGTGACACCCTTTGCGATGCTGCTAACCCCATCGTTCTTGAATCAATGAGCTTCCCTGATCCTGTGATCTTTGTTGCTATTGAGCCAAAGACTAAGGGCGACCAGGAGAAACTCTCCACCGCTATTCAGAAGCTTTCAGCAGAAGACCCCACCTTCAGCGTTAATCTCAACGATGAAACCGGTCAGACTGAAATCGGCGGTATGGGCGAATTGCACCTCGACATCTTGGTTGACCGCATGAAGCGTGAATTCAAGGTTGAGGCAAACATCGGTAAGCCTCAGGTTGCTTACCGCGAAACCATCAAGAAAGCTGTGGAGAAGGTCGACTACACCCACAAGAAGCAGACTGGTGGTTCTGGTCAGTTCGCTAAGGTTCAGGTTTCCTTCGAACCTATTCCTCTTGACGCTGAAGAGCTTTACGAGTTTGATAACGTCGTCACCGGTGGTCGTGTTCCTCGCGAATACATTCCATCTGTTGACGCTGGTATCCAGGACGCTATGCAGCTTGGTATCCTTGCTGGTTACCCTGTTGTTGGTGTTAAAGCAACCCTCATCGACGGTGCATACCACGATGTTGACTCCTCTGAAATGGCCTTCAAGATTGCCGGTTCTATGGTGTTCAAGGAAGGCGCTAAGCGCGCTAACCCTGTTCTTCTTGAACCGCTTATGGCAGTTGAAGTTCGTACCCCAGAGGAATACATGGGCGATGTTATCGGCGACTTGAACTCTCGCCGTGGACAGATTCAGTCCATGGAAGATGCAGCTGGCGTTAAACTCGTCAATGCATTGGTTCCGCTATCCGAAATGTTTGGTTACATCGGCGACCTACGTTCCAAGACTCAGGGACGCGCTGTATTCTCTATGGCATTCGATAGCTATTCTGAGGTTCCGAAGGCTGTTGCCGACGAAATCATTCAGAAGAGCCGCGGCGAATAATTTTTGCCTCAGTTCCGGCTCTTTAAACTATTGAGTCGAAAAATTCACTAAAAATACCCCTGAAAACAGCTTCTGGGTTTCATCTGACCGGTGTAATCCGCTAATGTAGACGCTAGACCGTTTCTTAACGGATTGCGCCGGTGAGATATCCGAGTGCATGTTTTCAAAATCGTTCTAGGAGGAACACCCTTGGCTAAGGCTAAGTTCGAGCGCTCCAAGCCTCACGTAAACGTTGGTACCATTGGTCACGTTGACCACGGTAAGACCACTCTTACCGCTGCTATCTCCAAGGTTCTTGCAGACAAGTACCCGGACATTAACGAGCAGCGCGACTTCGGTATGATCGACTCCGCTCCTGAAGAGCGTCAGCGCGGTATTACCATTAACATTGCTCACATCGAGTACCAGACCGAGAAGCGTCACTACGCACACGTTGACGCTCCCGGCCACGCTGACTATGTCAAGAACATGATTACCGGTGCTGCTCAGATGGACGGCGCAATCCTCGTGGTTGCTGCTACCGATGGTCCTATGGCTCAGACCCGCGAGCACGTTCTTCTTGCTCGCCAGGTTGGCGTACCTACCCTTCTTGTTGCATTGAACAAGTCCGACATGGTTGAAGACGAAGAGCTTCTTGACCTCGTCGAAATGGAAGTTCGCGATTTGCTTTCTTCCCAGGAATTCGACGGCGACGACGCTCCTGTTATCCGCGTTTCTGCTCTCAAGGCTCTTGAAGGCGACGCTGAATGGGTTGCGAAGATCGAAGAACTCATGGATGCAGTTGACAACTACATTCCGGACCCCGTTCGTGAAACCGACAAGCCCTTCCTCATGCCTATTGAGGACGTCTTCACCATTACCGGTCGCGGTACCGTTGTAACCGGCCGTGCAGAGCGTGGTACCCTCAACATCAACTCTGAGGTTGAGATCGTTGGTATCCGCCCCATCCAGAAGACCACCGTTACCGGTATCGAGATGTTCCACAAGCAGCTCGACGAAGCATGGGCAGGCGAGAACTGTGGTCTACTTCTTCGCGGTCTCAAGCGCGACGACGTAGAGCGTGGTCAGGTTGTTGTAGCTCCCGGCTCCATCACCCCTCACACTCAGTTCGAGGCAAACGTCTACATCCTTTCCAAGGATGAGGGTGGACGTCACAACCCGTTCTACTCCAACTACCGTCCTCAGTTCTACTTCCGTACCACTGACGTAACCGGCGTTATCACTCTTCCTGAGGGTACCGAAATGGTTATGCCTGGCGACAACACCGAGATGACCGTTGAGCTCATCCAGGAAATCGCGATGGAAGAAGGCCTCGGCTTCGCTATCCGTGAAGGTGGACGTACCGTTGGTTCCGGTCGTGTTACCAAGATTCTCAAGTAATAATCTTTGAGCGTCAATCAGAAGTTTTAGAACTTCAACTTTGAGCTGTCGATGATGGCTCGGCAGGGCCCCTCAGTAGTTTTACTGAGGGGCCCTGTTTTATGCCTCTTTATTCTGCTCATAGAACTTGCATGTGAAACTCGGCACTTTTAGGTATTGGGGTTGCTTATGCTTTTATTCTCTGCGAGAATAGTAAACGTTGTTCAAGCGCTTATCTGTCGTTTCTTTGCAAAATATGCCTTAATGGGGTGATTCTTTTGTGGAGGAACAAACGAAGATAAGACCAAATATGACCCGGTTCCGAAGGCTTAGGCCGTTGTCTGTCCTCATTTAGGCGACACGCCCGAGTTCGGGGGTCGGTGCTTGGTCGAGTTGAGGAACCCTAACACCCTTTAGGATTCAGCTCGATTCAGGCGGCACGAAAGAAAAATATTTTTCTTTACCTCAAGTGCCAGAAAAAGGGGCGACCGCCCCGTTACAGGGAAGTACTTCAAGAAAGAGAGTCCGACAGATGGCGGGACAGAAAATCCGCATCCGTCTGAAGTCTTACGACCACGAGGTCATTGATTCTTCAGCACGGAAAATCGTTGAGACAGTTACGCGTGCAGGCGCGACGGTAGTAGGTCCAGTACCACTTCCGACCGAAAAGAACGTTTACTGCGTTATTCGTTCGCCTCACAAGTATAAGGACAGCCGCGAGCATTTCGAAATGCGCACGCACAAGCGTCTGATCGACGTTGTTGATCCGACCCCTAAGGCTGTTGATGCCCTCATGCGTCTTGACCTTCCGGCAGACGTGAACATCGAAATCAAGCTGTAGAGGATCGCATCTAATCATGACTAACACATTCGAGCGCCAGGTGAAAGGCTTGCTGGGTACCAAACTCGGCATGACTCAGATCTGGGACGAAAACGGCAAATTTGTGCCCGTTACCGTAGTTAAGGCTGACTCCAACGTTGTCACCCAGTTACGTAATCAAGAAACTGATGGCTACCAGGCTATTCAGATTGGTTTCGGTGCAATTGATTCTCGTAAAGTTACCAAGCCTCTAGCTGGTCACTTTGAGAAAGCAGGCGTAACCCCTCGCCGCCACCTAGTTGAAATCCGCACTTCTGATGCTGCAGAGTACTCCCTAGGTCAAGAACTGACCGTGGACCTCTTCGCAGAAGGTCAGAAAGTCGATGTCGTTGGCAAGACCAAAGGCAAGGGCTTCGCAGGTGTTATGAAGCGTCACGGCTTCAAGGGTGTTGGCGCGTCTCACGGTCAGCACAAGAACCACCGTAAGCCCGGTTCTATCGGTGGTGCATCATACCCCGCACGCGTGTTCAAAGGTATGCGCATGGCTGGCCGTATGGGCGCAGCACGCCACACCACTTTGAACCTGACTATCCAGGGTGTAGACGTCGAAAACAACGTACTTTTGATTAAGGGTGCAATCCCTGGTCCTAAGGGCGGCGTTGTTTTGGTTCGCACCGCTGTGAAGGGAGCCTAATTACAATGGCTGTCAAAACTGTCAAGGTAGACCTACCGGCAGACCTCTTCGACGCACAGGCATCTGTTCCTTTGCTTCACCAGGTCGTTGTAGCTCAGCTTGCTGCAGCACGCCAAGGTACTCACAAAACTAAGAACCGCGGCGAAGTTTCCGGCGCAGGTCGTAAACCTTTCAAACAAAAAGGTACCGGCCGAGCACGTCAGGGCTCCATCCGTGCACCGCATATGACCGGTGGTGGTGTCGTACACGGCCCAACCCCTCGCAACTATGCGCAGCGTACCCCCAAGAAAATGATTGCAGCTGCTTTGCGCGGTGCTCTCTCCGATCGCGCTCGTCACGACCGCGTACACGTTGTAGAGAACCTCGTTGAAGGCACCAAGCCTTCAACTCAGGCAATCAAGGCATCTCTTGCAAGCATCACCAGCCGTAAGAACGTTCTTTTGGTGATTGACCGCAAAGAAGATCTTGTAGCACTGTCAGCACGTAACCTTCAGAACACTCACGTCCTCTATGCAGACCAGCTGAACACCTACGATGTTCTCATCTCTGATGACGTAGTTTTCACCAAGGATGCGTTCGACATTTTCGTCGCAGTTGCTTCTAAGGCTAAGAAGGAGGCCGCTAAATAATGAGCGTCTCTACTTTCAAAGATCCTCGCGACGTGATTATCGCTCCCGTCGTGTCGGAAAAAAGCTACGGCCAGCTCGATGAAGGTAAATACACCTTCGTTGTTGCTCCTAGCTCCAACAAACTGGAAATCAAGCAGGCTATCGAAGAAATCTTCGGTGTCAAGGTTGCTTCCGTAAACACCGCTAACCGTCAAGGCAAGCGCAAGCGCACTCGCTTTGGCTGGGGTACTCGTAAGAACACCAAGCGTGCGATTGTAACCCTCAAAGAAGGCTCAATCGACCTCTTCGGCGGTCCGCAGGCATAGTCCTGCGGAGACCACTTTAGCGAAGGAAAGAAATACTAAATGGGTATTCGTAAACACAAGCCGACGACACCTGGTCGCCGTGGCTCGAGCGTTTCCGATTTCTCCGAAATCACCCGCTCAACCCCGGAAAAATCCCTGGTTCGTCCGCTTCCTAAAAAAGGCGGCCGTAACAACACCGGTCGTATCACCACTCGCCACAAGGGCGGTGGACACAAGCGTCAGTACCGTTTGATCGACTTCCGTCGTCACGACAAAGATGGTGTTAACGCACGCGTTGCACACATCGAATACGATCCAAACCGTACCGCACGCATCGCATTGCTTCACTATGTTGATGGTACAAAGCGTTACATCGTTGCTCCTAACCGTTTGCAGCAGGGCGACATCGTTGAATCCGGTCCGTCTGCGGACATCAAGCCCGGTAACAACTTGCCACTACGCAACATTCCTGTGGGTACCGTTATTCACGCTGTTGAACTTCGCCCCGGCGGCGGAGCAAAGATGGGTCGCTCTGCTGGCGCTTCCATCCAGCTCGTTGCTAAAGAAGGTCGCTACGCTCAGTTGCGTCTTCCTTCCGGCGAAATTCGCAACGTAGACGTTCGCTGCCGTGCAACTGTTGGTTCTGTCGGCAACGCTGAACAGTCCAACATCAACTGGGGTAAAGCAGGCCGCAACCGTTGGAAGGGCATCCGCCCAACCGTTCGTGGTGTTGTTATGAACCCTGTTGATCACCCACATGGTGGTGGTGAAGGTAAAACCTCAGGTGGTCGTCACCCGGTTAACCCGAACGGTAAACCCGAAGGTCGTACCCGTCGACCTAACAAGGAAAGCGACAAGCTCATTGTTCGTCGCCGTCGTACTGGCAAGAAGCGCTAAGGAGCCTGACACATGCCTCGTAGTTTGAAGAAGGGCCCTTTCGTTGATCAGCACCTTTATGTAAAGGTTGCAGCTCAGAACGAGAAGGGCACCAAGAATATTATTAAGACTTGGTCCCGCCGCTCGATGATTATTCCCGACATGCTCGGACATACCATCGCAGTGCACGACGGACGCAAGCACGTACCCGTGTTCATCACTGAGTCAATGGTCGGACACAAACTCGGCGAGTTTGCACCGACCCGCACTTTCCGTGGCCACGTGAAGGACGACCGTAAGGGTAAGCGTCGCTAATATCGGATATCCGATATTAGATACGTTTTCCTTTCGGCAATAGACGAAAGAAAGATAGGCAATGGAATCTAAGGCATCAGCGCGCTATGTACGCGTCACGCCTATGAAGGCACGCCGAGTCGTCAACCTGATCCGTGGTAAGCAAGCGGAAGAGGCTCTGGCAATTCTGAAGTTCGCTCCTCAGGGCGCTTCAGAACCGGTTTACAAGATTGTTGCATCTGCTATGGCAAATGCTCGTTCCAAAGCAACTGCTGCGGGACTTCCTTTCAAGGAAGAAGAGCTTTTCATCAGCGAAGCATTTGTTGACGAAGGTCCTACGATGAAGCGGTTCCAGCCGCGAGCACAGGGCCGTGCATTCCGCATCAACAAGCGCACCAGCCACATCACCGTGGTTGTAGCAACCCCGGAGAAGGAGGAGGACCGATAAATGGGTCAGAAAATTAACCCCAACGGTTTCCGACTTGGCATCACCACCGGACACGTCTCCAAGTGGTTCGCAGACTCCAACAAGGAAGGCGAACGCTACAAGGACTTCGTCCGTGAAGACGTCAAAATTCGCGAGCTCCTCGCTAAAGATTTGGAGCGCGCAGGTATCGCAAAGGTAGAAATCGAGCGCACCCGTGATCGTGTTCGTGTGGACATCCACACTGCACGTCCAGGTATCTTGATTGGTCGCCGTGGTGCAGAAGCTGACCGTATTCGCGGTGAGCTTGAGAAACTAACGAACAAGCAGATTCAGCTCAACATCCTTGAGGTTGCTCAGCCTGAACTTTCTGCTCAGCTTGTTTCTCAGAGCATCGCAGAACAGCTCACCTCTCGCGTGGCATTCCGCCGTGCAATGAAGAAAGCAATTCAGTCCGCACAACGTGCAGGCGCAAAGGGTATCCGTATCCAGTGCTCCGGCCGTCTTGGCGGTGCTGAAATGTCCCGTTCCGAGTTCTACCGTGAAGGTCGCGTGCCATTGCACACCCTTCGTGCGAACATCGACTACGGTTTCTTCGAAGCAAAGACCACCTTCGGCCGTATCGGCGTGAAGGTTTGGATCTACAAGGGCGATCTTACCGACAAGGAACTTGCTGCTCAGCAGGCTTCCGCACAGCGTGGCCGTGGCGACCGTCGTGGTAACGACCGTCGTCGTGGTGGCAACCGCGGACCTCGTCGCGAACGTCGCAACGACAACGCTTCGGTGAACACCGAAGCCAAGACTGCAGAAAACGGTGAGGCATAAATGCTTATTCCCCGTCGAGTAAAATATCGTAAGCAGCACCATCCCAAGCGTACTGGTATGGCCAAAGGCGGTACCGAAGTTACTTTTGGTGAGTGGGGTATTCAGGCACTAACTCCTGCATACGTAACCAACCGTCAGATTGAAGCTGCACGTATCGCAATGACTCGTCACATCAAGCGTGGCGGTAAAGTATGGATTAACATCTATCCTGACCGTCCCTTGACCAAGAAACCTGCTGAAACCCGTATGGGTTCCGGTAAAGGTTCACCCGAGTGGTGGGTCGCAAACGTAAAACCCGGTCGAGTCATGTTTGAACTCTCCGGTGTGTCCGAAGAAGTGGCTCGCGAAGCTATGCGCCTCGCAATCCACAAGCTCCCGATGAAGGCACGTGTCGTGCGTCGTGAAGGTGGTGAGTAAGCGAAATGGCAGTTGGATCAAAAGATCTCAGCATCGACAAGCTCGTTGAGCTCTCAGATGAGGCTCTCGTAGAAGAGCTACGCAAGTCGAAGGAGGAACTGTTCAACCTCCGTTTCCAGGCAGCCACCGGTCAGCTTGAAAATCCCGGTCGTATCCGTTCCGTAAAACGCGATATTGCACGTATTTACACCGTGTTGCGTGAGCGTGAACTCGGTATTCGTCCCGCAACCGAAGGTGAAGCCAAGTGAGTGAAGTAATGAACGAAGAGCGCGGCTACCGCAAGACTCGCCGCGGCTACGTAGTGTCCGACAAAATGGACAAGACCGTAGTTGTAGAAGTCCAGGATCGTGTAAAGCACGCGCTATATGGCAAAGTTATGAGCCGTAACTCAAAGATCAAGGCACACGACGAGCAGAACTCTGCTGGTATTGGTGACCTCGTTCTTTTGGCAGAGACTCGTCCGCTCTCCGCTACCAAGCGTTGGCGCGTTGTCGAGATTATCGAAAAAGCTAAATAGTCTTTTCAGATAGTTCTCTGCGAACATACGAAAGAGTCCTCTCTTCCGGGAAACCGGAAGAGAGGACTCTTTCGTTTAAGCACCTGCAAAAAGCTCTACACCACATTGAGCTGAGATATATCTGAACGTACATATAAGGAACGCTGAGGAGAATAGCCCGCACCCGCAGAATTACCCAATAAGGCCAGAAAAATATTACGAAATAGGTTAAAAACCTTTGTGTCTTAGCCTTATTTAAAGATAAGGTTAGGCTTTGTTTATATATTGGTTATGGTCAACTATGGGGCGGAACAATGACTTCAATTAACCGGCGTTTTTTCTTAGGAACAGCAGGAGTCTCAGCACTATTGTTGAGCGCCTGCGGATCTTCCTCTAAAGAAGACCCCACCACAACCCACAACTCCTCAGAAACACGCACTGTCACCGACGTTGAAGGGCTCGAAGTTGAGGTCCCTATCAACCCACAACGCATCATCACCCTTTCAGAACCTACACTAGATGCAACCTTAGCGCTTGGACTAAAACCTATCGGAACCGTCGCCGGCCGCGGACAATCCACCGTCCCTCATTACCTCTACGAAAAAGCCTCCGACATTGAGCTACTAGGTTCAGTCTCCGAACTCAACTACGAGGCCATCGGCAAAACATCACCCGACCTCATCCTTGCCGACGGAACCAGCATCAACAACAGACCAGACATTCTCGAGATTCTGCGACAAATCGCACCGGTAGTCTTCTGCGGTTATGCCGGAGGCCCCTGGAAAACTAACTTTGAAAATGTCTGCAACGCTGTCAACAAAGTTCCCGAAGGAAAGAAATATATCGAAGACTACGATACTTACGTAGCGCAGACTGCCGCAGAACTTAAAGACCGTTACGCTGATAAAACTTTCTCTATCGTCCGATGGCAGGGGAGCGGACCCTCCCTCATCCTCAAAGAACTTCCGGCAGGACAAGCCCTCGAATCTTTAGGGCTCAAACGCCCTCACGACCAAGACATACTAGGACGCGGGCACTCAGAGCCAGTCTCCCTAGAGAACATGGCACGCATCGATGCTGACTACATGTTCCTTGGAACTCTCGGTGGAGCTAGTCAAGAGAACCCACACTCAGACTCCACCGCAGACCTTGAAGGCGCACAAGAAGCCCTCAAAAGAGCAGAACAAACCTCAGGCTTTACCGATTTACGAGCTTACCGAGAAAACCACATCATTCTGGTTGACGGATCACAATGGACATCTACTGGAGGCCCGCTACTGATGCGAGGCATCGTCGAAGACGTCAAAAAATCTCTCTTATAAAACTCCCACAACACCATCCTCTAGCAACAATTTTCAAACCCACTACCTTGATGGACGTACCCCATGCAAACTAACTCTTCATTGACTAAGGTCACTCGTTATACAGCAGTAGCCGCCTTGGCCGCTGCGTTAGTTGGCGCTCCCGCGATTGCCCCAACATACTCCCTCTCCGGAAATACCGCTATCGCCCAAGAAACACCAGCAACAAAAACACTCTCCGTGAGCTCAACTGCAGACGCTGAGGGCAAAATTACCGTTATTGGTCGTGGATTCACCTCAGCAGCAGAAGGCCGCGGCGCTGTTGTCGCCCTAAAATTCGATGCTGGAGGTGTCACTAATCTTGAATCTATTGAACACCCCCTCACCGGCAAAAAAATCCCTAACAAAACAGTTAACTTTGTCGTAGTAGCTCAAGAAGATGGAAGCTTTGAAACTAAAGTTCCTCTCCCATCACCCTCAAATAGCACAGTAAAAGAAGCCGACTGGGCAGAAGGAACTACACATAATCTCACCGCACTCGTCGGCTCTCTCGGACCGCAAGACGTCCCAGGCAACGCGATGGTAGATTTCACTGTTGCTTATGCGCCTCAAGACACCGAAGACCAGTCCTCATGGACACACCTTCAGGTCGGGGACGCTCAACTTAATATTCGCCCCTATACAACTGGCGAAAAAATGCGCATCACAGGAACAGGCTGGCTTAAAGAAAATGGAACTGAAGGGTCCGTCGTCGTTCTAAAACTGGAGTCCAGCAGCGACGGAACTTTCTACGAACGCCCCGATAACTCTGCACAAGCACAATACTTAGGATCCTTAGGGTTATTTGACCTCGGTAATGACCACACCGCATGGATGCTAGTAATGCCAGATGCACAACAGGTCAACGAAGAAAAAGGTATCTCTCTTGTCAAACCAGACGGCTCTTTCGACATTACCTTTGACGTACCTGAAGCCTTAAAAAATGGTTCTACCGGTCAATACCTCGCCGTTCAAGCGCTCTCAGGTCGTTTTGCCCCTGGCGATACTCGTCGTTCAGCAAAATCTCAACCAATTCCTGTCAACGGTGTAGCTGCACAACCACCCCAAAAAGAAGAACCTACCGAAAAATGTGTTTCTTCCGAAACTAAGCCAAGCGCACATTTTGAAAAGGACACTGTCGCACCAGGAGGAACATTACACCTCCTAGGAAAAGGATGGTGTAACGAAAATGGTACAGGAGCAGCACGACTAGCTATCAAAATTGACGATGCCGCTATCTCACGTCTAGATACCTCCGTACATTCCAACAAAACTATTTGGACTATCGTGGATGCAAACCCCACAACCGGAGAAATTGACGCGCACATTCAACTTCCGCAAGCAGACGGTTCAGATAGCTCACCGGCACTTACTGAAGGCGCACACTCATTGCGTCTACTGTCAGGCTCTCTTAAAGCAGGAGACATCCATGTTTCCTACGGTGGTCCTGGCGTCCTTGACTTCATTGTCGGTGCATATTCACCAACGACCATGCCAGATGTGCTCTCTGATAGTGAGCTAACCGCTCAAACGCAGAACGAGGTTACCGTCAAAGAATCTCAAAGGAAAGTGACCGTTCATGTTCCTCATGCACAACCACGACAGTGGGTGCACATTACCCCCTATATTGACGGTTCTTCTCGCGCAACATGGTCTAGTGGATGGGTTCAACTAGACGACAACCGAACCATGGAATACACCTTAGAAGAAGGCCTACCTGCCGGACACTACAAAATGGTGGTTCAAGACGGCGAACAAGCTACCTTTGGTCAGCTTCTTGGCTGGGCAGAACTGGAGCACACCACAAACGAGCAAAAGAATTCTGTTCAAACGCCTGCCACAGAACAACCACACACGCCGATGAACCCAGAACATCATGATTCTGCTACTGGCGGCGAGAACACTAAAAATGGTACTGTGCCAGCTACCGAAGGTTCTTCCACCCAGCATAATACTGGTGCCACAACGTCCTCTTTATCTCGAGCTACGTACAATAACGCATCAGCGCCTGTTTATTCTCCCGTACCAAATTCCTACGAAACAATTGCTGTGGCACCACCGAAGAAAGTGACGCGTATTGTTCGCGCCGCTTCACTGGCACAAGCTGCACAAGCAGAAAAAACTGCACAAGCGCAAAAAAATCAGCGGGAAGAGGCTCACAAGAAGACCATGGCAGCTCCCTCACCCACGAAAAAAGCATCTGCTTCGGCCTCACCAGCTCCTCACTCGTCACCTGCTATCGCCTCAACTGAAGCCACTGGGGTAGAAAAATCCTTCTGGGATAACACGGCTTCTGTCAATAATTTGCTCCTAATTGGTGCTGGCATTGTGCTTCTTGGCGCAGTCGCTATTCCTCGTAAAAAGCCCTTACGCTAACTCCGCATAATACTGTGAAAGTAGATGGCATCTAATGATGAAACTTTTCTCCCCATTAAAAACATTCTTCCTAGCACTGCTAAGCGTTCTCGCCCTCATGACGGGTATGAGTGTGGCGTATGCTCTTCCTCCCGGTGGAGCATCACCAAACACACCGGGAACAAGCTCTACCGTATCTCCTACAACAGTACGAGCTGGCGACACCGTATCTTTTACCGTGAGCGGATTCCCCGCACATGAGCAAGTACGTGTAAAAGTTGATGACGGCGCGGCTTGCCCTCGTGACGCCGCTCAAGGTGCGTGTGTTGTTCATCAGCAAAAGAGCGACGGAAACGGAAATGTTCGTGGTTCCTTCTTACTTCCTCGTGACCTCGAAGAAGGAGAACACACCTTACGCTTCTTGGCAACCGAAGTAATTCGTAATGCCTCAGGAGAACAGCAAGGAACCAAAGGATACTCTAATCAGTCTCCTGTCTTCACCGTTGTTGGGGTGAATGAAAACTCTGCAGGAGGCACCGTCATCAGCTTGACTCCTGACCAAGTAAACCAGCGTGATCACCAGAACAACAGCTCTGGAGATCACTCCACACAGAACCAGAATGACCAGAATACTCAACAGAAAAACTCTGGTAACAATACTTCTGATTCATCCAATAACGGAAGTTCCGAGCACCATTCTGACGAGAAGAACTCTTCTGGAGAACATTCTGGCCATCAGCACAATAATGCCTCCTCTGATAGCAACGAAAATGTTGAAGAAGAAATTGTCTACACCGACGCAGACGGAAACGTTATTTCTCGCGAAGAATATGACAAACTCATGGCTGCTTCTGAAAACAAGGACAAGAAACCTGCATCATCTAGTCCTTCTGCTAGTTCATCTGCTTCTTCTTCAGCAAAGCCCTCAGCATCTTCGGCAACACCTTCTGCAACTACTGATGCGGTAGCACAAGAGAACTCTTCTAAAGTAACTGAAGAATCTGGAAATAGTGTCCCTTGGATTGGTATTGGAGCATTCCTTGCAGCGTTGATTGCTGCTGGAGTTATTGTCTTCAAACGTCGTAACGAAGCATAAAATATCTCTTGCTGAAAGGGTGGCCGGTGAGTTCTCCTGCCCAGACCGTACGGTATACGCAACGTATCCGTTGGATCATACTATTCGTAGTATTAAGCTGTATCGGAATAGTGCTCTCTATTCTCTTCGGCTCGCATTCACTCACCTTGCACGACATCTGGTCAGCCTTGACCGGCCACTCTTCTGGCATTGAAGAAAAAATTATTTGGGAACAGCGTATCCCTCGCACTCTTCTAGCAATTCTTTGTGGCGCAGCTTTAGCGGTCTCTGGGTCACTCATGCAATCTCTCACCCGTAACCCCCTTGCCGAGCCTGGCCTATTGGGAATCAATGCTGGTGCGTCGGTAACCGTTGTATTATCGGTGATTTTTTGGGGAGTGCTCAGTATCGGTCACTACCTCATTGCCTCTTTTATCGGTGCTAGCATCGCAGCTGTAGCCGTGTACTTTCTAGGCCAAGGGACGAGCCGTTCTATTGTGCGTTTAGCTTTAGCCGGTGTTGCTATCTCTGCTGCATTAAGCGCCTTAAACCAAGCACTTATTCTTAGCAATCAAGACGCATTTAACGAGTTTCGTTTCTGGGTAGCCGGATCTTTAGAAGCTAGAGATATGTCTATTGTGTATGCTGTTGCCCCCGTTATTGGGGTAGGCCTCATACTTGCCTTCGTCGTTACTCCCGCCGTACATGCTCTATCACTTGGAGAAGAAGCCGCTATAGCATTGGGTGTTCATGTGAGAAGAACACAGTTTTTATCGCTTCTGGCGGTAACCTTACTGGCTGGATCTGCAACAGCCGCTATTGGGCCGATTTCTTTTGTCGGTTTAGCTGTTCCCTTTATCGTTCGTTATGTGTTAGGTAATGACGTCCGATGGGTGACTAGCGGTTCAGCTCTTGTTGGCCCACTCTGGCTCTTACTAGCAGATGTTATTGCACGCATCATTATTGCTCCTCAAGAAACCCAAGTAGGAATTATCGCCACACTTGTGGGCGCCCCACTATTTATTGTGTTGATGTCACGCAGGAAGGTCGATGCACTATGAAAAATGTGTCAAAACCCTTGCGAATTCACGACAACCTTGCTGGTCAAAAAGTTCTCAGTGTTTCTGCTGGTTTAGTTTCTTGGCAAATAACCTGTCGCGTATTGGTCTACTGTCTAACACTGTCATTACTGATCATTGCCATGAGCTTTTGGGCCATGCTTCAAGGAGATTATCATCTGAGCCCGTTACAAGTTCTTCAAGCTTTTTACGGTGAAGGTAACAGGCTCGGCATATATTTTGTGACTGAAGTACGTGCTCCACGTATTATCGCTGCCCTCATCGTCGGCGCTGCACTAGGAATTTCTGGAGCAATCTTTCAAGGCATATCAGGAAATTCTCTCGGCTCTCCAGACATCATCGGTTTCACCAACGGGGCAGCTACGGGTGCCCTTATCACCATTATCCTAGGTAACGCCACACCACTAGAAATTGCGGTGGGCGCTGTTCTAGGAGGTTTTGGAACATCACTGGCTGTCTGGTTCTTAACACGCCATACGGGTTTAAGAGGGTTCCGCCTCGTGCTTATCGGTTTGGGCCTTGGGGCAACTCTTTCGGCGGTGAATTCTTTGCTGGTGGTACGAGCCTCTCTCACTCAAGCTCAAACTGCAGCATCATGGCTTGCCGGATCATTGAACACTATGAACTGGAATAAAATCATTTTTCTTGCAGTGTTCTTTACCGTACTCGTACCATTCTTGCTCCTACTTGCTCGCCCTTTAGATATTTTGAACTACGGTGATAACGTGGCATCCGGATTAGGGGTGAACGTTTCTACCATTCGAGTTCTTGCCCTTTTCGTTGGAGTGATTCTCGTATCCTTAGCTACCTCTGTGACCGGTCCGCTAGCTTTTGTGGCTCTAAGTGCACCGCATATTGCACAAAAAATTGCTAAGAAGCGAACGCTCTTCGCGGCAGGACTGACCGGTTCTACTCTAGTTCTTGGCTCTGACCTTATCGGACAATACGCCTTCAATATGACGCTACAAGTAGGCGTTGTGACAGGAGCTCTTGGCGGACTCTACCTCATCTACCTCATTGCAACGGAACGGAAGAAATAAGAATCTATGGAACAGCACGTAGCATCACGTCTTGAAGCCCATGATGTATCCGTCGGTTACGGTGAACATCGCGTCATTGAGGGGGTAGACTTCAAGGTTTTAGAAGGTGAACTTACCGTTATTCTCGGCCCTAACGCCTGTGGAAAGTCCACGCTCCTCAAAACTCTTGCGCGGGTTATTCCTCACCAAAAAGGTGAAGTATATCTTGACGGACAAAAGATGTCGGGTCTGAAATCAAAGAACATTGCACAGATTCTTGCCATGCTTCCTCAAACACCTCAAGCACCTTCTGGGGTGAGTGTTTTTGACGTCGTTTCTCGAGGACGATACCCCCACCAGAGTCTGCTCAGCTCATGGAGTGAAGAAGACGAACAAATCGTCATTGATGCGATGAAAGCTGCAAATGTTTTTGAACTTGCTGATCGCCCTATCGAAGCACTTTCAGGAGGACAACGACAACGCGTCTGGATTGCGATGACTTTAGCTCAGCAAACACCGCTCATCCTACTCGACGAACCAACCACATACTTAGATATTACTCATCAAATCGAGGTTCTTAACCTTACCCAACGCCTGCACCGGAGCGGACGAACTATCGCTGTTGTCCTACATGATTTAAACCTCGCCTTCCGCTATGCAACGCACGTTGTACTCATGAAAGACGGAGCAATTATTGCTCAAGGGCAACCACAAAAGATTGTTACTTCAGAGCTCATCCGCAAAGTCTTTGACCTAGATTGCATGATTATGCAAGACCCCTACACCGGTACACCCATGGTTGTTCCTGCCGCAGAACAAGAAAACCACGTATAGAAGCAAAAATACCCGTGAAGAATATCTCGAAGATTACCCAAAACAATGCTGCAGATACATCAGAGCAAGCCTTAGCAAGCGCTCGTCGAACGCCCCCTAAAATTGCGCGCACAACACCTCTAGCGCAAGTTTCTTCTGCTGTTATCGATACGATACATAAGAATCTTCACCACGCAAAAATAACAACTGATGAAGCAGCAGAGAGCCTTTTAGCTATTGCTCAGCAGGGGAGTCCTCTCATAGAATCAGCTTCGTCTGACGATGAGTGTATCGTGACCTTCCTCTACCATGATCGGCAAGCTGAACAGGTGCTGATTTTTGTGAATCGTCTAACGGATGAGAAAAATATTGACGATTCTTTAATGAAACCTATCGGAAAGACCGGTTGGTTTAGTAAAAGCTTCTTGATGAAGACCAACTGGCGGGCCTCCTATTGTTATATTCCCGCTTATGCAGGTCAGACTCCGGCTTGGGTTACACAAGGGCAGCAGGTTCGTTTACGCGCAGCCTTAGACTCTGGTTATGCTGATATATACAATCAGCACCGGTGTCTCAACCGTGCAGGTAAAGAACTAAGCGTCGTATCTTTATCTGAAGCCCCCGAACAACGGTATTTACCGGAGATGGAACAGCTCCGTTCTTTAGCTAAACCCAAGTGGGTGCAGGCTCCCGAAGACCGCCAGATACTCGTACACTCTTTACCTCACGCGACAAAAGATTCGCCGATAGCTCTTGTCTTTGACGGTGAGGTATGGCTGTCGATGGGTCTTCAACTGATGCTTGAAAGTGCTTTTGCTGAAGGCGTATTAGACCCTATGCACGTAGTGTTTGTGCATTCGGGAGGTAGAGAACGGCGTTGGGCTGAGTTAGACGGTACAGCACCTATGGGGCAGTATCTGATATCGTCTTTGATTCCGTGGCTTGAAGAACAATATGGTATCGGTATATCTCGTGGCTCTTTGATGGTGATGGGACAGTCTTTGGGAGGGCTTTCTTCCTTGTTACTTGCCCTAGATTATCCTCAAGAAGTTGGTGCTGTGATTTCCCAGTCTGCTTCTTTATGGCAGCCAGTTGTTGCTGATTCCTTGCAACGTATTCTGGCTGAAAACAACCAAGAACGTTTATCTCACGTGTATTTTGAGATTCAGGTAGGAGCCCAAGAATGGGTTTTAGAGCCTCCTCACCATGTTTTTGTTCGTCAGCTTCAAAAAACTCCAGCTACCGTGAACTTCACTATTTTTAACGGTGGACATGACTACGCGTGTTGGCGTGGAGACCTCATTCCGGCAATAATTCGAGCTCAAAAATATATGGCGCGAAGGAAAGACCATGATGACTCATAATATTTTTCGTTCTGCTTTAATTCCTCCTCCAGCTATACCAGAGCAGTACGCTCAACGTTATCGAGAAGAAGGCCTATGGATTGATCAGACACTCCCCGAATTTTTCGTGGAGCAATGCCAGCGTCATGCTGAATCTCTTGCTGTAGTTGGGCACTCACATACTTCATGGGAAGAGAAAACTCCTCCGACTATTCGATGGACCTATGCCGAACTTTCTCAGCACGGGTGGGATATTGCCTCTCGTTTGCGTGCTGGAGGCGTTCGTCCCGGAGATAGGGTGCTTTTACAATTACCGAATATCGCTGAATATATGAGTGCGTTGCTCGGTATCTTTTACGCGGGGGCTTTACCCGTCTTTTGTATGCCTTCACATCGGGAGCGAGAGCTATCTCATTTTGCTCGTAAGACTGATGCTGCAGCGCATATCTTTTCTTCTCGTGTACCTGGAATGGACCTATCAGCAGTCTATTCTTCTTACTCTCAGATGCTTCGTGATGAGGGGAGAATTCCCCCACTTGGATATGACGTTTGTCATCCGTGGGAGCTTGAAGAGCAAGAACATCTGCAAGAGTTAACAACTGTGATGAACACTTCTGCGCAGAGGAAGAGCGAACAAGTCGCGTTCTTACAACTGTCTGGAGGGACCACTGGTGTTTCTAAACTGATTCCGCGCACTCATGCTGATTATTTATATTCGGTACGAGAATCTGCAAAGATTTGTCAGCTACGAAGTGATAGTACTTTTTTGGTGGTGCTTCCTGCTTCACATAATTTTACGATGAGTTCTGCGGGAATCCTTGGGGCAATGTATGTTGGCGCAACCATCGTCTTTGCTGCAGATCCGAGCCCGCAGACTGCGTTTTCTCTTATTGCTCAAGAGAATGTTAAAGTTGCGGCTTTAGTCCCTCCGTTAGTGCAAGCGTGGATTGCTTCTGCACAACGACGTACCCCCGATTTGAGTTCTTTAGAGCTTCTTCAAGTGGGTGGAGCCAAACTATCACGGTCTGTTGCTCAAAATATTAAACCTGTGCTGGGGGCAACCTTACAACAAGTCTTCGGTATGGCTGAAGGCCTTGTTAACTACACTCGTGCAGAGGATAGCGATGAACTACGATATAACACTCAAGGCAAGCCCATCAGCGCCTTTGATGAAATACTAATCGTGGATGACCACGATAACCCTGTTCCGGTGGGGGTCTCTGGGCATTTACTGACTCGAGGACCTTATACGATTCGTGGTTATTATGATGAGCCTGCCATTAACGAGAAAAGTTTCACTGAAGATGGGTTTTACCGTTCTGGGGATATTGTGAAATTACATCCCGATGGAAGCCTAGAAGTGACAGGACGTGCCAAAGACCAAATTAACCGTAACGGCGAAAAAATTGCGGTTGATGAGATCGAAGATTTGGCGTTATCTCACCCTAAAATCTATGACGCTATTGCGTTAGGAATCCCGGATAAGACTGTTGGCGAACGCGTCTGTTTGGTAGTTGTTCCTTATCCCGGAGAACATTTTGAGGCGAATGCACGTGAAGAGCTTCAACACTTTTTCACAGAGCAGGGACTTGCCTCATATAAGATTCCTGAACGTGTAGAGGTGATGCGCTCTTTACCGACAACAAAAGTTGGAAAAATTTCTCGAAAAGATGTGCGAGCTCAGCTACTCGAAACATTGTCATACTCATAAAAAATCTTTGAAAGGAATATCTCATGACTTCTGAGAACACATTACGTTCTATTCTTCAGAAATACCTTCACGATGCTGACTCTCTAGCACGTGCTTTTGATGAACCCCAAACAGATTTATTTACTTTAGGGTTGGATTCGATGGGTGCTTTTGCTCTCTTAGATGACCTTGCTCAAGCTGGTATTCATGTGGAATTTACCGAATTGGTTGCAGACCCCACAACAGCCTTTTTAAGTTCCCGTTAATTTCTATATTTTTCTATAGCTTTCTCAGCAGTCAGCTGAACGCTCACCATAAAAATTAGGATTTAGAGAAAAGACACCTCAACGATGGATTGTGTATCTTCCTCCCCACAAGACCAGTGGCTACCGCTGATTTCTTCTGCTCGTGGTATTTTCTTTGCCCAAGAACTAGATCCCGAAAACCCCTGCTATAACACTGCCGAGGTTCTAGAATGCCCAGAAGAGATAGATATACAGTTGCTACGTCAAGGATTGCAACAGGTGTATCAAGAAAATGAAAGTTTTCGTGTACAGCTAAGAGTCTTTGACGGGAAACCTCAACAACGTCTTATATCTCTTGACGATTTTGTTGAGATCAACCCACTATTTCCTATCGTTGAGCTCTCTCAAGAATCTGGTCAAGACCTAGACGAGGAATACGTTCACGGGCATTCATCCTTGCCGGCTCCGGTTGCTCGCTGGGCTCTTCAGCTGATGCGTTTGCCTCTAGATCTCGCGGCTGGGCAGACTGTTCGTAGCCAAGGAATCTTATGGCAGGGACGTTTATGGTTGGTTCATATCTTTCATCATAGTGTTGCTGATGGTTTTGCTGTTTTTAACGCTTTAAGCCGTGTATTGAGCATTTATCGTACGTTGAGGCAAGGGCAACCGATACCTACGATAAGACGAGGTTCTTTAAAATCTCTCCTTGATGCTGATGAACAGGCACATAGTATCCAGCAGTTGCAATATAACTTCTGGGCATCAAATCCTCCGTGGAATACCCAAGAACCATACGACGAGAATGCTCAAGCGTTGCAAGGAGTCCTTTGCCAGCCTGATACTACGATTGCCGGTTATCGTGAGTCTGCTTCACCGTATCCGTGGAGGGCACGTGCTGAGTTGGAACAATGCACCGAAAAACTCTTGCTGGAGGTGAGCCAGAAATGTCGTGTTGCGTGGCCTACTGTGGTCATTGCTGGTATTGGGGCATACCTAACACGAGTGAGCTATAACCAGCATGTTTCGGTGGGTGTTCCTCAAATGAACCGGATGCTTCCTGACCAGCAACAACCATTAGCTGCTGCGTGTGCACAAATAGGCTGTACCGCAGTCAACGTGTTACCGGTGCTTGTCTCTGCCGGCTTATCGGGGACAGAACAAATACGTCAGGTTCAGCAGCAACAGCAACGCAACCAGCGTTATGCGTTCGTTCGTCAAGAAGAACTTGAACGTTTAGCTCAACGTCATCAGGGGCGTCTTTTTGGTGCACAAATTAATGTTGTTCCTTTTGATGCGTCTTTTCGGGTTCCAGAAGGAAGTGTTATCTTACATAACCTCAACGCCGGACCTGTTGATGATATGACGTTCTGTTTTCGCGGTATGCCTGGACGGGGGCAAGGTATCAGCTGCGAAATTGATGCTAACTCTGCTCTTTATAGCGTAGATGAGGTTCAACAACACCTTAGGCGTCTTATGTCTTGGCTCAAAGAATGGGCTCAGGCTATTGTTGCTGAAGATGATGAAAAAATATTGAGCGTATGCACCGCAGAAGAACTTCTTGAACTGGAAAAGTTTAATAGCACGAATCATGCCATAAAGTACTGCAGCCTTTTAGAGCGTTTTCAACATCAGGTGAGAAAAACACCGGAGGCTATTGCGGTACGAGCAAGTGGGGCAATACATTGTGATGAACCGGAAGCTTTAAACTGTGATAAAGAGCTGACCTATGCGGAGCTAGATACTCAGGCACGGCTTTTTGCGTGTGCGCTCAAAGCCCATGGGGTTTTAGCCGGTGATGCTGTAGGGCTTCGTTTTCACCGTGGTATTGAACAATATATTGCGGTATATGGTTTGCTCTATGCTGGTGCTGTATACGTACCTCTTTTACCGGAGCTACCAGCAGAACGCGTCAGCTCTATGGGGCAAGATGCTAACATCCGTTTAATCATCCACGGGCCTCATACACCCTCTTGGGATAGTTCCTTGACACCACCAATCCCTGATGTCCACTGGGATTGTTTGGTGGAGACAGCTTCGGAACAAAATATATTGTCTGAGCGCTATCCTGGTGAATACTTATCTTTGGAAGATACTGCCTATATTTTGTTCACGTCTGGGTCTACAGGGCGTCCTAAAGGTGCTGCTATTTCCCATCGTGCGATTGATAACCGTCTTCGTTGGCAACAACATCAGATTCCACTTTTTTACGGTGATGTGGTGCTACACAAGACCCCTATTTCTTTTGACGTTCATGTGTGGGAGCTGTACTGGCCGTTACAAGAAGGTGCCACCGTACTGATTGCTGCTCCGGAAGGGCATAAAGACCCCGTATACCTTGCACGGGTTATCTGTGAACAAGACGTTACCTGCGTTCATTTTGTGCCAGCTATGCTGACTCTTTTTCTTAACTCGCCGGCTGCTTCACGTGTTCTTCAAGCGTATGATTCTAAAAAACTACGGTATGTAGTATGCAGTGGTGAAGCCCTGTTAACAGAACATGTGGTGGGCACTTATCAACTATTAGGTGTTTATCCTCTTAACCTTTATGGTCCTACCGAAGCTGCCGTGGACGTGACCTATTTTGATACGGCAGAAGAACCTCAACGTCAACCTATTCCTATTGGCAAGCCGGTGTGGAACACTCATTGCTATATCGTTGATTCGACGGGCGCTATCGTACCTGTAGGTGTGACCGGCGAACTTGTACTTGCCGGAGTTCAGCTCTCTCAAGGGTATTGCGGTAACGATGAAGCCAACAAACGTAGCTTTTTGGCGATGCCTTCTACCGGTGAACGCTGCTATCGGACGGGAGACATTGCACAGTGGAATAAAGATGGGACGATTACCTATCGCGGTCGTAACGACGCTCAAGTCAAAATTGGTGGGCAACGTCTTGAACTAGGTGAGGTAGAGAGTGTTTTAAACGCTTCTGCTGCGGTTCGTTCGGGTATTGCTCGTATTGAATATCGTGGTTCTGAACCTGTATTAGCTGCAATTTATGAGATGTCTGAACCATATGACGAAAACCTTGTTGAGGATTCTATTGCTCAGGTCCGTCATGATTGCGCTGAACGTCTTGCTCCATATATGGTTCCTACTCTTTGGGCGGTGCTTCCTGAATTGCCGGTTAGCGCCAGTGGAAAAATTGATAGAAAATCTCTCATAAATGTTGATTATGGTTTGTCTCGAACAATTTCAGATGCCCCCGAATCTTTCCAAGAAGAGCAACTCTGTGATTTGTTTGCAGAAGTCCTTGGAGTAGAACAATACGGACCTCAAGAGAATTTCCTTCTTGCTGGGGGTAATTCTCTGAAAGCTTTAGAGCTGGTTGCTGTATTAGAGCGTCGTTTGGGTATGAGCTGTACGTTAGGAATGATTTTTGCTGCTCCTACGCCACGAGAGCTTTTAGCTGCTATAGGCCATGATGAACGTCGAGAGTTCTCTCACGTGTTAATACTCAGGGAAGGCGCTCGCGAGCAAATACCGTGGGTCTTTTTAGCGCCTGCTGGCGGGTTAGGGTGGAGCTATTCTTCGTATGTGGCGCATTTACCAGAAGATGCTTCAGTTATTCTTTTGCAGACTCCACATTATGAGGACCCCGAATATCCTGAGCCTCAGAGCATCGAAGAATTAGCCCTATATTATGTTGGTTTGCTTGAGAGCTTGGAGCTATCGACGTTTTATCTGGTGGGCTGGTCTGTTGGCGGAACTGTTTCAGTGGATGTTGCATCTTTGGCAAGCGCTCGTGGGATGAAGGTTAAACAGTGTGTGATTCTTGATGGTTATCCTGCCCAACAATGGGCTTCTGTGGATGAACCGAGTAAAGAGGACACCTACCGTGCGTTATTACGTATGGGAGGTGTTGATACGGAAGAGTCTCCGTTGTCTTTGGGGCGGGCTGTTGAGCTTTTGAAAGGCTCTGGCTCTGCGCTAGGGCATTTGGGGGAGCGAGACCTTCAGACGTGTATTCGTACGATGGGGTATCACACTCGGTTGATGCGTTCTTCTACTCAACGTGTGTTTGAGGGCGATACCGTTGTGATTGCTGTTGCTCATGATAATCAGCCTTTCTTGGATGCTTCTGCGTGGGTGAAGCAGGCTCCTCGTGTGCGAGTTCATCATATTAAGGGTATTCATCCGTCGTTGGTTCAACCGTCTCGGGTTCAAGAGATTCTGACCTTATGCAGGAGTGATTTTTCTTAACTATCTGTCAGGTTTTTGTTCATAAAACGTCATGTATTTATTGCTGAATATTGAGGATATTCTCAGATTTTGTGGTGAGAGTGCTTTTCATGAAAAGTTGTCAGCGATGCCATCGAGGGTGAGAGGTGAAGTTCGTGAAAGTTGTTGAGTTTACGGGCTTTTGAAGCAATGGTCAATTAGGAATGAAAAATATAACCTATTTATTAAATTAGCTTGCACTCAACAGGTAAATAGGACATCCTTAATTACGGTTCTTCATGAACCCCGTAGAGGGATTTTATTCAGAAGGACAAACCGATTACACTTTCAGGTTTTTACACCTAGTCCTCCGATGGGAATATTATGAATCTCAACAAGCGCAATCGCTTCACTACTTCTGCTTTAGTTGGTATGAGCGCGCTCTCTTTGCTTGGATCTTCTTTTGTTGTTCCAGCTCAGGCGCATGAGCCGGCACGCTCCATCAGTGTTGATGCACAACAGACCCAGGGTATTCCTGGTCAATATCAGGCCGCATACTCCAAGACTCATAACAAGATGTGGGTTACTGGTTCGTTCCTTCGTACCAACACCGTATCTACTATTGCTCGAGTTAATCCTGAGACCATGAAAATTGAAGCAGTGGCAGAGCTTCCTGCTGCTCGCTCCGGCACCGGAGTTAAAGCTGGTTTCTCATACATGGGTGCTTTTGGTATCGCCGTAGATGACGTTAACAACACCGTATGGGTTACTAATACTCGTACCGATTCAATCTCTGTCTATGATCAGGACACGATGGAACTCCTCTGGACGAACTATGACGTTCTTGCCAGCGAGCCAGACATCGAACACCCACGTTCTGTCATTATTGACAACAAGCACAACAAGGCATATATCACTGGACGTTACAACGTTTGGTCTGTAGATCTTACAAGCCACGAGATTAAGAACCTCGCTATCAAACCTGAAAGCGATGTCCGTGTTCTCACCATGAACCCCACTATCGACGAGAACGCTGGTTTACTTTACGTTCCAGAGCGTTCTAGCGGAACTGTTCAGCTGATTAACTTGGATACTTTCACTCTTGCTGGTGAATTTACTGTCCATGCTGATGATCCTGATGCAGATGTTTACCCCTCTGGTGTGGCTATCGATCATTCCTTGCGTGAAATTTACATTTCTTCGCAGGGTAAAGATGGTAAGAACTCTGGCGTTACTGTTTATGATCTTGATACCCACGCGTTCAAGAAGAGCATTCCTTTCGGTACTCGTGCATTGGGTATTGTCAACGATGAAGAGCGTGATCTCGTATACGTCGCAGATTTCGGCCAAGGCTCTGTAGGTGTTATTGACGCAGCTGCAGGAAAACTTGTTGCTGATGTCAACACCGGTGAAGAGAAGACAAACGACCTCGCTCTTGCAAACGACGGTTCTGTTTTCGCTGTCGACAAAGGAACTTACGCTGAAGGTGTTAATGTTCCGTTCGCACTTGATTTTGCGACAGGTAAGCCTGCTCCTGGCAACAAGACTATGATTCTAGGTGAAGACATCAGCATTGATGCTAACTCCTTCACTCGTTTCACTGTTGACGTCAAAACCGATGACGCAGCTGATGCTTCTCATGCAGAGAAAGACACCGTCACCAACTCTGATGGTGCTACTGTAACCGGAGTTAAGACCGCAGAAAACGGTAAGGACCTTGTCTTTAGTGGTACCGGTTGGACCACTAAAGATGGTGTAGGTTCTGTACTTGCTGCGAAGTTTGACATGGGTGGAGTAAGCGTTCTTGAACCTGTAACCAACCCTGTCAACGGAAAAGCTATTCCAAATAAGACTGTCTACGGTGTCGTTCAAGCTGGCGCTGACGGTTCTTGGACTGCAACCTTGCCGTTCCCTACCCCCGAGAACTCCACTGCTACTGCTGACGAGTGGGCTGCTGGAACTGAACATTCTGTAACCTTCTTGAGTGGTTCTCTGGCTCAGAACGATAACGGTCGTTCAGTGACCTTTGATTTCACCGTTGGTGCTCCAGCTGCTGCAATGGATTCCGAAGCTAAAGTTGTTGAGCCCACTAAGGTTGATTTCCAGGGATACCCTGAGCTAACCAAGACTACCGATAAAGACTTCACTGTTGTTTCCTTCAAGGACAACAATGACAGCGTCATCTTCCACAACGAAATTCAGTGGGTTGGCGAGCACGGTGTTGCTAAGGGATGGTCTGATGGAACTTACCGTCCTTTCGAAAACATTGATCGTGGTGCAATGGCTGCGTACATGTACCGTCTAGCTGGTTCACCTCGCTACCATGCTCCTGAAGAATCTCCTTTCAAGGACGTTCCTACCGATCACGTGTTCTATAAGGAAATTGCATGGTTGCACCAGGCCGGTATCACCACCGGTTGGGCTGATGGTACTTACCGCCCCTCTGAGCCTATCAAGCGTGACGCTATGGCAGCATTCTTCTACCGTGCAGCTGGTTCTCCTGAATTCACTGAGCCTGCTCACTCCTTCAAAGATGTTTCTAACGCAGACATCTTCCACAAGGAAATCGCATGGATGAAAGAAAACGGCATCAGCAAGGGCTGGGAAGATAACACCTACCGTCCTTATGAAAACAACAAGCGTGACGCTATGGCAGCATTCGTTTACCGTTTTGCTCAGAACGCTACTTTTGAAGCTAGCGCAAAAAAGTAAGTAGTGTTTCGTTGAGAAACTAGGAGTCTTGTTGTAGCTAAGACTCTTATCCTGAAGGGGTAGGGCACTCAAAAAATATTTTGAGTGCCCTACTTCTTTTTAAGGTTTATTCTAAGTGTCGTTAATTACAGGAATATCTTCTGGTTAAGGGCTGTCTTAGGTGAGAAAAACTGTGCTAGAGTATTCGTTTGTATGGGTTTTTGTACCCATACGTTTAACCACGGATTTTTTCGTGCCAAAGCATAATGCCGCTTTACTAGCGGGGTTCGCCCGCTTTACTAGCGGGTCCAAATGTTCCTGGCATGGATTAATCCCAGGCGTATCCGCCAACCCGCATCGCAACGATGAGGGACCGGTGCGTCAAACATCCCGTAAAAATGTTCCGCAAGGCTAGTCCACAACATACCGTGCGGCTGGAACCGGCGAGACGACAGGAGAAATATGATTCAGCAGGAGTCACGACTGAAGGTCGCTGACAACACCGGTGCGAAGGAAATCCTGACCATCCGTGTTCTCGGTGGTTCTTCCCGTCGTTACGCAGGCATTGGCGACATCATTGTCGCAACCGTTAAGGACGCAATCCCTGGCGGTACCGTTAAGAAGGGCGACGTTGTTAAAGCAGTTGTCGTCCGTACCAAGAAGGAAACCCGTCGCCCAGACGGCTCCTACATTAAATTCGATGAGAACTCCGCAGTCATCATCAAGAATACTGATGGCGACCCCCGTGGTACCCGTATCTTCGGGCCAGTTGGGCGTGAGTTGCGCGATAAGAAGTTCATGAAAATTATCTCGCTTGCTCCGGAGGTGCTCTAACTCATGGCTAAGATCAAGTCCGGTGACCTCGTACAGGTCATCTCAGGTGCAGATCGCGGTAAGCAGGGTAAAGTTCTGCGCGTCTTCCCGAAGACCAACCGTGTGCTCGTTGAGGGCGTAAAAATCGTCACCAAGCACAACAAGGCAAACCCGATGACCGGTGCAGCCGGTGGAATCGAAAAGGTCGAGGCACCGATTCACGTATCTAACGTAGCAATCGTTGATCCCGAGACCAAAAAGCCGACTCGCGTTGGTTTCCGCCTCGAGACAGAAGAGCGTAATGGCAAAACTCGTACCGTTCGCGTACGTTACGCCAAGAGCTCAGGTAAGGACATCTAATGACCGAAACCAAGATTACCCCTCGCTTCAAGACTAAGTTCAACGAAGAGGTTACCCCAGCTCTGCAGGAGCAGTTCAACTACTCCAACGTGATGCAGGCTCCCAAGGTTCTTAAGGTTGTTGTAAACATGGGTGTTGGCGAAGCTGCTCGCGACGCAAAACTCATGGACGGCGCTATTCGCGACCTCACCGCAATTACCGGTCAGAAACCTCTCGTAACCCGCGCGAAGAAATCCATCGCGCAGTTCAAACTGCGTGAAGGTCAGCCTATCGGCGCTCACGTCACTCTACGTGGCGACCGTATGTGGGAATTCCTCGATCGTTTGATTACTCTCGCACTGCCTCGTATCCGCGACTTCCGCGGTCTATCCGATCAGCAGTTCGACGGTAATGGTAACTACACTTTCGGTTTGACCGAACAGTCCATGTTCCACGAAATCGATCAGGACACCATCGATCGCGTCCGCGGTATGGATATCACCATTGTGACCTCCGCAAAAACTGACGACGAAGGCCGCGCATTGCTTAAAGCGCTTGGCTTCCCTTTTAAGACCAAGTAACGACTACGTTGTAGGTCCCTCCTAAAACTACAAACTTGTAGGGGAGAGGAAACCATAACGAGGAAGGGCAAGAGCCCACCATGACTATGACAGATCCTGTCGCAGATATGCTGACCCGTTTGCGTAACGCAAACTCGGCATACCACGACACCGTATCTATGCCTTACTCCAAGCTCAAAGGCCGCATTGCGGAAATTCTTAAAGCTGAAGGCTACATCGCTGAATTCCAGGTAGAAGATGCAAAGGTCGGTAAGACCCTTACTCTTAACCTCAAATTTGGCCCCTCGCGTGAACGTTCCATCGTAGGCGTTCGCCGTATTTCCAAGCCGGGTTTGCGTGTATACGCAAAATCCACCAACCTTCCTCAGGTTCACGGTGGACTCGGTATCGCAATCCTGTCCACCTCTTCAGGTCTGCTTACTGACAAGCAGGCAGCGAAGAAGGGTGTTGGCGGCGAAGTCGTCGCTTACATCTGGTAGTCGGTAAGAAGAGAAAGGAAGAAGAATGTCACGTATTGGACGTCTCCCCATCTCGGTTCCTGCCGGCGTTGAGGTAAAGATTGATGGCAACTTGGTTACCGTAAAGGGCTCTAAGGGCGAATTGTCCCGCGAGATCTCTGCACCTATCACTGTTGCTTTGGAAGACGGTGTAATCACTGTTTCCCGTCCGAATGACGAGCGCACTTCTCGCGCTCTCCATGGTCTTTCCCGCACCCTCATCAATAACATGATTGTCGGTGTAACTGAAGGCTATGCAAAGAAGCTCGAAATCGTTGGTACCGGTTACCGCGTAATGGCAAAGGGCTCCGACCTAGAATTCGCTTTGGGATACTCCCACCCGATTTCTGTGAAAGCTCCTGAAGGAATTACTTTCACCGTTGAGGGCGCGAACAAGCTGACCGTTTCTGGTATTAACAAGCAACAGGTTGGTCAGGTCGCCGCTAACATCCGCGGTCTCCGTAAGCCTGATCCTTACAAAGGCAAAGGTGTTCGCTACGAAGGCGAGCAAATCCGCCGCAAGGTCGGAAAGGCTGGTAAGTAATAATGGCTATCAAGTCAAAGGCAGCTGCGCGCAAGCGTCGTCACGTACGCGTTCGCAAGTATGTATCTGGCACCGCTGTACGTCCTCGTCTGAGCGTCACCCGTTCCACCCGTCACATGTTCGTGCAAATCATTGACGATGTTAAGGGTCACACTCTTGCATCAGCTTCCACCATGGAAACTGAATTGCGTAACGCTGAAATGGATAAAACTGCAAAAGCTAAGCGCGTTGGCGAACTCGTTGCCGAACGTGCGAAAGCAGCTGGCATCGAAGCCGTTGTCTTCGACCGCGGTGGTAACAAATACCACGGTCGTGTAGCAGCAGTGGCTGAAGGCGCACGCGAAGGAGGTCTGGCACTCTAATGAGCGAACAGACAGTAAATGAAAAGGAAACTCAGGTGACTGAAACAACCGCTGAAGCAGTTGAAACCACCGAGAACTCCTCTGCACGTGAAGAGCGCCGCGGCAACCGTGGCGAGCGTCGTGGCAACCGTGGTGAACGCCGCGGAAACCGTGGTCGTGAAGAGGAACGCGAGAAATACATCGAGCGTCTCGTAACCCTTAACCGTGTTTCTAAGGTCGTCAAGGGTGGTCGTCGCTTTAGCTTCACCGCTTTGATGGTCGTCGGTGACGGTAACGGCATGGTCGGTATCGGTTACGGTAAGGCTAAAGAAGTTCCTGCAGCGATTATTAAAGCCGTTGAGGAAGCAAAGAAGAATTTCTTCCGCATTCCTCGCGTTGATGGTCGCACCATCCCTCACCGTGTTCAAGGTGAGGCAGCAGCTGGCGTTGTTATGCTTCGCCCTGCAACAGCAGGTACCGGTATCATCGCTGGTGGTCCTGTACGCCTCGTTCTTGAAGCAGCTGGCGTTCACGATGTGCTTTCCAAGTCTTTGGGCTCCTCAAACCAGATTAACATTGTTCACGCAACTGTCGCAGCGCTCAAGCAGCTTGAAGAGCCTGCAGCTGTTGCTGCACGCCGTGGTCTTGCTCAGGATGAAGTTATTCCTAACTTCTTGCTCAAGTCCAAGTCTGATAAGGCAGGTGCGTAATGGCCGGTAAGCGAATTCAGCCCAGCGACGCTAAACTTGAGATTACTCAGATTAAGTCTTACGTCGGACAGAAGCAGAACATGCGCGATACCCTTCGTTCCCTAGGTCTTAAGCGCCCAGGCAACAAAGTTGTTCGCACTGCAGACCCCGTCACCTGCGGCATGGTTAACACCGTTGCTCACTTGGTGAAGGTTCAGGAGGTCAAATAAAGATGGCACAAGACGCTATTAAAATTCACGATCTGCGCCCCGCACCGGGTGCTCACAAAGCAAAGACCCGCGTAGGCCGCGGTGAAGGCTCAAAGGGTAAAACTGCAGGTCGTGGTACCAAAGGTACTAAGGCACGTTACCAGGTTCGTCCTGGCTTTGAAGGTGGACAGCTTCCATTGCATATGCGCCTTCCAAAGCTTCGTGGCTTCAAGAACCCTTTCCGCACCGAATACCAGGTTGTTAACTTGGATCGTCTTGCGGAACTCTTCCCCGAGGGTGGCGACGTTACCGTTGACGCACTCGTAGCTAAGGGAGCAGTTCGTAAAAACGAATTGGTTAAGGTTCTCGGCGACGGCGAACTTAACGTTAAAATCAACATCACCGTTGATAAAGCTTCCAAGTCTGCTATCGAAAAGATTGAAGCAGCTGGCGGCACCGTTACTGTTAAGTAATATAGCTTAGCTCAAAACACGAACGGCCTCGCATGATGTAGCACGCGCTACAGCATGCGAGGCCGTTCGCTCTTTAAAGTTATTCTTCGCCACATTTTCGCTGATATTAGGGCAAGTTAAGTCTTGAGATTATGTCGTTCACCCTCTAAACAAGCTAGACTAAATGAGACTGTGTACAGCATCGTGCCATGATGAGTTTAAAGCTCAGAATAAAACGGTGCATTGACCCAACTTATATTTACAGGAGGACATGTGCTTAGCGCGTTCGGTCGGGCTTTTAAAACCCGCGATTTGCGGCGTAAGCTGCTGTTCACCCTGGGCATTATCGTAGTGTACCGTTTTGGTGTTTTCATTCCAGCACCAGGTATCTCTTACGGCAACGTTCAGCAATGTCTAGCGCTCGGTAATACTACCGGAGGCGTTTATGATGTGGTGAACCTCTTTAGCGGTGGCGCATTGCTGCAGCTGTCAATTTTTGCTCTTGGCGTGATGCCTTATATTACTGCTTCTATTATTGTGCAGTTGTTGAGGGTCGTTATTCCACGCTTTGAACAACTCCATCAAGAAGGGCCACAGGGACAAACCAAACTGACCCAGTACACCCGTTATCTGACAATTGGTCTTGCCCTATTGAACGCAACCACAATTGTTACTTTGGCTCGTACTGGAACTTTGCTAGGGGAGTGTCCACTTCCTATTATTCCTGATGAGAGCCTGGCGCATATCCTTCTGATTATCATCGTTCTTACCGCAGGAACAGGCGTTATCATGTGGCTAGGTGAGCAAATCACCGAAAAAGGCGTCGGTAACGGCATGTCCTTGCTGATTTTCACCTCTATTGCAGCGCAATTTCCGACTTCCTTGGGTAGCATCGCTAAATCTCAAGGGTGGGGGGTCTTTGCCGCCATCTGTGCTATAGGATTCGTCGTCATTATCGCCGTTGTTTTCGTTGAACAATCACAGCGCCGTATCCCCGTCCAATATGCAAAGCGCATGGTTGGTCGTCGGACGGTACAAACTCGTTCAACGTATATCCCCTTGAAAGTGAATATGGCCGGCGTTATCCCGCTGATTTTCGCTTCGTCTATGCTTCTTGTTCCTGGTTTGATTGCGAATTTCAACACTCCTCGTGACGGTACTGCTCCTCCAGAATGGGTCAACTGGATTAACACCTATCTTGTTCGAGGAGATCACCCTCTTTACATGATTCTCTACTTCTTCATGATTCTAGGCTTCGCATATTTCTATGTTTCTATCACCTTCAACACCGAAGAAGTTGCCGGAAATATGAAGAAATACGGTGGCTTTATCCCTGGAGTTCGTGCAGGACGAGACACCCAAGAATATCTTTCATATGTTCTAAACCGTATTACTTTGCCAGGTGCCTTGTACTTGGCAACTATCGCGATGATTCCGCTTACTGCGTTGGTACTGTTTAACGCAAACCAGAACTTCCCATTTGGCGGTACCTCATTGCTCATTGTTATTGGCGTTGGTTTGGATACCGTGAAACAGATTGACGCTCAGCTACAACAACACAATTACAAAGGATTGCTACGATGAATCGTTTGCTCATCATTGGACCTCCCGGTGCAGGTAAAGGAACCCAAGCTGCTCGCATTGCAGAAAAGCTCAATATTCCTGCTATCTCAACCGGTGACATCTTCCGTAAAAACATTAAGGAAGAAACTCCTCTTGGAAAAGAAGCAAAAAGCTATATCGACGCTGGAAACCTCGTACCAGACTCCGTCACCAACAACATGGTGCGTGCTCGTCTATCTGAAGAAGATGCTCGAGATGGTTTCCTTCTCGACGGATACCCTCGCAATACTGCTCAGGTGACTGAACTCGATGATATTCTCAAAGAACTTGGGCAAGAAATTGACCAGGTACTTTTGCTCATTGCTGATAACGATGAACTCGTAGAACGTCTTCTTGGGCGCGCTGCTGAACAAGGACGCACCGACGATACGGAAGAAGTCATTCGTCACCGTCTTAAGGTATATGAGGAACAGACTGCACCCTTGCTTTCTGTCTACCGTGAGCGTTCCTTGATTCAAGAAGTAGATGGTCTTGGCGAAATTGACGACGTAACGACTCGTATTCTTGAGGCCTTGAAGAAATAACATTCTGATACGTTGTTGTGCCCCCGACATGTTCCGGGGGCACAACAGCTTAAAAGAATCATAAGTACCTGTGTTGTGTGCTGACACAGTGTTGAGGAAAGGATGTTCTGATGGGACGCATTGAATATAAAACAGACCAACAACTTCGTTGGATGGCTCAAGCTGGAGTGGTTACCTCTCGTGCACTAGATGCTGCTGTTCAGGCTGCAAAAGCTGGAGTAAGTACTGCTGAACTTGACGTCGTTTTTCGGAATGTGTTGAAAGAACATAACGCTACGTCAAACTTTTTAGGGTATTACGATTACCCTGCAACTATTTGTACTTCAGTCAACGATGAGGTTGTTCACGGTATCCCAGGAGATAGGGTCTTAGCTTCTGGTGACATGATTTCTATTGACGGCGGCGCTATCGTCGTTGATCCGTACGGTAAAAAATGGAATGGTGATTCTGCTCGAACTTCTCTAATCGGAGAAGTTAGCCAAGAACGTCGGGAACTATCTGAAGTAACTCGTGCCGCAATGTGGCACGGTATCGCTGCGATGGCAACAGCACGCAAAGTGGGAGAAATCGGTTTAGCCATCGAAAATTTTGTTCGTTCAGAGACAGGCGACAAATACGGAATTATTGAAGACTTTGTTGGACATGGTATCGGAACCCAAATGCATATGGCTCCCGAAGTACTGAACTATGCTGCACGAGATCTAGGCCCCCGCTTGAAGAAGGGGATGGCGTTGGCTATTGAACCGATGCTTGTCACCGGTGGAATTGATACTCGAACTCTTGCTGATGAGTGGACCATTGTTACCGCTGATGGCGGCGATGCTTGTCAATGGGAGCACAGCGTAGCTCTTCACTCTGAAGGCATTTGGGTTTTGACTGCAGAAGACGGCGGTGCTGAAGAACTTTCCAAACTTGGTGTTACCGTCAAACCTATCCCCGCTTAGCTTGCTTGAGAGAAGAACGCATCACACATTGAATCTCATCTGCCATATACGGTGAGATATGAAGAAAGATATTATGAGTACAACTCACACAAAAACTCTGGTGGAGATTTCAAATGTCCGCCCTGCTCCTGGAACCATTGCTTTACGTGCCCCACGTCGTGAGCAACCTCCTCGTCATATTGCTGATTTTGATATGAAAGGCCGTCGCGCTTTTTTAGAGGAACTTGGTTATCAACCATTTCGTGCAGCACAATTGTCAAAACATTATTTTGAACGTTTGGTGAGCGATCCTGCTTTGATGACGGATTTACCTGCTGCTAATCGTGAAAAAATGGTTTCGGAAGCAATGCCACAGCTTCTAACTCCGGTACGCACTCTTGAAGCCGATCGGGGTAATACGCTTAAAGTGGTTCATCGTCTTTTCGACGGGGCGATGGTCGAATCTGTCATTATGCGATACGAGAATCGTGTGACGATGTGTATTTCTTCGCAGGCTGGTTGCGGTATGAACTGTCCATTCTGTGCTACAGGGCAGCAAGGGTTAACTCGCAATCTTTCAACTGCAGAAATTGTTGAACAGGTGGTTGCTGGTGCTCGTTACCTCAAAGAGATGAAAGGCCTTGAACAAGCTGGTGATGGTGCTGAGGATACTCGCCCCTTACGAGTGTCGAATATCGTGTTTATGGGTATGGGCGAAGCTCTTGCAAACTATAAACGTACGATGGGTGCGGTGCATCGTTTAATCGATCCTTCTCCAGAAGGTCTTGGTATTTCTGCTCGCGGTATTACAATGTCTACCGTGGGGCTTGTGCCAGGTATGCGTAAATTTGAGATGGAGAAGCTTCCGATTACTCTTGCATTATCTTTGCACGCTCCTGATGATGAACTACGCGATGAGCTGATTCCTATTAACACTCATTGGAAGGTTGATGAGGCGTTGGACGCCGCGTACAGCTATTATCGGACTACCGGGCGCCGAATCTCTATTGAGTATGCGTTAATTCGAGATATTAATGATCAAGGATGGCGTGCTGATTTATTGGGGAAGAAGCTCGCCCAGCGAGGACGTGGCTGGGTTCATGTGAATCCTATTCCGCTGAATCCGACTCCGGGCTCAAAGTGGACAGCCTCTCGTAAAGGTGTGGAGCAGAATTTTGTGGAGCGTTTACGTGCTCATGGTATTCCAACGACGATTCGTGATACTCGCGGGTCGGATATTGACGGAGCATGCGGACAGCTAGCTGCTCAGGAATAGTTTGTGCCATGCAATATACTCAATGAGTGCAATATCACGTGAAGATTGCTCAAATGGGTTAACTTTTGAGCAGATATCCCGTACACTGGATTGTTGGTTGTCTCTACCGTTCCTCGTGTTCTGTGTGGAGATAAATCACAAGATAAGTTCAATGTCTGATGTGGATTCATCAGACACCGACGTTAGCGGAGGATATGGCCAAGAAAGACGGCGTCATTGAGATTGAAGGTTCTGTGGTCGAAGCTCTACCCAACGCGATGTTTCGTGTTGAGTTGGACAACGGACACAAAGTACTAGCTCACATCTCAGGCAAGATGCGTCAGCACTACATTCGAATCCTGCCTGAGGATCGAGTTATTGTGGAATTGTCCCCTTACGACCTCTCACGCGGTCGTATTGTCTACCGCTATAAATAAACAGCATAGTAAACGTCGCTTCGTGCGGCGTTTAACGTGCGTTAAATAGGGGATAACGTTCTCTACGTATGTAGGGAAACCTCTTATTCCGCCCAACTGTAACTGCAAATAATTGCAATCAACGCAAAGGAATGCGATGAAGGTCAAGCCGAGCGTTAAGCCGATCTGCGATAAGTGCAAAGTGATTCGCCGTAATGGCAAAGTCATGGTGATCTGCGAAAATCCGCGCCACAAGCAGCGTCAGGGCTAATCACTTAATAGCTCTGAGGAATGCTCATCCGTTTCAAAACGGGTTCATGAAATAGGCACCGCTTCTGAAAACTGAAGATATCGGTTTTTAGAATACCTCCGGACACAGAGGCCGGGGACTGGAGATAACCTCCAGGCAGTGATGCCATAGACCTCTGATATCAATAAGGAGAACAGCCAATATGGCACGTCTCGCTGGAGTCGATCTTCCCCGCGAAAAGCGCGTGGAAGTAGCTCTTACATACATTTACGGCGTGGGTAAAACCCGTGCACACGAAACACTCGAGGCTACTGGAATTAGCCCTGACGTGCGCGTTAAGGACCTGAGCGACGCTCAGCTCGTTTCGCTTCGTGACTTCATCGAAGGTAACTACAAGGTTGAAGGTGACCTCCGCCGTGAGGTTGCTGCAGATATTCGCCGCAAGGTTGAGATTGGTAGCTACCAGGGTCTGCGTCACCGCCGCGGTCTGCCCGTACATGGTCAGCGCACCAAAACTAACGCTCGTACCCGTAAGGGTCCTAAGCGTACCGTTGCTGGTAAGAAGAAGTAATAACACGTTGTTTCAGTCCATCACATCTTGTTGGACCAACGTATTCACCAAACCTTTGTAGGAGAATCAAAAATGCCTCCCAAGACTCGTGCAGCGGCACGTAAAACTAGCCGCCGCAAGGTAAGCAAGAATATTGTTGCCGGTCAGGCACATATTAAATCCACTTTTAACAACACCATTGTTTCTATTACTGATCCCTCTGGTGCAGTCATTTCATGGTCGTCTGCTGGCGAAATGGGATTCAAGGGCTCACGTAAGTCCACCCCATACGCAGCTCAGATGGCTGCTGAAACTGCTGCAAAGCGAGCTCAAGAGCATGGCGTTCGTAAGGTAGACGTTTTCGTTAAGGGTCCAGGATCCGGTCGCGAAACTGCAATTCGTTCACTTCAGGCAACTGGTCTTGAAGTTGGTTCGATTCAGGACGTTACCCCTGTCGCTCACAACGGCTGCCGTCCGCCGAAGCGTCGTCGCGTCTAATTTTTAGAAGATGCGGTTCTCCCGAGTTCTAGTGCTCGGGCGGTCGGTTTCTCATCCTAAAAGATATAGACCGATCACCGGACAGACTGCTTCGTCTGCTTCCTTATTCCCTGTTTTCCCCAACCTGTGAGCTCATATAGCGGATGCTCACTGAAAGGAAACATCGTGCTCATTGCACAGCGCCCCACTCTGAGTGAAGAGGTCGTAGCGGAAAATCGCTCACGCTTCACCATCGAACCCCTTGAACCGGGTTTCGGATACACCCTTGGTAACTCCCTTCGCCGGACGTTGCTTTCATCAATTCCAGGTGCAGCTGTAACCAGCATCCGCATCGATGGTGTTTTGCATGAATTCAGCACCGTGCCTGGTGTTACCGAAGATGTCACCGAGATTATCCTCAACATCAAAAAGCTTTCAATCTCTTCTGAGAATGACGAGCCTGTAGTCGCTTATTTGCGTAAGCAAGGTGAAGGCGAACTCACTGCAGGCGATATTGAGGTTCCAGCCGGCGTGGAAATTCACAACCCACAGTTGCACATTGCAACCTTAAACTCCAGCGCAAACTTTGATGCTGAGCTCATTATTGAACGTGGCCGTGGCTATGTTTCTGCAGCTCAGAACAAAACCGGTGATGGCGAAATCGGTCGTATTCCGGTCGATTCCATCTACTCTCCTGTGTTGAAGGTTACTTTCCGCGTTAACGCAACTCGTGTTGAGCAGCGTACCGACTTCGACTCCCTAATTTTGGACGTCGAAACCAAGGAAGCTATCGTTCCTCGTGATGCTGTGGCATCGGCAGGTAGCACTTTGGTAGAGCTCTTCGGCCTAGCCCGCGAACTTAATACTGCTGCAGAAGGTATTGAGGTTGGTCCGTCTCCTGCAGACGAATCAATGGCAGCTGATCTTGCTCTTCCGATTGAAGATTTGGAAATGTCTGTTCGTTCATATAACTGCCTCAAGCGTGAGGGCATCCACACCGTGGGTGAACTTGTTGCTCGCAGTGAAGCTGACCTTATGGACATTCGTAACTTCGGTGCAAAGTCTATCGATGAAGTCAAGGCGAAGCTCACTGAGCTTGGTCTTGCGTTGAAAGACTCACCTCCCGGTTTCGAGCTCGCTTCACGTTTGCACGACGACGACGCTTACGGCGATTTCTAATCCCGGTTCGGATACCCTCACTACGGTGAGACGAACCTCAGGTCACAAACTTGGTTCCACACTCTTCGCAAAGGAGCGATGGAACAGTAATTCCATGGAGAAATAATTATGCCTACTCCCACTAAGGGTCCTCGCCTCGGCGGAAGCCCTACACACGAGCGCCTCATGCTCAACAACCTGTCTCAGCAGCTTTTTGAGCACAAGCGCATTACCACCACTGTTACTAAAGCAAAGCGTATGCGTCCTGTTGCAGAACGTTTGATTACTTTCGCGAAGAAAGGCGATTTGGCTGCACGCCGTCGTGTTCTACGTTCCCTCAGCGACAAATCCGTGGTTCACGAACTATTCACCGTAATCGCTCCTGCTATGGCAGAGCGTCCTGGTGGATACACTCGTATCACCAAAATCGGTAACCGTAAGGGCGACAACGCTCCTATGGCTGTTATCGAATTGGTAATGGAGCCCGTAGCCGCTGCTTCTGCTGTAGCCGAAGCAACCACAGTTGCAAAGAACTCTGCTGCTGTTGCTGAAGAAGCATCTGCACCGGTTGAGACCGAAACTGCTGCGCCTGAAGCGGCAACAGATAACGGCGCTCTTCCTGCTGGCGCACATGCTCCTTTGGAAAACGGCGAAGCTCCTGAAGGCTTTGAAGTTAAAGGAAACGCTGATTCCATGAAGTATCACGTTCCTGGCTCACGCTGGTACACCAGCACTAAGGCTGAAATCTGGTTCGATTCCCCTGAGTCCGCTAAAGCTGCAGGTTACGCACCTGCAGGTGGCGAAGCAGCTCAGAAGGTTTCTGAATAATTCACCTCAAATAGCTTTTAGCTAAACTCTGCCGTCCGTAGCTAGACTATGGACGGCAGAGTTTTTCTATGTGCAGGAGAATCATGACATACGTGGATATGGCAGAAGATAACTACCAGCGTGTTCGTATCGATTTAGCATATGATGGCACTCCCTTCGCAGGCTGGGCAAAGCAGCCTGGGCTTGTGACGGTTGAGGGCTGTCTTGAGCAAGCTCTTGAGATGATTATTCGCACTCCTGTTCGTCTGGTTGTCGGCGGTAGGACAGATGCTGGCGTTCACGCTACGCATCAGGTTGTTCATTGTGATATTGAGCGTAATCGCTGGGAGAGTCTTCCTGGGCGGAGCCAAAGCTTGCCGGCTGAGGCGTTGAATCGTCGTCTTAGGGGAGTGCTGGGAAGGGTGCTCACTGAGGCTGAAAAAGAGCTGGGACTGCCTGCTCGTTTTAACGGTTTTTTGCACGGAAGTATCCGCATTCTTGCGGTGTCTGCTATCTGCCACACGTTTGATGCTCGTTTTTCTGCTACTGGGCGCTCTTATCGTTACCTAATTGACGATGGGAGTAGTTGTTTTGGGGATTCTGCTTTGTATCGTCGTTTAGCGTGGCAGGTAGATACTCCGTTGGACGTTGCCTTGATGAATGAATCGTGTGAGAGGTTATTGGGTCTTCATGATTTTTTGTCATTTTGTAAGCCTCGTGAGGGGGCAACAACTATTCGGCAACTACGTGAGTTGAGCTTTCATCGCACAGAACAAGGCCTGATTCGTGCTGATATTAGAGCTGATGCTTTTTGTCATCATATGGTTCGTTCGTTGATTGCTGCAGCAGTTTTGGTCGGTTCTGGTGCTCACGATGGTGAGTGGCTAGGGGATAGAGTCAAAAACCCGTTGCGAGACTCTCAGATACGTCTTGCGCCACCATGGGGGCTGGCCTTATCTGAGATTACCTATCCTGAAGAAGCAGCTTTTGAAACGCAAGCTCGTCAGGCTAGAGCTCGTCGAGAGCTTTGATGTGATGGGGAACTCGAAATTAAAAGAGATTCCTGTGGATTAACTGGCTGTGCTCATGTATAGTTTTATATATTGTGCGTGTTCTGTCCTGGTTGAAATACCTTCAGAAATAGCTCAGTTGCAGAGCAAGTATTTGTGAAGCGTACAGGATATAAGAACAGCAGATGCGTTTGGTCCTCACCCAAACCCTGTTGACCGCATATAAGTAATTAGGCGCGATACCCAACTAAGCGCCAACTGTTCAAACGAGACAAAGGCGAAATTTTGCGCACTTACACTCCGAAACCCGGTGAAGTAGAACGCCAGTGGCACGTCATTGACGCTACTGACGTAATCCTGGGTCGTCTTGCCAGCCAGACCGCAACACTGCTGCGCGGAAAGCACAAGCCGACTTTTGCTCCTCACGTTGATACTGGCGATTCTGTCATCATCGTTAACGCAAGCAAAGTTGCACTAACCGGTGCAAAACTAGAACAAAAGCGTGCTTACCGTCACTCCGGTTACCCGGGTGGACTGAAGTCAGTTTCTTACGCAGAACTTTTGGAATCAAATCCAGTTCGTGCTGTAGAGAAAGCTGTTAAAGGCATGCTTCCTAAAAATAAGCTTGCAGCACAGCAACTGAAAAATCTTAAGGTTTATGCAGGTGCAGAGCACCCGCATGCTGCACAGCAGCCTAAGACCTTCGAAATCACTCAGGTCGCCCAGTAATTCGGGCCAACGAAAGAACATTAGGAGAAATCGTGGCTCAGAATGAAGAGCAGATCGTAGTAGAAGAAGAGCTAACCAGCTACACTTCTGAATCTTCCGCTCCCGTAGCAGAAGAGGCAAAAGCATCCCGCCCAGCGCTTACCGTTGCAGGTGCAGCAGTTGGTCGCCGTAAGGCAGCAGTTGCTCGTGTTCGCGTTGTACCTGGCACCGGCCAGTGGACCATTAACGGTCGCGCACTCGAGAACTACTTCCCTAACAAATTGCACCAGCAAGAGGTTAACGAACCTTTCAAGATTCTTGAACTTGAAGGCGCATACGATGTCATCGCACGTATCCACGGTGGTGGACCTTCCGGTCAGGCAGGTGCTTTGCGTCTAGGTATCTCACGTGCATTGAACGAAATCGATGTTGAGAACAACCGTCCTACCTTGAAGAAGGCTGGCTTCCTTACCCGTGACGCACGCGTTATCGAACGTAAGAAGGCAGGTCTTAAGAAGGCACGTAAAGCTTCACAGTTCTCCAAGCGTTAATCTTCGCAACGAGAGCATTCGAGCGCTACACCATTCAAAGGCAGGATCTCCCAAAGAGGAGATCCTGCCTTTGGCGTATTCAAAGCATATATTTTCTGGTATCGGAATTGTTCTTCACCATTGATTTCATTCTATGAGCAAAAAATCCTCTGCCTCAAGATAGCAGAGTAGGATGGAAAGGGTGTGCTGGTTCATCCAACACACCCGCTAATTAGGGTGTATATGCCAGTAACACTGTGTCTTGGTTCTAAAGCTCTTTAGAATATGAATGGAACCAAAAGAAACTCAACGGAGAGGGCAGCTATGGTAGCTACCAATGGAAACAACGAGAATACCGAAGCTAAGGTTGAAAAACCTTCAGTTTCAGGAAGCGATACTCACCAGAAAGAAGCTATTAAAGCTGCTTTGAAAAAAGAGGTACGTCGCGTTTCTGTCGTTGAAGACTATTCAGCTGAGCTAGATGAAATTGCTTCATTGACGAAGAAACTTTCAGGTCAAAGTAGTGACTCTGATGCATGGAAAAAGGGTTACCCTTACGATAAAAAACTTTCACGTAAAGAATACGAACGTGAGAAGAGAGCCCTGCAAATTGAGCTTTTGAAATTACAATTGTGGGTTAAAGAAACCGGACAAAAAATCCTCATCATCTTTGAAGGCCGAGATGCTGCCGGTAAAGGTGGATCCATTAAGCGTTTTACCGAACATCTTAACCCTCGCGGGTCACGGGTTGTGGCGCTAGAGAAACCCACCGAAATAGAACAAACCCAATGGTATTTCCAACGCTATATTGCCCACCTTCCTGCCGGTGGAGAAATCGTGATGATGGACCGCTCCTGGTACAACCGTGCAGGAGTCGAACGCGTTATGGGCTACTGTAGCTCGCAGCAGTACTACGAATTTATGCGTGAAGTACCAGATTTAGAGCGTATGCTTGTGAACTCTGGTATTAAACTCATCAAATTCTGGTTCTCAGTGACTCGTGCAGAACAGCTAGCTCGCTTCAACTCTCGTCGTACCGATCCGGTCCGTCAGTGGAAACTCTCACCTACAGATTTAGCCTCTTTGGACAAATGGGATGCCTACACTGAAGCAAAAGAAGCAATGTTCTTCTATACAGACACCGGTGATGCTCCATGGACCGTTATTAAATCTAATGATAAAAAACGTGCCCGACTTGAGGCAATGCGTCATGTCTTGAGCCAATTTGATTACCCCAATAAAGATAAAGATGTTGTTGGTAACGTTGATTCTTTGATTATTGGTCCTGCTTCTGCAGTCTTTGACGATGAAGACCCTGAAAATCCAGAAGGATTTCCAATTCTCAAAGACGAGGATAATTAGACTAAAAGGCGTAGAATAGCCAGTGATGTCGAAAAGATTATTTGGAACCGACGGTGTACGCGGTCTAGCGAATGAGCTCATTACGCCAAGTATGGCTCTAGAGCTCGCGCAGGCTGCCTCCATCGTATTAGGGTTCAATACGGTAGAAAAAGGTACCCGACCCAAGGCACTTATCGCCCATGATTCCCGTATTAGCGGTGAGTTCATCGGATCTGCGATGATGGCTGGTTTTGCTGCCTCTGGTGTTGATGTGTGGGATGCTGGTTTAGTTCCCACGCCAGCAGCAGCATATTTGGTTGGGGCTACAGGTTCAGACTTTGGTGTGATGATTTCAGCTTCACATAATCCTGCTGAAGATAATGGGATTAAATTCCTTGCTCGAGGCGGTAAGAAGCTCGATGATGCCATCGAAGATGAGATTGAAGCGCTATACCGCTCCAAAGAGTTCAGGTACCCCACCGGTGGGGAAGTGGGGCGTATTCGTCCTCTCACCGATGGTGAAGACCGGTACGTGACGCACTTGCTTTCGACCATTCCTGGCCATCAACGCCTCAACGGTCTGAAAGTTGTCCTCGACTGCGCAAACGGTGCAGCCTCAGGTGTTTCGCCAGATGCTTTCCGCATATTAGGTGCTGATATCGAGGTTGTTGCTGCCGCTCCTGACGGAACTAACATCAACAATGGTGTTGGTTCTACTCACCCAGAAAAGCTTCAGGAGATGGTCGTTAAACATGGAGCGGATTTTGGTGTTGCCCATGATGGTGACGCTGATCGTTGCATCGCAGTAGACGAACAAGGCAACCTTGTTGACGGCGATAAAATCATGTCAATCATTGCGGTAGCGATGAATGAGGCTGGAAAGCTTAAAGATAGCACCCTCGTTGCAACAGTGATGAGTTCTTTGGGACTTGAACTATATCTCCGAGAACAAGGTATCAAATTGGAGCGTACTTCTGTAGGTGACCGATACGTTCTTGAGACGATGAACGCTCAAGGATACAACCTTGGCGGCGAACAATCTGGGCATGTCATTATGAGTGATTATGCAACTACCGGTGACGGTGTGCTCACCGGTCTGCAACTTGCCGCAGAAATTGTTCGTACAGGCCTTCCTCTCTCAGAACTGGCTAGCCGCATGAAGGCAACTCCTCAATGCCTGATTAATGTTCCGGGAGTCGACCGTGATGGTGTTGCAACCTGTGAGAAGCTTCAACAAGCTATTGCAGAGGTTGAAGCGGAGCTCGGTGAAACTGGCCGTGTCTTGCTCCGCGCATCGGGAACGGAACCTTTGGTTCGTGTCATGGTAGAAGCCTCGGAGCAAGAGACTGCTGATCGTTTAGCAGCCTATTTAGCTGATATCGTCAAACGAGAACTGGGTTTGTAAGTGGCAAGGGGATTCTTCTCTAACACATCATAGATAAGAATCCCCTATATGCATTAGAACCTCAGACGGTTCTGATGCACAAAAGGAAAAAGGGAAAAAGTTACTCCCCATATCTTGTACAAGATATGGGGAGTAACTTTTAAGTATTTTATTGTGTTAGTTCAATAAAGGTTACTTGGAAAGAGCGTCGCGGATTTCCTTGAGAAGAACGATCTGAGGATCAACTTCTTCTGCTTCTTCTTCACCAGCTGCAATTTTAGCTGCGCGACGTTCGTTCATCTTGTTGATGGGGGTAACGATTGCGAAGTAAACAGCTGCTGCGATGAGGAGGAAGTTCACGACTGCGGTGAGGAATACACCAATCTTGATTTCGCCGAATACGAGGAAATCGTCGAAGCTGGGGGAGCCAACAAGCATTGCGATTGCAGGCATGATGACAGATTCAACTAGTGCGGTGATAACTGCGGTGAAGGCGGTGCCGATGATAAGACCTACTGCGAGGTCGACGACATTGCCACGGGTAATAAAATCTTTAAATCCATTAAGCATGTATATAAGAGTATCTTTGTCCTGAACTAATTTGAACGTTTAGAAAAGATATTTTCTCTTGAAAATGGTGTATTTCATCACATGGTGTGACATGGGATATTGACCTATCCTACTTTTTGAAAAAAATATTAGTTTTGTTCATTTAGAGGTATGTAGGAGCCGGACCAAAACCCCAAAATGTTTCTAAACAATCAGCGTGAGATTGATAGTATCGTTGAGCCTCAGCAGCCCCGATATATCGAAAATGCCATGACTCATAGAAATAGCCAGTAAACTCATGCTTCCAATACGGAAAACGCAGAATAAAGCCAAAACGGTGAGCTTGACGAGCAAACCATTGAGCTTCGGGAGTTTGAGAAAAACACACTGCAAGATTGCAGCCTCCTGAGGCTGAACCAATATCAAGAGCCAAACCTGTTTGATGTTCTGAATACCCAGGACGAGCAGAGGCAGTATCAGCTTGTTCCTTACCGTATGTGTTGACCCAATGCTTGTAGGTGTTAACTTGGTCTTCATATGATCGGTAGCCACTCAACGCTGTAGGGGATAGCCCCTGCCGTGTTGCCTCGAGAAACAGCGCCTGAGCGTGTTCAGCAGCTTCTGCACGTAGTAGTACTGGCCCAAAAGATACCAAATCCTGTGGATGATAGTGAATCGGTTCAAGCGGGTGGTGCTTGTTCACGAGAACAGATAAAGAATCGGACTGAAAATGATCGTCTGAAGACTCTGCCTTCAACGAAGGCTCCTCCACCTGTGGCGACTCTACCGGGTCTGAACCTACCGTGGGTTTTTGCCTCAATTGACCCCGTTGAGATGATTCTTTATGCTCTTGAGCCTGTTCAATATGAGAGGTACATGAGCATAAAGGAAGAGCTGCCGCAGCCGATAAAAACCATCGACGGTCAAAAGAACGAGAGCCTGTCATCAACATTAATTCTTTCTCAAGAGCACACGAGAAATACTATGATCTGCTCCTTTAGAAAGAATCAGCTTTGCACGTGCTCTTGTCGGACGAACATTTTCTAAGAGGTTAGGTTCATTAATGCTCCTCCAAATTGATGTTGCAATTTTTATTGCTTCATCATCTGAAAGGTCTGCATAACGATTAAAATATGAATCTGGATTTTGAAAAGCATGATCACGCAACGATAAAAAACGATCAATATACCAGCGTTCAATGTCGCTTGTTCGAGCATCAACATAAATAGAAAAATCAAAGAAATCGCTCAATGACAATGCTGCTTGGCTTTGACCTCGTAATTTAGGTGGAGCCAAGACGTTAAGCCCCTCCACGATTAAAACGTCAGGTGAGGTTACCTCAATTTTTTCATCAGGAATGATGTCGTAGAACAGATGTGAATACTTTGGTGCACTCACTTGAGGAACACCAGACTTTACATCAGCAATAAAACGCAAAAGTGCCCGACGGTCATAAGATTCTGGAAAACCTTTACGCGCCATAATTCCACGGCGTTCAAGTTCAGCATTGGGATAGAGGAATCCATCTGTTGTAATAAGCTGAACATCTGGTGTAGAAGGCCAACGGCTAAGCAATGCTTGAAGTAGGCGTGCGGTGGTTGACTTACCAGCTGCTACAGAACCTGCAACCCCGATAATAAAAGGAACACGACGCTGTGATAACCCAAGAAAATCATTGGTCATACGATTAATAGATGCGGTGGAATTGGCATACAGATTCAATAAGCGAGACAACGGAAGATACACATTACGCACTTCTTCGACATCGAGAGTTTCTCCCAACCCGCGTAATTGTTCAATTTCAGATTCGCTAAGTGGAACCTCAATTTCTGAGGAAAGACGCGACCACGTGGCACGATCTAATTCCATAAACGGTGAGTGTCGCGATAATAAAGGGGCTGAGCTCATTGAACATATTTTAGTTCTCTTCACCTAGAAAAACTCCAATATAAGGGCTTTAGCAAGAACGTGTCAGAAGATAAAAGAACAATGAGTGTCCAACACTGCGCGTGGCACACACCTAAAATTTTCACGGTTCTCAGGTAGTATTAGCTGTATGTGTGGAATTGTAGGATATGTTGGTCTGGGTTCTACCCCAGACGGTAAAAAATTTGATCACAACTCATATGATGTTGTCCTTGAAGGGCTCCGTCGCCAAGAATACCGCGGATACGACTCCGCCGGTGTTGCTGTTATCGGCGATGCAGGCATCGAGTTCCGTAAAAAAGCAGGAAAACTAGTTAACCTCATCCAAGAGGTCGAAGAAAACCCCATTGCAGATTCTCATATCGGCATTGGACACACTCGTTGGGCAACCCACGGCGGACCCAATGACTCTAACGCTCACCCTCATGTCGTTGATAACAACCGTTTAGCCATCGTTCACAACGGCATTATCGAAAACTTCGCAGAACTTCGTGGAGAACTCAGCGCTAAAGGCGTTCAGTTCCTATCTGAAACAGACACCGAAATCGCAGCAAACCTCATTGCTGATATCTATAACAACCTCGAAGAAAAAGATCTCACCGAAGCTATTCGCCAAGCCTCTAATAGGCTTGAAGGTGCCTTCACCATTCTTGCTATCCACGCGGACTTCCCTGACCGCGTAGTAGCGACTCGTCGTAACTCACCATTGGTCATTGGACTCGGCGAAAACGAAAACTTCCTCGGCTCTGACGTCTCTGGTTTTATCGACTACACCAAGCGTGCCGTCGAAATGGGACAGGACCAAATCGTAACCATCACGGGAAATGATTACTCTATTATCGACTTCGAAGGAAACCCCGCAGAAGGTAAACCTTTCGATATTGAGTGGGATGCTGCCGCAGCAGAAAAAGGCGGATACGAATCCTTCATGGAAAAAGAAATCCATGAACAGCCAGCTGCTGTACGAGACACCCTTATGGGGCGTTTTGACGAAAACGGAAACCTTACTCTCGACGAACTAAAGATTGATGACAGTATCCTTCGCTCTATCGATAAAATTATCGTTGTAGCATGCGGTACCGCTGCATACGCTGGACAGGTGGCACGTTACGCAATCGAACACTGGTGCCGTATCCCCACAGAAGTTGAACTAGCACACGAGTTCCGTTACCGTGACCCCATCGTTAATGAGAAAACCCTTGTTGTTTCTCTCTCACAATCAGGGGAAACGATGGATACTCTGATGGCAGTACGACACGCACAAGAACAAGGCGCAAAAGTTGTCTCTATCTGCAACACCACCGGCTCAACCTTGCCACGTGAATCTGACGCGGCACTATATACCCACGCCGGGCCAGAAATTGCTGTAGCTTCAACGAAAGCGTTCTTGTCACAAATTGCAGCAGCCTACCTGCTAGGTCTTTACCTTGCTCAGCTTCGTGGCAATATGTACAAAGATGAGATTCAGCAGGTCTTGAGCGAGTTGCAAGCGATGCCCGAGAAAATTCAAGAACTTCTCACTAAAGAACAACAAATCAAAGACCTTGGTATCTCCATGAAAGATGCTAAGTCTGTGTTGTTCCTCGGCCGTCACGTCGGGTTCCCCGTGGCACTTGAAGGCGCTCTTAAACTCAAAGAGATTGCTTACATCCATGCAGAAGGCTTCGCAGCCGGCGAGCTGAAACACGGACCTATTGCTCTTGTCGAAGAAGGACAACCTATTTTCGTTGTTGTTCCTTCACCTCGTGGACGAGACTCTCTGCACTCTAAAGTTGTCTCTAACATCCAAGAAGTACGAGCACGTGGCGCAGTAACCTTGGTGATTGCAGAGGAAGGCGATGACGCAGTTCTCCCATACTCTGACCATGTCATCACCTACCCTCAGTGCCCAGCTCTCCTTCAGCCTCTACTGGCAACTGTGCCACTGCAAATCTTTGCATGTGCACTTGCCGGAGCTAAAGGCTTAGACGTTGACCAGCCACGTAACTTGGCAAAATCTGTGACAGTGGAATAGAATCGCAAACCATCAACGGGACAAAATCCTTGTAGTACCGTTGAGGTGAATTCTTCAGGGGGTGGAGAACCATGAATAATGGTTCTCCACCCCCTGACTTATTAGGGTGAAGCATGGGGGAGTAGTAGATGATTATTGGGACAGGCATTGACGTTGTCAATATCGACCGATTCGAAAAAATAATCCATAAAACACCGGCATTACGCCAGCGACTCTTCAGCGAAGAAGAACAGCAAAAACCGATACGCTCACTGGCAGCACGTTTTGCTGTTAAAGAAGCTGTTGCAAAAGCTCTAGGGGCACCATCAGGGCTGTCATGGAAAGACTGCTCTATCGTAAATAACGTTAGCGGAGAGCCTCAACTGCTTCTGTCGGGGACGGTCAAATCCTATGCCGAAAAATTATCTATCAACCACTGGCATATAACGCTAAGCCACGATGAACCAATAGCCACTGCTATGGTGATAGCAGAACATCTTAGCGCCGAAGAACTAAAACTTCTCAGAACCATAGAACATCTTAAAAAGAGTAACTAGCGCCGAGTAACTTCAAAAGATCTCAAGGATGGACGGTCGATATGGATTATTTAACAGGCATAGACGAATACTACAAAACATATTCTCGTGAAAACCTCCAAAGCGATATACTTCTGCCCACCCCCTCTGACCATAAATACACTCGTGGAGTTTTAGGTATTGTCGCAGGCAGCTCAGAATATCCTGGTGCTGGATTGCTGACCACAAAAGCTGCGGTATACAGCGGGGTGGGTATGGTGCGCTTCCTTGGGGCTGAAGCCCTCAACGTCCTTATACATATACACGTTCCAGAAGCTGTATGTACTACAGACCGTGACAAGACGCCTACCCCTGACGCGTGGTGTGTAGGTTCTGGCGCCACAGGAGAAGAACGACAAGAACTTCTCGAACGAATCATTGCTGAACCGACTCCGGCAGTATTAGATGCTCAAGCGTTACCCTATTTTGCTCAAGCTATTGCCCTGAACGGTACATCTCAGGCTCCTCGTATTGTGACTCCTCACGCTGGCGAACTGCATCAAATGCTTACTTGGATTGCTTCGCTTAACCCAACGTTGTGGAATCAGCACAGCTCACAAGAAGTCCCACCACAACAAGAGATTCTCAAAAACCCCGGATACTGGGCTAGGCACACTGCTCAGCTAACGGGTGCAACGGTACTTCTCAAAGGGCATACTAGCTATATCGCTAACTCCGAATATGAGCATGGTTATGCTCTTCAAGCGCCCCATAGTTGGCTAGCCACAGCAGGAAGTGGAGACACCCTAAGCGGAATTATCGGTTCGTTTCTTGCCACACACCAGGCTCATGCCAGAGAACAAGAATTATCGTTGTCAGCTGTAGATTTTTTGCGTGTTACCGCAAGCGCTGTAGCAATTCATCATCAGGCAGCGCAGAAGGTTCATAGTAGCGAATACGGGGGTCCAACACCACCTAGCCTAGTGACAGAATATATAGCGCAGGCTATTTCAGAGACATTCCTGTGATACCTCTGTGATGGTAATAAAAATTGGTGGGTTTCCAGCTCTGGAAACCCACCAATTTTTTAAAGATATTAAGAATGCTAATAGGCGCCTTTTTTCGCAAAGACTGCACGTACGGTGCGGAAGAGAATAATAAAGTCACCAATAATCGACCAATTCTCAACATAGTATAGGTCTAGGCGAATAGATTCTTCCCATGAGAGGTCAGATCGTCCAGAAACCTGCCATAGACCAGTAATACCTGGTTTGACTAGTAGACGGCGATATGCTTCTTCCTCATACTGATTGACCTCAGTTTCCAATGGAGGACGAGGCCCCACCAAGGACATGTCACCAACAAGCACATTCCATAGTTGAGGTAATTCGTCGATGGAATATTTCCGGATGAACTTTCCAACTTTGGTCACACGAGGATCGTCTGCCATCTTGAAGAGGACACCATTTCCTTGATTCTGACCTTCTAGCTCTTTTTTGAGTTCCTCAGCGTTGGTCACCATGGAACGGAACTTTGCCATCTTGAACGTCTCACCACGGTATCCTACTCGCTCTTGGAAGAAAAATATTGGTCCTCCATCTAGCTTGATAATGATACCGACAACAATCAGTAAAGGAGCCAAAATAATAAGGCCTAACGCAGAACACACAATGTCAATAGTGCGTTTAACAAGGGCAGAGAAACCCTCCATACGAGGGGTTGATACGTGAATCAGAGGAACGCCGTTAAGCGGCTGGGTGTGGATACGCGGTCCAGCGATATCAGTCATGGCTGGGGCCAGAATAAGCTTAATATGGGAAGCCGCAAGATCCCATCCCAAAGTTCTCAACTGCTTTGGGGTGAGCCTATGCCCTGAAGATACTGCAACGGCTTGAATATTATTCTCCACGCATACTCTAAGAATTTCTTGGGAGTCCGTGCTATAACCAAGAATTGGAGCTTCAACATCGGAGATGACTTTTCCTTCGGAATATCCAGGTAGATAAAAAGCAACCGGATTTAAACCTGAAAGTTGAGCTTCTGTCAAAATATCGTAAAGATGTTTACCAGACTCGGTATCCGAAATCACCAAAACACGGGTGAGAGCACGTCCGCGTCGACGCCAATGAACGAGGTAGCGACGTAGACTCCATCGAGCAGCTAATAGTAGTCCGACCCCTAGAGGATAGGCTATAAAAATATAGGTGCGGGCAAAATCTACCTTCGTCATGTACGAAAAAATAGCTAAGCCGCAGAAGAAATAGGTAGTAGCTTTGAAAACTAGACGATACTCATCGGTTCCTTGTCCTAGATACCGGATATTGCGAGAATTAGAGATATCAAGTGTGATAAACCATAAAATGGCAAGAACAAAACCCGTAGCAGTATAATTCCACGACGCATCAAAACGACCGAGCACTTCAGCGTTATTGAAACCAAAACTCACAATATGTGAAAAAATGATGGTGAACGTAATCACCAGAGCATCGCAGAGATATAAGGCCGCAACAACTTTAGGTTGCCAGGTTTTAAGACCGTGGTTTTCTGACCAACGTTGTTTAATGATGGTATTGCTAGCCACCTGAAGATTCCCCCGAATATTTCCCTAACATAAAGACCTAAGAGACACCCCTAAAAATTTGTATCTCCTAGTAAAACATCAGTATGTGAATAATACGCTATCTGACGTTATTGCGCTTCCCCCATGATAATCCTATAGGTGCAGTAAACAGGCGCATCACATCAAGAAGAAGGATAAATGTGGACAAAATTTCCTTAAAGAATGAATCTTATTAAGGTAAATAGACACAAACATGATGAACTGACGCTTAGCTAAGCCCTGCTTCTGTGAGAATAAACTCTATAACAGGGGTATATAAATGTGGAGTAACATTGTCATCCATTGGAACAACCTCCAAAATATGACCTTGTTCAGCAGAAACGAAAAGCCCCGGATCATTACAATCAGCAATACCAATAGTGTCAATACCAGCAGAAGCCGCAAAACCTGCTAAACCGTGATCTGCAATGACCAAATCAGGCACAACACCACGCTCAGATAATTGAGACAACACAAGAGACATAGGCCCAGGAAAATGCGTATGCTGAAGCCCCCCATACTGCTCAAAAACAACGACATCAAAAATCTGGCGAAGATCCCCATCTAAAAACCGTTCACCCTCGCGAATACTCAGAACCTGCGCCCCACGAGAACGAGCCGCATATGCCATCTGCGCATAAATCGGAAACAGCCCAGCTGGGTGCCCCGTCGCAAAAAGAAGCGACTTCTTCTCACGGACCGCAGCACCAAAAATACGAGCATAACGGCGCAACGCCTCAACACACAAACGAGCGCTAATAGTATCTTGACCTGTACGATACTGCGGGTCATCTACGATGCCTACTCGACGAGTCATCACCTCAAAAACATCGTCATACGTCCAAGAGCGAGTCCATTTCACCCCAAACTCTAAATGTTCATTACCGTCAATAAACCCCTGAACATGGCTGAGATTATTCTCTCGAGGAGTCGCAACCTCACCCGTAATTTTAGAGGCATCTAAATACGCCATAAACTCATCATCAGACATCGTAAAATGTTGAACACCAACACCCTGAGGATACATATTGCGCTCCTTCGACAAAACAGAAACTTTTCTACGCCAAACTCATAAGAGTTCTATACAAGCTAAGCATATCTTCTGCACTATGCTCCCATGTTTTCACCCTCGCACGTTGAACACCATTGTGCCCCAATAAACGCCTACGTTGTGGCGAACGAACCATCCGCTCTAAAGCAAACGCCCACGCCTCAGGAGTGCGCGAAGCAACCAACACTCCACTAACACCATCTGCAACAGCGCTTCTGAGACCATCAACATCACTTGCTAAAACCGCAGCACCACAGGCTTGAGCCTCTAACGCCACCAAACCGAAAGTCTCAGAAGAGGAAGGAACCGCTACAATATCCGCCTGACGGAAAAACTCCGCCAACTTTTCTGGAGGAAATGAAGGATAAAAATCAATACACTCATCCACACCTAGCTCTTGGGCACGAGAGACAAGCTGTCGATGATACTCAGGGCTACCCTGCCCGATAAAAGCACACCTTATAGATATATCAGGAGGTAAAAGAGCAAGCGCCTCCACCAAAATATGCACACCCTTTAACGGTTGAGGACGTCCTGCAAAGACCAGAAAACATTGAGAAGAAGAACCCTCATGAGCACGGCGAGATGGTACTACGTCATGAAAAACATGAGTATCAACACCCGGAGGGATGACGACAACCTTCTCTTTCTGCACCCCATACCAACGCACCATCTGCTGAGCTTCATCAACAGTGTTAACCACCAAAGATGTAACTTCTCGACATATCTTCTGCTCACCCTCGTACCGCGCCTGAGGCTCACGATCTTCACCCTGCCCAGAACGAGCATCCTTAGCGGCGGCGGTTGTGTGCATGGTGTGTACCCACGGCACAGAATAATCCTTCCATGCAATCTCTCGCAAAGAAAGAACACACATACCTGAGAGCCAATAATGAGAATGCACCACATCAGGTTTTTTTACCGCTGAACGAGATACAGCCATTGCAAAATCATCGACGATTAATGGAAGCTGTTCTTTTGCTGCGCCTACAGCAGAATCCACACGAACGTTATGTATAAGTGTCCGAGGTAAAAATTCAGATACCTGCACTGACTCTGAAGGAGAAGAAGAAGTATCTAACGTAAAAACCTCCACCGACAAGTCCGGATGCAGCTTCAACAACGCCTGAAGAGAACGAAGAATATACACATTCATTCCACCAGCATCCGCGGTGCCAGGCTGATCTAACGGAGAAGTATGCATCGACATAATATGAAGATGCATCCTAGAAGAGTTAGAAAAACTAAGCTGAGAAAAAAACTTTGTAGTATCGTGCTGCACCTTTTTACTGTATTGCACAATAAACACAGACGCACCTATTTATCCTTAAGATACGTCACGAATGGGATGCACTACACCACCAACAGAGGAACATGAGATACTAAAAACCACAAACCTCAGGAGTCCAACCATGCAACAAACACCCTCAAAATATCACCCAGATGAAAACGACCTCGAACGTCTAGCCATCATCAATACCCACGCTATCGGACACAACGTTCAAACCATCCGAAAAAATATTGGAAACCGAACACTAATCGCCATTATCAAAGCAGACGCCTACGGACACGGCGCAGTCCCCGTAGCAAAAACAGTGTTAGAATCTGGCGCTGACATTCTTGGAGTGGTACACGTTAGCGAAGCTCTCAAACTCCGAGAAGCTGGGATTGAAGCGCCCCTGATTGCATGGCTCCACACACCCCGTACACCTTTCAAAGCTGCCATAGCACATAACGTCCAACTAGGCAGCTCTGGGTGGGACCTCGAGTACATTGCACAAGCTGCAGAACAACTGAATAAAACTGCTCACGTCCACCTCAAAATAGATACCGGTTTAGGGCGTAACGGATGCACCCCCGACCAATGGGAAACATTCTTCGTCCGCGCCAAAAAATATCAAGACCAAGGTCTTATCAACGTCTGCGGTATCTTCTCACACCTCGCTGTAGCAGATGAACCTCAACGTATCACTGAAACACAACAACAACTAACAAACTTCTCTGCCGCCATACAACAAGCCCAAACACTAGGACTACACCCCAAATACATCCACTTGGCCAATACACCCGGAACCTTATGCGCAGGAGAAGGACTCTACGAACAAGAACTACTCGGTAACACCGTGCGAGTCGGTCTTGGACTTTACGGGCTGAGTCCTATTGAGGGTAAAACCTCACAAGAACTGGGTTTGCAACCAGCAATGACACTGCAAACATACATTAGTGCAGTCAAAGAAGTCCCCGCCGGACAAGGAGTCTCTTACGGGCTCAACTACCGCACCTCACAACCGACAACATTGGCACTCATCCCCATGGGATACGCAGACGGTATTCCTCGTATCGCACAGAACGCACCAGTGCGTATCTACCGAGAAGGCTATCCAGCACAAAACCATACTGTCGTTGGAAGAATTGCCATGGACCAGATGGTGATAGATCTTGGCCAAGCCGGATTATCAGAGGATAAGCACGGATACTTAGGCGCTCGCGTTGTCATCTTCGGAGATGGTGAAAACCCGCCTGTAGAAGCTTGGGCTGACGCTGCTCAGACTATCAACTATGAGATTGTCACTCGTATTTCTGCTCGAGTTCCACGAGTCTACCGTCCCTAAAAAACACAGAACAAAGAATATGATGAACCAGACCGTAACTTTCGAACTGTCTTCTATAGAAGACACCCAAAAGATTGCAGAAGCCTTAGCACCACTACTACAACCAGCAGACCTCATCTTACTCAACGGCGAATTAGGAGCCGGAAAAACGACTTTTACACGTTGCCTTGGGCAGGGGCTCGGCGTACGTGACGGAATCATTTCTCCGACCTTTGTCCTTTCTCGAGTGCATCCTAACCTTCCTGACGGTATTCGCCCAGGTGGGCCTGACCTCGTCCACGTAGATGCTTACCGTCTGAGCAGTGCCGAAGAAATTGATGACCTTGACCTCGAATATTCTCTAGAACGTTCGGTGACGGTTGTTGAGTGGGGAGAACATAAAGTCGAACACCTCAGTGATTCTCGCCTAGAAATAGACATCATTCGGGCAACCGGAGGAGACGGAGAAATCCCGTTCCAACAGACCTCTAGCGACGATGACGCCGATGAACACAGCTCAGAGCCACGTACTATGATGATTCGTGGATACGGGCCTCGGTGGGACAGCACGAACTGGAACGCTATAATGCAAGCACTCTCGGCTGTCTTGAACGCTCAACAATAATCTTTGCCAAGGAAACCGCTAGACTAGATAACGTGTTTGTACTTGCTTTAGATTCATCCGCTACCGCATCTGTCGCCCTCGGCCAATGGACTGCCGATGGGGTCAAGCTCTTAGCCCAGCGTAAAACCTCAGATACTCGTTCACATGCTGAAGTCATGGCTCCATATGTGCACCAAACCTTAGAACAAGCTCACGTCAAAGCTGAAAACCTTGATGCTGTGCTCGTCGGCAGAGGACCGGGACCTTTTACGGGGTTACGTGCTGGAATCATGACAGCTCGAGTACTCAGCTTCGCTCACCATATTCGGTGCTACGGTCTCATGAGCCTGTACGCTATCGCAGAATCAGCATATGAACATGCCCAAAAACACCAATATCATCGCTTTTTCGTCGCTACTGATGCCCGACGTAGAGAAGTCTATTCAGCAGAATTTGAACTGACCGCTTGCGGGTATCAGCTATGCGGTGAACCAACGGTGGGGTCTGCTCAAAACCTTAAAAATCTGCCAGTCTACGGTGCTGGTGCCGGACTATACTCTAACCTTCTTAACGCTGTTCCTGAGTTTACTCAATCTCAGCCCGACGCTATTGACTTACTACAAGCTGCATGGCGTCTGGGAGAACAGCGTCTAGAAACAGAAACGAGTGCACTCTATTTACGTGAATCTGATGCAAAAGTTCCTCAGTCTATGGTGGCGTTAGGAACCGCCTAATGAACCAGACGAGAACCGCCTCAGATGGCTCAGCTGTGGTACTAAGAGAATTAGAACTTGTTGATATCGAACAAATACATCGGTTAGAGTGCGAACTCTTCCCCGTAGATGCTTGGCCGATAGAAATGTTCTTAGCAGAAGTACAACATCCGACTCGTTACTACATCGTGTTAGAACAAGACCACAAAATTATTGGGTATGCCGGAGTTATGACCGTAGCTGATACTGCTGACATCCAGACCTTAGCTATTTGTCCGTCCAAAAGACGTTGCGGTTACGGCGCCTGGCTTTTAGAAACCTTGCATGAACAAGCCTGCGCTCGGGGGGCACAACGTGTCATGTTAGAAGTACGAGCCGACAATCCTGCTGCTCAAAACTTATATGTAGCTCAAGGGTATTTACCCGTACACCGTCGCGAACGATACTATAACGATGGCGTAGACGCTCTGATAATGATGAAAGACCTCGAAGCCGTCGAACCTCTCCAAGAAGAAAAGCATCATGACCAATAGCATAGAACCTCTTGTACTAGGAATTGAATCATCCTGTGACGAAACAGGAATTGGTATTGTACGAGGAACAACTCTCCTGAGCAATACGGTTTCTTCATCCATGGAAGAACATGTCCGCTTCGGGGGAGTCATTCCAGAAATTGCCTCTCGCGCCCACCTCGAAGCAATGATTCCAGCAATACAGCAAGCTCTTGACGAAGCTCAAGTGGGTTTAGACGAAATAGACGCTATTGCTGTTACTGCAGGGCCAGGTCTTGCTGGGGCTCTTATCGTGGGGGTCTGTGCCGCTAAAGCGTTAGCTGCTGCTATCGGTAAACCCCTATACGGTATTAACCACCTCGTCGCTCATGTTGGTGTCGGACTGCTTGACCAACCAACCGGCACACTCCAGCTCGAACAGCTCTGTGAACGCGGTCTTGGAGCGCTCCTTGTCTCTGGCGGGCACACCGAAATTCTTGCTGTACACAACATCACCTCGAATGTTCGTCTTCTCGGCGCTACCCTCGATGACGCGGCGGGGGAAGCCTACGATAAAGTAGCCAGACTTTTAGGTCTTAACTATCCTGGCGGTCCCGCTATTGACCAAGCTAGTCGTTCTGGCAATCCTCAGGCTTTCCGATTCCCACGTGGACTTTCTGCTCGAAAATTTATGGGGACAGCCGAGGCGCCTGGACCCCACCGTTACGATTTTTCTTTCTCCGGTCTCAAAACAGCCGTTGCGCGAGTTATTGAAGGATATCAAGCACGCGAAGAAAGCGTCCCTGTTGCCGACATTGCTGCTTCTTTCCAAGAATCAGTAGTAGACGTCATCACCCACAAAGCTTTATTAGCATGTACTGAACAAGGGCTAGAAACATTGCTCTTAGGCGGTGGAGTTGCTGCAAACTCACAGCTACGAGAACTTCTTGCTCAACGTTGCGCCGAACATTCGGTAGAACTAATCGTTCCTGAACTGTCTTTATGCACTGATAACGGGGCGATGGTAGCGGCATTAGGGGCACGTCTCGTTGCGGAGGGGATAAAACCTTCTCCTCTAGAGTTCGAGACAGACTCCTCCTTACCTGTGCAGATCATTTCAGTGTAAGAATCTATGCTTGAATGCCACCCGATGCAGAATCCCGTATTCGTTGAGCTACTAAATCTTTGACTACTGCACGTAAATTACCCCCTGAAGACTGAGCAACATGACGTTGTCTGGCACTATTTCCTCCAGAACTTATAATCGTCTCAAGATGCTTTAGTTCTTCAGTGCACCCTAAATCGTGCGCAATAGGGTAGAGCCTATCGATGAGCTCTTGTAGGTCTTCTTGTATATGGCGTTCATCATTGCGATTATTTTGAATAATAATAGCGTCCAAACCATAGCGTGCCGCACGCCATTTGTTCTCTTGAACATGCCAAGGCTTGAGGGCTTCTATTCTTTCTCCCTTATCAAGCTTTCGTGAGAAAGATTCAACAAGACATTGGGTTAACGCTGCGATAGCAGCAATATCTTTGAGCGAAGACAACCCATCGCAAATACGCATCTCCACGGTGCCATAATGTGGTACTGGGCGAATATCCCAACGGTTTTCGCTCGGATCATCGATGACCCCTGTATGGAGCATATCTTGTAGGTAATCTTCATAATCTTCCCAACTCTCGAAGTGGAAAGGGAGTCCTGCTGTTGGAAGCTGCTGAAACATTAAAGCTCTTTGGCTGGCATAACCAGTATCTACTCCTTCCCAAAAAGGGGAAGAAGCTGATAAGGCAAGTAGATGAGGGTAATAGGTGGTGAGCCCGTCGATAATAGGTAATGCTTTGTCTCGAGAATTGACGCCAACATGTACATGAACACCATAAATAACCATCTGTCGCCCCCAATATTGGGTACGGTCTAGCATCTTGAGATAGCGTTCTTTGGAAGCTACTGGCTGGTCAAGACTACGTGAGAATGGGTGTGTTCCGGCAGAGAAGAACTCTATCCCTAACTCGTCAGTTATCTGTTGAAGAGCCAATGCTCCTTGACGTAACTGTTCTATGGCTTCTGCCACGGTTGTGCAAACTCCGGTGACAAGTTCTAGCGTATTATCGAGGAACTCTCCCGTGAGGTGAGGGCCCTGAGCACTGTCCAATAATTCGGGGTTTTTTTGCTGTACTAGTGCTAGCACTTCTTGCGCTCGAGAGCATAGCTCTTGTGTTTGAGCGTCGACAAGGGCAAGCTCCCACTCTACCCCTAATGTGGATGGTGCGGACGGCGCGAAGGGAATCATCGTTCTCCTACCTGTGATGGTGTTTTTCCATGGTAGGTCAGAAAAGACGGATTACGTACTTATGACGTCATAAAGGTGAGACAGCCAACGCTAATCGTCGAGAAGTTTTACCTTCTCCAATACGCGTTAAAATGAGTGTTCCATGGTGCCCTTTCCCCGATTTTTTGGTATTTTTTTGGGCTCCAAGGAGTTTGATACGTAGCTGTTCAGGAGAAATATCTACTCCCCGTTTTTTAATGGTGAGTGTCGTGATGCTATTTTCACGTACCCAGCGTTTGAGATGTTTGTCGTTAATCGGGAGTATCTGTTCTACACGGTATCCTTTAACGCCTCGTATCTGCAGAGGATGTGAACTTGTCAGATACGCAATATGTTCGTCAATAAGTTCTGCGTCGGTGGTACGAATAATTTCGCTGAGAAGATGCGCACGAATTAAAGCACCGTCTGGCTCATAAATATATTCTTTGACCTCATACAGCGGTTCAGATGCTTGTTGCTGGCTGTGAGATTCATGGTAAGGGCTAGAAACCTCAGTGACAACTGACGGCTCAAAAGGGTCACTATCAAGGACGAGCGCGCTTCTTTTAACGTGAGGTCGTGCTAACGCGTTAAACCACAGCACGACTTCAACAACAGACCCATGATGGCTAATCCACTGTGCTTCACATTCTTCAGGTATTTGATCGTGGGGGATAGCTGGCCCCATTTTGACGCCCATGGCGATTCCTGTTTGTGCTAATTCTCGGATGAATGATAGAGGTGGAGAAAAATCTTCTGCGTCAAAAGTCCGTGATTGTGTTTTACCCTGTTGAACTGTTCTTCGTGCCGGATCAAGCCATAACGCATCAATAGGGCGACCAAATATATGAGGAAGTGCCTTTAGCTCGAGTTGTTGCACATCTGCGCACAAAACCTGTGCTGTTGGAAAATCAGCAAGATTATATTGGGCGTAACTAGCTGTTTGCTCGTCGATGTCTACGGCAGTAACGGCTAACCCTGCTTGAGCGAAACAGAGTGCGTCAGCACCAATACCACACCCCAAATCTGCAACAGAATGAACTTTCGCTTGTACAAAACGTTGTGCATGTACCATCGCGACAGCTTGGCGCGTAGCCTGCTCATATCCAGCTTCGCTGAGAAGCATGTGATGAGCTCTATCCCCAAATTTTTCGGAAGCTTTCGTTCTATTTTTTGCTTGAGCTAAAATCCTGCGAACACTTTCTGCACTGAAACCTTGTGCCCGTAATTGTGTTGCATAATTGAGAGCTTGACTCGTATGGTAAGGGACGAATTGGGCAATTGCTTCTAACTCTTCTTGAGTTTCTTCAACTGCTGGTGCCGGATGTACAGAGGTGCTCATAGTCGTCAGTGTCCTTATATTGGGCTAGAACTCATATTATAGATGCGCTGTGTGCGAAACTGGCGGGTTTTCTTGACCTTCTCTAGGGTACGGCTCTAAAGTTTGTGTTAGCACTTAAGAGCTGACAGTGCTAATTATTCTTGAAGAAGTATCGGCACCGCGACGACGACACTTTCTCAAAAGCACCATTTAGCTCAAACATCAGAAATGTTAAAAGAACATCAAGGAGCAAAAATGTCCTCCATCAAACCACTCGAAGACCGCGTAGTCGTCCAGATTCTCGAAGCAGAACAGACCACCGCATCCGGACTTGTTATCCCTGATACCGCTAAAGAGAAGCCACAGGAAGCAAAAGTTATCGCAGTTGGTCCAGGACGTACCGACGAAAAAGGCAACCGCATCCCCGTAGACGTAGCAGAAGGCGATATCGTCATCTTCTCCAAATACGGCGGAACCGAAGTATCCTTCGGCGGAGCAGACTACCTCATTCTCTCCGCACGCGACGTATTGGCTATCGTCAACAAATAATCTTTTCCGCACACAATACAAAGGAGCTAAGAATTCATGGCAAAACAGCTTGAATTCAATGATGCAGCTCGTAAGAGTCTGCAAGCTGGTGTGGATAAACTCGCAAACGCTGTCAAAGTGACGTTGGGCCCTCGCGGGCGCAACGTCGTCCTTGACAAGCAGTGGGGCGCACCTATCATTACTAATGACGGTGTATCTATCGCTCGTGAAATTGAACTAGAAGACCCATACGAAAACCTTGGCGCTCAACTCGCCAAAGAAGTCGCCACCAAAACAAACGATGTAGCAGGTGACGGTACAACTACTGCAACCGTACTCGCTCAAGCGCTTGTTTCTGAAGGTCTGCGTAACGTCACCTCTGGTGCCGCACCAGGAGAAGTCAAACGAGGCATTGAAACCGCCGTTCGCGCTGTCTCCCAACGGCTACTCGAAAATGCCAGAGACGTTCAAGGCGAAGAAGTCGCACACGTAGCGGCTATCTCAGCACAGTCCCCAGAAATTGGTGAACTTCTCGCCCAAGCTTTCGACAAAGTCGGACAAGACGGCGTCATCACCATCGAAGACGGTTCAACCACAGAAATTGAACTGGAAATTACCGAAGGTATGCAATTCGACAAAGGCTACCTCTCACCATCATTCGTCACCGACTCTGATCGTGCAGAAGCAGTCCTCGAAGATAGCTTAATCCTGCTCTACCAAGGCAAAATCTCAACAGTCGCTGAGATTATGCCACTGCTAGAAAAAATTGTTCAGGCAAAAAAGCCACTGACCATCATCGCAGAAGACGTAGACGGAGAAGCTCTTAGCACCCTCGTCGTCAATAAGCTTCGAGGAAACCTCAACGTCGTTGCCGTCAAAGCTCCTGGCTTCGGAGACCGCCGCAAAGCAATTATGCAAGATCTTGCAATTCTTACCGGCGGCACTGTGATCACCGGAGAACTCGGTATCTCCCTTGACTCAGTTACCCTTGACCAGCTTGGCTCAGCACGACGTATCACCGTCACTAAAAACAACACCACCATCGTTGAAGGTGCCGGAACCTCTGCAGACGTCGCTGAACGAGTCAGCCAACTCCGCGCAGAAATTGAGCGAGTCGACTCCGAATGGGACCGTGAAAAGCTCAAAGAACGCCTAGCAAAACTTGCCGGTGGCGTTGGCGTCATCAAAGTTGGTGCAGCAACCGAGGTCGAAGCAAAAGAACGTAAACACCGTATTGAAGACGCAGTGTCCTCAACCCGTGCAGCCCTTGAAGAAGGCATCGTCGCAGGCGGAGGAACAGCTCTCGTGCATGCGTTAGCAGCACTTGAAGGTATGACACTTGAGTCAAAAGACGCTCAAACCGGTGTTGAAATCGTCAAGAAAGCACTCGTCCAACCTCTACGCTGGATTGCTCAAAACGCAGGCGAAGATGGATACGTTGTCACCAGCAAAGTAGCTCAACTACCTGTTGGCTCTGGCTTTAACGCACGTACCGGCGACTATGAAGACCTCATCGCTGCTGGTGTTATTGACCCCGTCAAAGTAACACGCTCAGCACTAGAGAACGCTTCATCCATTGCCGCATTGGTACTGACAACCGAAACCCTCGTCGTCGAGAAACCAGAAACAGAGGACGAAGAAGAGAAATAAAATATTTTCTTCTCAGAACCTCTAACGGTACAGAAGAGCTTGTTTTAGCCTCCCGTATAGGGACTAAAACAGGCTCTTCTGGCCTCAAAAAGAACTTGTGTTTGCTCACAGTAGGCTTCGAAAAAATACTATTTAGGCAGACAATCGACTCCAGTTCCGGTAACGTTCAAAGGTCAGCACTCTCGTCAATCAGATATACACACAGAAAGAGAACTCTTTCATGGTTGCGCAAACACACACCAAATACCCGTTGAATAGGCGGTGGCTTAAAACCCAAGGTTTTCGCCCCGAAATTCAAGGCCTACGCGCATTAGCTCTCTTCCTCGTTGTCACCTACCACATCTGGTTCGGCAAAGTTTCTGGAGGCGTCGACGTCTTCCTCTTCATCTCCGCCTTCCTCCTCTCCCTCTCAACCTTACGTAAAATCAATGAGGGAAGACCGCTGGCCCTCATCAAATACTGGTTACACGTTTTTCAACGCTTACTGCCGGCTGCTGCCACCGTCATCGCAGGAACAGTAATCGCCGCATGGTTCTTCCTGTCCCCATCACGAATCATGGGCATCATCCACGATGGTATAGCTGCACTTTTTTACTTTCTCAACTGGCGTTTAGCATATAATTCAGTAGACTATTACGCCCAAGACGCAGCCACCAAAACACCTCTACAACACTTCTGGTCGCTGTCCATGCAAGGACAGATTTTTATCCTCTGGCCAATCCTCTTCTTCTGCGTCGCATTACTCGTCCGCCGCTTCCGCCTCAACCTCATCGGAACAGCCCTCCTAGTATTCGGTACCGTCTGGGGAATCTCTCTCGCATTTTCTATCTATGAAACTGCAACAAACCAAGGCTTCGCATATTTTGATACCCGCACCCGAGCCTGGGAATTTGCTACCGGAACGCTCCTTGCCATAGTGACCTTCTACTGGAAACCTCCACAATGGCTTCGCATCCCCATGGGATGGGTTGGCGTTGCCGGACTCATCCTCTGCGGGCTCATCCTGCCAGTACAAGAAGCCTTCCCCGGATACCTTGCACTCTGGCCCGTTACTTGTGGCGCCCTCGTCATCCTTGCCGGACAAACAAACTCCCCATGGGGTGTAGACCGAATTCTCAGCTCCACACCACTACTAAAACTCGGTGAAATTTCCTACGCTCTGTACCTCGTACACTGGCCGGTCTACATTATCTACTCAACTCGCGCTCGCGTGGACCACCCCAATTTTTTGGTCGGTTCTTTGCTCATCATTAGCTCGATAGTCATTTCCACCATCATTCACTATGGAATTGAAGAACCTCTACGACGTACTCCCACCGTTAAAAAACATGCGGTACCGAAACCTCATCGTGGAATGAAAAAACTTCTCTCCGATGCTACTACTCGCCCAATAGCTATTATTCTGAGCTGCTTCATGCTTGTTGGTGTTCCTCTCGTGGGCGCTAAAGCGTGGGTTCACCATCGTAACAATCAGCTCGAAGCTCTTGCCGGAGCTGCTGGAAGCCCCGACTTTCCTGGGGCGCATGCCTACAATGAGGCTTCTACTCATTACAAGTATCCGCCTATTCCTACTACCGACCCCGAAAAACAATACGATGGTATCGACCCGAACGGTTGTGGCGGTCTTATTGGAGGAGACAGGGGAGTCATCAGCTCACTCTGCGGACTTGAACAGAACTCCTCTAAGGCAGATAGTCCTTTAGTGATGGTTATTGGGTCTTCGCATGCTGGACAATCTATTGCGTTCTATAGACCGTGGGCTCAAGAGCACCAAATAAACCTTATGGATTTACATCTTGGCGCGTGTCGTTATCCTTTGGAAGCAGAACCGAACCCTAACGAAGAATGCGAAGAATACAACGCTAATATTCGTCAGCTCGTACTTGATGTTCACCCTGAGGCCGTCGCTTTGCTCGTAACACAGACAGACGCGCATCACTCGGAGATTCTCGTGCCCGGTATCGAAGAAGAAATTGAAGCATACACTCGAGCAGGGATACAGGTTTTTGCGTTACGTGATAATCCTCGATGGGCTGATAATATTTATGATTGCGCTCAGACTCATCCAGAAGATCCTACGTTTTGTGGAGAAAAGCGGGAACAAAAGCTTGCAGATATTAATCCTGCCCAAGAACTCGTAGACCGCAATCCCTTGGTTTATGGTCTTGATTTTTCGGAACAATATTGCCCCTATGGTTTTTGTTCTCCTATTTTTGGCAACGTCTATGTGTACATGGACGATAACCATATTTCTCGTGCGTACGGTTCTACTTTGGATCAAGAACTCAACCAACAGCTACAAGAACAAGGGTTTAGCCTCGGACGTACCTAAACTACATATTTATCGCGTTAAACACTAATCACGGGGTGAACCTCACTCCTACCATGTTGTCGGTTATCACGAAGAGAAAATTACTTACCTGTGGCACCAAAAGAACGTCGATTTAGACCGGAGATTCAAGGGTTACGCGCTTTTGCTGTGACCTTGGTCGTTGCCTACCATTTTTGGCTCGGACGAGTTTCGGGAGGGGTGGACGTTTTCCTCCTCATCTCCGCTTTTTTGATGACGCTTTCATTCACTCGGAAACTAGAAACAGGTCAGCCAATCGGTTTTAAAGCCCTCAAAGACTACTGGGCACGTACTTTTAAACGTATTATGCCTTTGGCTACGGCAACTGTTCTACTAGTGCTGATTGGGACACGGTTTTTTCTGCCTGCGCCACGGTGGCAAGGGATTATGGATGAAGCCGTTTCAGTCGTTTTTTATTATGAAAACTGGTGGTCCATCAACAACTTGGTGGATTATTATGCTGCTGATTCTTCACAGGCTTCACCGTTACGCCATTTCTGGTCGCTATCAGTTCAAGGGCAAATATTTCTTCTATGGCCCTTACTCTTTGCTCTGAGCTGGGTCATTTACCGTATGATAGGGCGACGGTTCGCTCGCGGTATTCTAGCAACTCTTTTTGGTGCTGTTTTTCTTGCTTCATTGACGTACTCGGTCTATTACACACATCTTGACCAACAGCTTGCATATTTTTCTACGTACACTCGCCTTTGGGAATTTGCCTTAGGTTCTTTGGTTGCTATCGGGCTGCCGTATCTTCGCTTCCCTTCAGTCATCAAAATAATGGTGGGTTGGATGGGCCTTCTCGCAATAGTATTATGTGGCCTTATCCTAGATGTTGAAGGTAATTTCCCTGGGTATTATGCCTTGTGGCCCACTTTAGCAGCCGCTGGTGTACTGGTTAGCGGAGATAGTGCAAGCCGATGGGGTGTGGAGCGTTTACTCTCCCTCAAACCTTTACTATGGCTTGCGACATATTCTTATGGGCTTTATCTCATCCACTGGCCTCTTCTTGTGTTTTACCTCTACACCGTCGACCAAGAAAAGGCCAGTACCAGCGCTGGAATCATACTCTTTGCAGTATCGTTGGGATGCGCTTGGATTCTTACTCAGGCGAATAAAAAATTCTTAACATGTGCTCAGCGTTTCGACGGCAATGCACGTTTTTCTGTCCTGATTGTTGGATGCTGTATGACCGTTGTCCTCGTAAGTACAACATTATGGAACGTTGTTTTAGAACGTGCAGAACAACGCCTGAACGCTCAACCTATAGTCGATAACCCTGGTGCCCTTGCCCTTGAAGCAGGTTTTATTTACGAAGGTGAAGAAAATGCTGGTATTCGCCCTAGCTCTGCTGACCGTTTCGACGACCGTCCCCTCTATAACACCTCTTGTGCGCCGAGCCTTCTAGAAACATACCATTTTGAAAAATGGAACTGTCATCAGCTGACAACTTCTGAAGAGCCCACACGCCGAGTCATCGCTGTTGGAAACTCTCATATGGATCAGTGGGGCGATCCGCTTATCTCACTAGCAACACAAGAAAATTGGGATCTTCAATTCCTACAATTTAACGACTGCTACCTACTCGACCCTGCCCGTAATACAACAAATCAAGGATGCCAACGCTGGATTGAGAACTCACAACGCTATATCGATGAGCAAAAACCTGACCTCGTCATCACCATTGGAACAATCTCCGTGTACGAAGGCTCAGGGGAGTACGTCCCTGACGGGCTAGAAGAGTTTATTGAACATCTTGAGCACGAAGGTATTGAGATTGTTGCTCTTCGGGATAACCCTCGTTTTGAATCAACTCATGCAGATTGTGAGACACGAACCCATCAGCTCTGCACCTTCGACTCAGAACTTGCTCAACAATCTAACCCCTTAGAAGAATACGCAGCACGATACCCTAACTTCGGCACTGTCGATATGACAGACCTGATTTGCCCCAACGCAGAGTGCCCTTCTGCTGTCGGTAACGTGTACGTATATCGTGATGATTCACATCTAACACAAACATTCGTCGTCTCTGCAGAAAATTTCTTCATTCAACGGATGCTTGAAACGCTTGAAGGTACTGAACACACCGATACGGTTGATGAATCTTCGGTACCAGAATATTCAGATACATAAACTCGGTAAGCTCATCAGGTACAGAAAATATTGAATCGGTGAGACGTATACCCTTTTTATCGTGGAACTATTAGGGTTCACACCCTCTGGGGTTTACTATTAACAATTGGATAACCTCTTTTTCTCTTTCTTATCAGAGAATAACTCCCACAACCGAAAGGTCCGATTCGTTCATGGCTACGCCCACCGCATTGTCTGAAGATCCTTTTGGCTTCACCGGCCTCACCTACGACGACGTTCTTCTGCTACCAGGTAATACCGACGTCAATCCTGCAGATGCTGATACCTCCACAAAATTATCGAAGCGTATCACCCTGAACACTCCTATTATTTCTGCTGCGATGGACACCGTCACTGAATCGGATATGGCTATTGCAATGGCTCGTCTGGGTGGACTGGGCGTACTACACCGTAATCTTTCCATTGAGGACCAAGCTACTCACGTAGACCGCGTTAAACGTAGCGAGTCTGGAATGATTACTAATCCCGCAACCATCGGGCCGGAAGCAACTATCGAAGAATTTGATGCCGTATGCGGACACTTCCGAGTTTCTGGACTTCCCGTCGTCGACGAAAACGGTATTTTGGTCGGTATCATCACCAACCGTGATATCCGTTATTTACCCGAAGCTGAATACTCACAGCGCACTGTTCGCGAGATTATGTCCCCTATGCCACTAATCACCGGCTATGAGGGGATGTCCAAAGAAGAAGCCTACAACCTATTAGCTTCTAACAAGATTGAAAAGCTGCCTCTTGTTGATCAAAACGGAAAATTGACCGGTTTGATCACAGTCAAAGACTTTATCAAAACAGAACAGTACCCTCGCGCCACCAAAGACGACGAAGGCCGTCTTCGCGTTGGTGCGGCTGTTGGATTCTTTGGTGACGGCTACGAACGAGCTATGACCTTAGTAGAAGCTGGCGTTGATGCACTCTTTATCGATACCGCTAACGGACACTCACAAGGCGTACTCGATATGATTGCCCGTCTTAAAAAAGATTCTGCTGCCGACCACGTCGATATCATCGGCGGACAGGCAGCAACCCGCGCTGGTGCACAAGCCATTATTGACGCTGGAGCAGACGGCGTTAAAGTTGGTGTTGGTCCTGGTTCTATTTGCACTACTCGCATTATCGCTGGTGTAGGTGTCCCGCAGGTAACAGCCATTAACGAAGCTGCTAAGGCTGCTATTCCGGCAGGCGTTCCTTTGATTGCTGACGGCGGTATGCAACATTCCGGTGAAATCGGTAAAGCCCTTGTTGCTGGTGCTGATTCTGTGATGATGGGGTCGATGCTTGCCGGCACCGCAGAATCTCCTGGCGACCTAATTTTTGTTGATGGCAAACAATTCAAAGCATACCGAGGTATGGGGTCCTTAGGCGCAATGGTTTCTCGTGGACGCCACAAGTCTTACTCGAAAGACCGTTATTTCCAAGCGGATGTTTCTTCTGAAGAGAAACTTATCCCTGAAGGTATTGAAGGACGTGTTCCTTTCCGCGGTCGTGTCGGCTCTGTTTTGCATCAGCTTGAAGGCGGTCTACGTCAGACAATGTTCTATGTTGGTGCTCGCACCATTGAAGAATTGAAATATGAGGGTAAGTTTGTGCGTATAACCCCCGCAGGACTCAAAGAGTCTCACCCTCATGACATTATGATGACGGTCGAAGCACCAAACTACCGTCGCTAAATCATTCGGCGTGGTATACCCCATAAGCGTTATGCGCTTGCTGGGGTATTGCCTCTAACGAAAGGAACGAACCATGTCCGATATCGAAATTGGTTTATCAAAACGGGCTCGTCGCACCTATAAGCTCGACGATGTTGCTCTAGTACCTTCTCGTCGTACTCGCGACCCTGAAGACGTGAGTACTTCATGGCGTATTGACGCTTTTACCTTTGAGACGCCTCTCATTGGTGCACCGATGGATTCGGTGATGTCTCCACAAACCGCCATCGCACTTGGACGTTTGGGCGGATTAGGCGTTTTAAACCTTGAAGGATTGTGGACTCGCTATGAGAACCCTCAACCTTATTTGGATGAGATTACTTCTTTAGAGCTTAACGATCCTGTTGCTGCTACTCGCCGCATGCAAGAAATCTATGCTGAGCCTATTAAAGCTGAGCTGATTACTAAACGCCTTTCAGAAATTCGTGATTCTGGTGTTATCGTTGCAGGCTCTTTGACTCCTCAACATACTCAAGAGTTCTACGAAACTGTTGTTAACGCTGGGGTCGATATTTTTGTGATTCGCGGGACTACTGTTTCTGCTGAACACGTTTCAGAAAACCGTGAACCTCTCGACCTTAAAAAGTTTATTTACGAACTTGACGTTCCGGTGATTGTTGGTGGTGTAGCTGGGTATACTCCAGCGTTGCACCTGATGAGAACAGGTGCGGCAGGTGTTCTTGTTGGGTTTGGTGGAGGCTCATCGATGACCACTCGACGTGGTCTAGGCATTCAAGCATCTATGGCAACAGCTATTGCTGATGTGGCAGCTGCACGTTCTCGTTACCTTGATGAATCTGGCGGACGGTACGTACACGTCATTGCTGATGGAGAACTTGGACGTTCAGGGGACCTCGTTAAAGCTCTTGCTCTTGGCGCAGATGCTGCGATGATTGGTGCACCTCTCGCACGCGCAAGTGAAGCACCTGGCCGCGGACTCTACTGGGGCAATGAGGCTCATTCAGTGAACTTCCCTCGAGGTATTCGCACAAACCTCGGTACGGTTGGTACTCTCGAAGAAGTCTTGTATGGTCCTTCCCACCACGTTGATGGAACATCTAACATTGTTGGTGCTTTGCGACGGGCCATGGCAACATGCGGTTTTACCGATGTGAAATCTTTCCAACGAAGCGAATTAGTCTTAGCTGATTAACCAATGAGCCCCTGAGCCAAAGGGTTACCTCAGTAAAGGCATGGTCAGTCTTAAAGAAAGCTCTGATATCACCGATAGTGACGGTGGTGTCAGAGCTTTTTGATATCAAACGTTATAGGGTAGATATCGTGTTGAAATTAGCTTTTACTCCTCGATGGATTGCCAGTTTACTTCTGGTGATTGCCTTGAGTACGGGTTTTGTGATGCTCAGCCACTGGCAGCTTTCCTCTGCAACTTGGGGCCAACGCACTGCTGATCCTACTAAAGAAATCGTGCAGCCTTGGGAAAAATTTCTTTCAGCACATGAGCCTTTAACGATTGAGAATTCTGACCATATGGTGCAAGTGACTGGACACTATGTTCCTGACTCTTCTTACCTTGTCGCCGATAAACTGAATGAAGGACGTCAAGGGTTCTGGATAGTGAGCGCTTTTATCCCCGAGAAAACGCATTCAACAGATTCTGAGTCTCGAGCTATTGCTATTGCGAGAGCGTGGAGCGCCAATGACGTTCTTGACGTAGAACCTCAGGGTACGTTAACCGTTATTGGTCGTATCGTATCTAACGACGCTCCTTACTATTCTCGAGATGTTGCACAAAAATACTCTGCTGAGCAGATAGCTTCACACCGTATTATTGGTAGCGCAGCTAGCGCTCAACTGACAAACCTATGGGATAGACCTCTCTACGGTGCGATTATCACAGCCGACGCAGAGATACCGCAGGGGAACCCTCTTCCTCTTGACGCTGACGGAAGGCTACTACCTTCAGCTACAATTTTGGGTCAGAATCAAGACGTCCATGGTGTGAGAGCTTCTCAAGTTACCCATGAAGACGTGAACTGGTTAAACATTTTTTATGCGTTGGAGTGGCTTGTTTTTGCTGGTTTTGCGTTCTTCCTCTGGTGGCGGATGCTTAAAGACTCTTATGAAAAAGCTCAAGACCCTGCTGAATATTTTGAATATGAGGGGCAGTATTGGTTGGATGAAGACTCTGGACGATACTATTACTGGGACCCAGGCGCAGAACAATATTACTTTTTTGATGATATTTCGCAGCAACAGATAACAGAAGAAAGAACGAATAAACATGCATCATAATGATTCGCCACAGCAGAAACCTCAAGAACGTCAAGACGGTAAAAAAGTGGTGCTTACCGGTCAAGGTACTGCTGACGGTAAGGGCGGTTTTACTATTCGCAAAAAATTCGGAGGAACAGAAGCACAAATTCGCTCTTCCCTGAACTTTTATAAATGGTGCGCATGGATTTCTGGTACGTTCCTGCTTTTACTGGTTCTCGAGATGATTACTCGTTATGTTTTCCGTTTTGACCTTGTGATGGGCGCTCAAGACGCACATACCGGTCAGAGTGTCCCTCTGGGCTTATTGAACCTTGAAACAGATAACTTGGTGGGAGGAATTAACATCTCAACATGGATTCTGATTATCCACGGATGGTTCTATGTCGTATATCTTTTCTCCTGTTTCCGCCTATGGCTTTTGATGCGTTGGGCACTACCACAGCTTATTGTGATGGCATTAGGCGGTGTCGTTCCTTTCCTATCATTTATTGTGGAGAGCCGTATTCACCGTGAGACTTTAGCGTTACTGCGGGCAAATCCGCAAGCCACAAAACGCTACTAACACTTCAATACCGGTAGTGATAAATATTCCCTTTGCTCTTGTCCGGATAGATTATTGCCGGTATCTGAGCATTGTGTTTTAGAATGAAGATATATTCTTCGCTTTTTCTGCCTTCTCGGTGAAAAAGTTCCCCATATCAACTGTTAAGGTGACTCGTGACCAACACATCTCATACGGAGCTAGAACAGCGTCCAGTTTTGGTGGTTGACTACGGTGCTCAGTACGCGCAGCTTATTGCTCGTCGTGTTCGTGAAGCCGGTGTTTATTCCGAAATTGTTCCGCATACTATGCCAACCGAGCAGATTCTAGCTAAGAACCCAGCTGCTCTTGTTCTTTCTGGCGGTCCTTCTTCGGTGTATGCAGAAGGCGCTCCTAAGGGCGATATCGCACTCTTCGAATCGGGTGTTCCCATTTTCGGTATTTGCTATGGCTTCCAGGTGATGGCACAGACCCTTGGCGGCACTGTTGCTCAGACCGGTCTTCGCGAATACGGTGCAACTGATGCATCTGTCTGTGCTGAAAACTCCTCCTTCCTCACCGGAACTCCCACAACTCAAAACGTCTGGATGTCCCACGGAGACTCTGTATCACAAGCACCTGAGGGCTTTACCGTACTTGCGCAGACACCTGGCGCTTCTGTGGCGGCGATGGTGGATGAAGACCGTAAACTCGGCGGTGTCCAATGGCACCCCGAAGTAAAACACTCTGATTATGGTCAGGTTGCGCTTGAGAACTTCCTCTTCAACATTGCAGGACTAAAAAAGACTTGGTCTACCGGCAACATCATCGAAGAGCAAGTAGCGAAGATTCGTGAGCAGGTTGGTAAAGATCGCGTTATTTGCGCTTTATCCGGTGGCGTTGATTCATCCGTGGCTGCGGCGCTTGTCCATAAAGCGGTAGGCGACCAACTGACTTGTTTCTTTATTGATCATGGACTCTTACGACAGGGTGAACGCGAACAAGTCGAAAATGACTATGCTAGCACCATGGGTATTAAGGTCATCACTATCGATGAATCTGAACGCTTCCTCAACGCTCTTGCTGGTGTCAGCGACCCTGAAACGAAGCGTAAAGCCATCGGTCGTGAGTTCATTCGTTCTTTTGAAGCTGCACAGCGTCAACTGATTGAACAAGCACAAGACGACGGTAGCGATATTAAATTCTTGGTACAGGGAACTCTTTACCCCGATGTCGTTGAATCAGGTGGGGGAGAAGGCACCGCAAATATTAAGTCTCACCATAACGTAGGCGGTTTACCTGAAGACATGACCTTTGAACTGGTCGAACCTTTACGTACCCTCTTCAAAGATGAGGTTCGTGCTATCGGCCGTGAGCTGGGTGTTCCCGAAAAGATTGTGGCTCGTCAACCCTTCCCCGGCCCCGGTTTAGGTATCCGTGTTGTTGGTGAAGTAACATACGAGAATTTAGAGATTCTACGTGCGGCAGACGCTATTGCTCGTGAAGAGCTAACAAATGCTGGCCTTGACGATGAAATCTGGCAGTGCCCGGTTGTGCTGCTTGCCGATGTTCGTTCTGTCGGCGTGCAAGGTGACGGCCGTACCTATGGTCACCCCATCGTGCTACGCCCCGTATCCTCCGAAGATGCTATGACCGCTGACTGGTCCCGTCTACCGTATGACGTATTAGCGAAAATCTCGAACCGTATCACCAACGAAGTCTCTGAAGTGAACCGTGTCGTTCTGGACGTTACCTCAAAGCCTCCAGGAACTATTGAATGGGAATAAATACCTAAAAGATGTCCCTTAAACCCCTGACACTATGAGGTTTGAGGGACATCTTGTTTTAACTACAAGATGATGTAGCGCAATTAAAATAAACGCTACGACGGGCTCAAGAAGAGAAAGAACAGATGAAGAACAACGACTTTAAAGACATTATTTTTAATAGAAAATCTATTAAAGTATTTGACGAAAACGTGAAAATACCTCGTGAAGAAATGCTCGAAATGATCGATGAAGCAGTAAAAGCTCCATCCTCAGTTAACCTTCAACCTTGGCGATTCGTTATTGTCGAAAGCCAAGAAGGTAAAGACCTTTTACGTCCACTAATAAGATTTAACACCCGACAAAACGATACATCCTCAGCGATGATCGTCATTTTCGGTGATATGAAATGCTATGAAAAAGCTGAAGACATTTATTCTCGCGCCGTAGAACAACAACTTATGCCTGAGTCAGTGAAAAATCAGCTGATGGAATTGTTTATGCCCAGATACGAAAATGCACCACAACAGGTCATGAACGATATCGTCAAAATAGACTCTAGCTTGGCGGCAATGCAACTGATGCTTGTGGCGCGAGCTCACGGCTACGATACAAACCCTATCGGTGGTTTTGAAGATGACTTAATTGCAGAAGCCTTAGGTATGGATAAAGAACAGTACGTTCCCGTACTCATCGTAGCAATCGGAAAAGCCGCATATGAGGCTCATCCAAGTATGAGACTAAAAGCAGAAGAAATTACACGTTTTCACTAGAGACTTTCTTCGCCCAAGACATCACTATTAACAGCTTCTTTGACCTCAGAGAAAGATAACCACTGCTTCATAAAATATCGTGGTGTGAAGAAAATTCTTCACCCCACGATATTTTTAACGGGTTTAGTATTGCACTACAGGAAGATAAAAATGCGTTCCATAGTGAGTGCGTTAATATAACCCAAATATTCGTTTTAAAATTTTCCGCTATAAGGCATTCACGCGATACATCTTCGACTCATAAGGACGTAATGTTTGACGCATATCGTCCTCATAATTCGAAAGCACTAATTCGCCTTGATCTAGTAGCCCATATTCACGAGTGAGCTGTTGATCGGTAAAATTCGAGATAACAAGCAGCTTAGAACCATCTTGTGCATGACGCTCATAGGCATAAACCTGAGCGTCCTCAACATCAAGAGGAACAAAATCTGCATACACAAGAAGGTCTTTGAGCTCACCGCGGCGCAACTGAATGAGCTTTTGATAGTGGTAGAACAAAGAGCATTGATCTTCGAGCGCGCTAGCAGCGTTAATCTCGCGGTAATTAGGGTTAAGTTTAATCCATGGTTCTACGGCGCTAAAGCCTGCGTTATCGCTTGCATCCCATTGCACGGGGGTTCTCGCGTTATCTCGTCCTTTAGCGTAGATGAGTTCCATACACTCGTCGTGGCTAAGGTTGCCACGTTCTACGACCATATCTTCGTAGAGATTCAACGAATCGAGATCTCGATAGTCGTTAATCTCTTCAAATTGGACGTTTGTCATACCGAACTCTTCCCCCTGGTAGATATAGGGGGTGCCCTGCATACCGTGAAGAGTTGTCGCTAACATTTTGCCTGAGAGCACACGCCATTGTGGTGAATCATCACCGAAGCGAGAAATCAGTCGAGGCTGGTCATGGTTATTCCAGTACAATGATCCCCAAGCTCGTCCTTGTAATGTGGTCTGCCACATATTAAGAACTTCTTTAAGGTCAACGAGGTCGTAGGGTTTGATAGACCATTTACCCATACCGGTGGCGGGGTCTGTATCTACACCCATATGCTCAAAATGGAAAATCATGTTGAGCTCTTCAGTATCAAAACCAGCGAATTGTACAGCGTCTTCTGCTGAGGTTTGAGACATCTCTCCGACGGTCATTACATCATAATTCGCTGCGGTTTTGAGATTAAGTTCGTGCATCCACTGATGCACTTTGGTACCGTTTTTGACCACGAACGGGATAGATGAACCATGCTTATCGAAGTCAATATTGGGGTCATCTGGTAGCCCCTCTGGTTTAGAGATGATGTTGATAGCGTCGAGGCGGAAACCGTCGAGCCCTTTATCGAGCCACCAGTTAATCATGGTGTAGATTTCTTCACGAACCTTTTCATTCTCCCAGTTCAAGTCGGGCTGTTTCTTGGAGAAGATGTGTAGATACCATTGATCGGTGTGTTCATCGTATTCCCAAGCGCGCCCCCCAAATTCTGAGCCCCAGTTGTTTGGAGGTAGTGGGTTGCCGTCTTCGTCAATACCTGAAGAGTCACGCCAATAGTAGTAATCACGGTAGGGGTTCTCTCGGCTAGAGCGAGATTGCTTAAACCACTCGTGTTCATCTGATGTGTGGTTGACGACAATATCTAAGAGAATCTTAATACCGAGGCTATGGGCGGTCTCAACGAGAGTATCAAAATCTTCCATGGTGCCAAATTCATCCATAATGCCCTGATAATCGGAGATGTCATACCCCATGTCGTCGTTGGGGGAAGAAAACATCGGGCAAAGCCAGATGACGTTAATTCCTAGTTGTGCAAGGTATGGAAGACGTTGTGTAATACCGGGAAGATCGCCGATACCGTCATGATTAGAGTCTTGGAAAGAACGTGGCCAAATCTGGTATACGACAGCTTCTTTCCACCAAGTACGTGCTGCTGAACTCATGGAGAACTCCTTAAGGATAAGTGGGTGATGGTTGGGGGACTGTGGAACAGGTTGAATGTTAGAGAGCTATCTCTACGAGAACTCCAGAATGATCAGAGATAGCTTCTGGAGTGTTATCGGCAAAGACTACTCGGTGGCGTAGTACTGGAGCGTTCAATCCCTTGGTCAGGATGAAATCAATACGTTTAGCCTCCGTCGAGTTTTCCCATCCTGCAATATTTTTATGAACGGTGTATTTTCCATCGACATGAGCGGCTTGGGAATAGGTGTCGTGCCAACCGGCTTGAAGTATTTGAGCGTATCCTTCTGCCTGAACATTCGCATCATTATTAAAATCTCCAGCAAGAATGATAGGTGTATTCTGAGCGAAGATATGAAGCTGATGATTCAGTGACGAAAAATCATGCTGGAATAGTTGTTGGCCATCTCGCTCCCACCAATTCATATGTGCACTTGATACCCAGAGGTCTTGGTTTTTAACGTGGATACGTGCTGTTAGCGCGCAACGACGGTACACATTTTTATAGTCGTATTGGGGGTCGCTCATGTGTATGGTGTGTAATTCGATGAAAGGATGCTTGCTCAAGAGCGCTACACCTTCGTCGTAGATTCCCCATCCTTCGTGGGACTCTGCCCAGCTCCAGTAATAGGTTCTTCCGTCTTCTTGGAGGAATTGTGACAGTAAGAGCGCAAAGTTATCAAAGGTGATAGGGCGTTCTGTGAGTGGGCTATATAAATGGTCTGTCTCAACAAAAGGTGCTTTGATGAGCTGGTTGACCTCTTGTAATGCGATAACGTCGATATCTTCTGCCAAGATGAAGTCTGCGAGGACTCGTATCTTGTGGAGTTGATGAAGCTCTAGCCAGCTATGTGTATTAAGCGTCAAAATCTTCAAGAGCTAAAACCTTTGGTGTGTTTGGGTACGGTCTTATGAAAAATCCTAAAAGTACTTTTGACGAAAAGCGATAGTTTTTATAACTCAGCGAGAGGAACTTTTTCCATCTCATGGAATTTCTTTCCAGTTTCTGAAAAACGTACCAGAAGTGCTTCTTCTCTCAAAGAAGTATGTTTTTAGCGTACTAATACACATATAGTGTGGTGTAAAACAAACACATCCATTACATATACATTCAATTACGGTGAAAGGGATTCTCTAATGATGGAGAAAATCCAGAGGTTCGGCTCGGCAATGCTTGCCCCCGTCCTCCTCTTTGCTTTTGCTGGTCTTGTCGTTGGCATCGCAATTATCTGCAAGAACGAGCAACTTCTTGGCTCAATCGCTGCTGAAGGCACTGGCTGGTACAACTTCTGGTCTGTATGGGAGTCTGGCGCATGGACTGTCTTCAACCAGATGGAACTACTCTTCGTCTTGGGTCTGCCCATCGCATTAGCAAAGACCGCTAATGCTCGTGCAGTACTTGAAGCTGCGATGGTATACCTGACCTTCAATTACTTCATCGCAACAATTCTTTCTATTTGGGGCCCTGCCTTCAACGTTGATTATGATGTTGATCTTTCCCAAGGTGCAGCTGGCACTGGCTTGAAGATGATTGCCGGTATTAAGACTCTCGATACTGGTATCTTCGGCGCTATTATCATTTCTGCTATTGTCGTGTGGCTTCACAACCGTTATTTCGACACTAAGCTCCCCGACTTCCTCGGTATTTTCCAAGGAACACAATGGGTATATGCTCTTGGCTTCTTCTTGATGATGCCGGTAGCCTTAGTGTTCTGCCTTGTCTGGCCTTCCGTTCAGCATGCAATTGGTTCTATGCAAGGGTTCTTCCTGAGCACCGGCGTCTTTGGTGTTTGGCTGTACACCTTCCTTGAGCGTATTTTGATTCCTACGGGCTTGCACCATTTCATTTATACCCCCTTTATTTTTGGCCCAGCAGTGGTTCCTGACGGAATTATCAAGCACTGGGTAGCACACCTTAACGAGTACTCCCAGTCTTCTGCACCGTTGAATGAACTTTTCCCCGGTGGCGGATTTGCACTTCACGGTAACTCGAAAGTCTTTGCTCCTATCGGTATTGCTGCCGCATTCTACGTCACAGCACGTAAAGAGAAGAGAAAAGAACTCATGACGCTATTGGTTCCTGTCTGCCTCACCGCGATGCTGATCGGCATTACAGAGCCTCTAGAATTTACCTTCTTGTTCCTTGCTCCTCCTCTGTTCTTGGTACACGCAATTCTTGCGGCGACCATGTCTGCAACCATGTACTTCTTCGGACTATCCGGCAACATGGGCGGCGGCTTAATCGACTTCGTCTTCCAAAACTGGGTTCCCTTGTGGGCAAATCACTGGCCAACCTATGTTGCTCAAATCGTGATTGGTCTGTGCTTCACTGCGTTGTACTTCTTCATCTTCCGTTTCTTGATTATCAAATTCAATTTCAAGACTCCTGGCCGTGAAGAAGACGGAAAAGAAGCTAAGTTGTACTCTAAAGCTGAGTACCGCCAAGCGAAGAAAGAAGGAACTCTTAAAGCTTCTGCTGAAGAATCAACGGTAGCTGTTACTACTGATTCTTATACTCAGCGTGCAACAGACTTCTTAGCACTCTTAGGCGGGGCTTCAAACATCACTTCCGTCAACAACTGTGCTACGCGTCTGCGCGTTTCGGTAGAGAACCCAGAACTTGTAGGTTCTGAAGCAGATTTCAAATCTGCTGGTGCCCTTGGCCTTGTCAATAAGGGTAAAGCCTTACAGATTATTGTTGGGATGGACGTCCCACAGGTTCGAGACCGTTTCGAGACCATGGTGAACGAACCATCATAAAGAGAACACGTCATATGACATTCTCTTGAGATGAGGAAGGCTCCTGAACCGAATACGCATGTATTATCTAGAGATAGGTACATCATCTTTCGGCTCAGGAGCCTTCGTGGATCTTCAGACAATAGTTAACGCGCATCAGCATCACCTCAGCAATACTGAACGTGAAATTCTTGCCTTCATGTTAACGCATGAAGAATTTGTTGCAGAGTCGACTATTAACTCTTTAGCGCATCGTACGTATACGTCTACTTCGAGTATTATTCGGCTGACCAAAAAACTGAACTTCTCAGGTTTTACAGAGCTAAAGTATTTCATCAAAAACTCGTTGAATACGGCCTCTGAACGTCCTGTAGACTTTGTGAGCTCCGGCGTTGAAGACATTATGAAGACTCTTGAAACACTTCAAAACACCGATTTAGAAGATATTTTGAGCCATATTCATCGTGCCCGTACCGTGTATTGTTTTGGTACCGGATACGCTCAACGAAACGCTATTCAAGAGTTTTCTAAATCTTTATTAGTATGCGGAAAATTTGCGCATGTTATTCCTGCTAAAAATGAATTTGCTGGAAGTATTTCGAGTATGACCACCGACGACCTCGTCATCGTGGTATCGCTCTCTGGTAATACGGAATCTGTACAAGAAACAATCAAGGCTCTTTCCTCACGCAAGATTCCGATGCTTGCAATTACAGCTCAAAGTCTGAACTACATTTCATCTCATGCAACCTATTCTTTACGTTATGAAGCAACTCCCACTCATGTTGGTGACCATAGCAAACACCCCTATCATTCTTTTGTTGCGTTGAGCGTTCTACTAGACTATATCGTTCGGCAATACATGAATTTCTTAGACACCGAGGACCAATAGTGAATAGTATTCTGTACCGGCTTAACGACCCAGACTCCACCAAAAAATACCTATTTTGGTATTGGATTATTTCTCCACTGTGCTATTTTCTATACACCTTTTTACTTAGCTCCCAAACGCAGCTACCTCTTGAAGAAGTCCTCAACGCACCTCTAATTGCACTAACTTTTCTTATCGCCTGCATGACTATCCTCTTAGCAGGTCTCCTTAACCTCATCAAAGATGAGGGCGACTACGTTGAACGTAATTTTGGGATTTTCGCTATGGTTCAGCAACTTCTTGTGGGAAACCTCTTGGGCGTTCTCCTCGCCTTTTTCTTTACCCGCTCTCGTTGGGGTGTTCCCTCTGCCGCATGCTCTACACCTCAACGATGGATTCTTTGGGGAGGAATGGCACTCATCTCCGTTTTAACAGTTTTAGTGATGATTTCTTATTGGAACCTGTCGATGGCTTAACTCCTGAGGGCCTTGACCCGTATGATGGATAACTAGAGTAAAACCGCACCCTAAACAGTATCGAAAGAGCTTTCATTCGTGAACGAACAATCAGCTACCCCTCAGCCGGCTCAATCTTGGGAATCTGCCGGTAGTAGCGCCTTAGGAACCTCTGCACCCTCAGTGAGTGAACAACTTGAGAACGTCGTAGAGATTCTCGACTATGAAAAAGGGTTAGAAACGTGGAACCGCCAAATGGACCTTTACACCGGTCCAGATGCACTCCTTGACTTTAACCAGATTGATTATGTCCATATTGATATCACTGACGCAAACCCTTCAGGGTTGGCTCAGCTGATGATGGGACGTAAAACACGGCTTTCTACTATTATTCGCGATAAAAGTAAACGTGAATCTGCTATGCGTGCAGCTCAAGCTCTACGCAGTAAAATCTTTGAATTAGAAAACCAGCATGGTCTTTCTGCAGGGTATTTTGCTGCAGGTACTGCTTCATGGCTTTCCCGAGATGTTCACCATGGGCAAGGGGCCCCTGAAAAACGTTTTATTGCACCGGTTCTTTTGACACCCATTGTTATCACTCCTCACCCAACAAGCGAAGACTTTGAAATTCGTTTATCGGGAACTGCAAAATTGAACCCTGCTATGGTGCGTCAAATCTATAAAGAGTACAGCATTGATCTTGGCTCTATGGATGTTGCGCAATTAGCAAACTCTATGTCAAAACTTGACCCAGAACCTGTGATTGACCGGATGCGTACAAGCACCGGTCACGTACCAGGAATGTTAATTGAGTCAAAATACCTGATTTCTACGTTTGCTGATATTAAAGAAAATGCGGCTGAACTTCCAGAAAATTCCTTTACTCCTCTCGTCCGCAAACTTGCAAAACTTGCATTAGAACCTGAAGACACTACTCACCCAGAAGTTTTTGTTAATAACGCGGCAGCCCCTGTCGATCAAAGAGCCCCTCATAGCGAAATGTTGGCCTTTGACGCTGATGCTTCAGCTCAAGAAATCATTGACCTAGCACGTTCTGGGCACTCTTTGGTCGTAACAGCACCATCTGGTACCGAGCCGCTACAAATGGCAACTAATATCGCTACGACCCTCATTCACGATGGAAAATCTGTATTAGTGGTAGGGGAGCGTAGCTCAACCGTTGAAAATTTTGCCTCACTTCTGAAAAATATTGGCCTTGACCAATTCACTTTTGACCTTTTGAAGGAACATTCCTCAGAAGAGTTGAGAGAACTTCTGGTGCAAGCCATCATTCGTAATGAAAATGCAGCCTGCCCAAACATGAGCGACGTGTATGAGCGGTTAGTTTCGTCTCGAGATCAGCTTATCTCTCATACAAACTCTCTCAAATTTACGGAATCGCGTTGGGGATGTTCAGTATATGATGCTTTACAGACTCTTGCTGCTTTAACGGCTCAAGACCCCGCCCCTACGACGACAGTTCGTTTTAACCGTCACGTCATGGACGCGCTTTCACACCGCGCTAAAATCACTGAGAAAATAGAACGTTTTGCCCAGTTACGTGCATTCCGTCCTTCTACATTGCTGTCTTCATGGCATCGGGCGAAACTTTACGACCAAGAAGAATGTAAAGCGGTACACCGCCTCGTACAATCTTTGATAACTTCCTTGCAATCAATGCACGCAAAGATGAGCCAGCTCAGTGAGCAAACTGGTCTCCGCATGGGCCAAAGCTACTACGAATGGGAAGCACAACTTCAGCTCCTTGAACGTATTCGACAGACTCTCACAAAATTCCGTGTAGACGTTTACGACCGACCCGTAACTGATCTTATTGCTGCCACCGCAAGTAGCGCGTGGCGTCGTGAACACGGTATAGAAATGAGCAGTATTCAGCGTTCTCGGCTTCGTAAAGCAGCGAAAGAATATATTCTTCCGGGTGTTCATATCAATGACCTACATGAGAACCTTCTCATTGTTCAGCAGGAAAGAGAAGAATGGATTGCACGCGCCGCTTCTCCACGCGAGCCACAAATTCCTGCAAACCTGACCCGTTTACAAGAACAACTCGCCGATCTCGCTCATGAATTTTCAGGTCTTGCGATTGTTCTAGAAGATCACCCTGACGGAAATGACTTTTTGAACACCCCATATAGTGTTCTCTTGGAACGGCTTAACCTGCTCAACGCGGATGAAGAATTGCTTTATACCTTACCTGAGCGTGAAGAGATTCGTCGTGAACTTTACGAACTCGGCCTAGAAGAATTTTTGGCGGACCTTCTCAAGCGTCAAGTTTCTGCAGAACATGTCAGCGCTGAACTTGAGCTTGCATGGTGGCAAAGTGCCCTTGAAAAGATGCTAGCCAGTGACGAGATTGAAATCCTTGATGGTGATAGCTTAAGAGCTCTTGAACAAGAATTTCGTGCCGCTGACCAAGCCCATATCGCAGCAACTCCAGCACGATTAGGTGCTTCTATCCGAGACACTTGGAATAACCGTATTGCTGCAGATGCTGAGGCTGCCGCGTACTTGAAGAGTCAGCTTCGAGGACATCACTTTGACTTTGACGCAGTTCTTAAACATTCTGGTGCGCTGGTACATGCTCTGTACCCATTATGGACCTCGAGCCCATTTGCGCTAACTCGTAGATTAGCTAATACGGTGCGTTTTGATGCGGTAATTCTTCTTGACGCAGAATCTACTCCGTTAGCAGCAAACCTTCCTGCAATCATTCGAACAGAACAGGTTATTGCTATTGGTGATCCCCACAGTGGTTTCCCAGCACCGTTCATGGTGTCCGCCGTGGCAAAAAACGCTCCCTTAGAGAAAAACCCTAAAATTGAGAGCACCTATAGCGCGCTTTCAAAGATTCTTCCGGCACGAACGTTAGCGCTTCTTTCTGAACGTACTGTAGACCCTGCAGTATTTAGATATCTGAACGAGAATTTTTATTCTGGTGTACTGAACTTCTACCCTTGGGGTGAAGAAATATCCGAGGATATTCCTGCTTTTATCGCCGAGTATATTGACGCTACCGGAAAAATTAGTGACAATTCCAACCTCGATTCGCCTGCCATTGAGGTTGATAGCGTCGCTAAACGGGTTCTTGAACACGCGTATAAAAACCCTAACCAGTCCTTGGCTGTAGTAACGGCCAGCACTCGTCATGCGCGTCGTATTGCAGAAGCGGTACGCTCTTTGTTAGCGCAGTATCCTCAGATGCTACCTTTCTTCAATAACGCCCAACATGGGGAACCTTTCCGTGTCGTAGATTTATCAAGAGCCTCAGGGCTTGAACGCGACGTTGTCATTTTCTCTCTCGGTACAGGTAAAGGTCATAACGGAGTTGTGAACCATAAACTTGGCCAACTCTCTGAAACTCATGGACGTGAATATTTCGTGTTGGGGATGACCCGTGCACGCCACTTGACACGCTTAATGTCGTGTGTATCTATCGAAGATCTCGACCCTTCATTACTTGAATACGGAGCATTAGACCTTTACAAGATGCTCAAAGAGCACGAAAACTGGCAGAAGATTCGTCATGAAGAGCAGACTGCGACGATTACCGATAGAATCCCTCAGAATGAGTTTCTCCGTAATGCCGATATTGAGGCGATTGATATGGGGGACTGGCTATTGAACGATATGGTGCGCCGTTTAGGAAACAGTGGTGTGCATCTACGCGAGCACGGAACGCAGGGAATCTCTTTGGTAGCGTATTCTGAGCATGAGTCGTTGATGGCAGGTTCTACGCCTAGCCCTCGTCGTCGTAAGAGTGGAAATTCTCAAGATCCTGTTGCTTTAAACTTCCCTCTTGCTGCTTGTTCTGATGGCTCTGATGAGTTTGCTCGCATGAGTGTTCGCGAAAGAACGCGTCTTTTGCCAGACCGTTTAGCTCGTACTGGCTGGAACTATATGACGTTATGGACTATTGAAGTCTTTTCAAAGCCCTATGCGGTTGCGGAACGAATGTTCCGGTATCTTGGTGTGGAAAGCGAATAAGTTTTATGTCAGAGCAGTATTCTTCTACTCCTAAAAAGCGGAGGGGGCATCGCCGCGTAGTCTCTGGTGATTCTTCTTGGGGTAAAGAACCCAAAATTATAGGTGTTCTTAGCTCGGATGAGGAATCTCGAAAAATCTCTTCTGAAGAAGATTCTCGAGCTCAGTGGCTGAAAGAGCAACGTCCTCCTCACCACGATTTTAGGTCGTCTATCTAAGATGTGGGGAGGGACAACACGATGTTAGTGTTGTCCCTCCCCACCTCTTATTTTAGGAGCTGCTTTTATCGTTGCTGTAGAAGCCTGAACCTTTGAAGACAACTCCGACTGTTCCATATTTTTTGCGTAGCTGGTCAGCATTGCATTGAGGGCAGGTCGTGAGTGGTTTGTCTGTGAACGACTGGTGTTCTTCAAAAAGATACTCGCAGTTTTTGCACTGGTATTGATAAACCGGCATGTAGTTCTCCTCCGATGAGTCTATGTGTCGTGGAATATTCTACTGTACGGATAATTCGCGGACACCATTTTCGGTAAGTACGTGAAGAAGCTTCGCATCCCATGGCTCTGCGGGGACGGAGGGGAGTACCTCCCAGGAATAAGTAATTCCATAGTTCTTATCAGGGGCTGGGTCGTCTGCTAGAAGCCTGTCATAGTATCCTCCGCCTTGACCGAGACGACGCCCATCTGTCCCTATAGCTAGTGCAGGGATGAGTCGTAGCTGTGCATCGTAGAAAGCCTGTGATGTTTGGTAGGGGGCTGCTGGCTCTGAGATGCCTAAAGAATTAGTGTGTAGGGTGCTTTGGGGTGTCCACGGCGCCCATAGGAGAGCTTTCTGTGGTGTTGTTATCGGGACAATAATAGTGTATCCGCGGTTATTTAGGGTTTTTAAACCTTGAAGTATAGGTGGTTCTGTAGGTAAAGGTAAAAAAGCTGCAATGATTGATTTTTGTGGTAAGGCCAAACTCTCTACGAGTTTATTGAGCTGGATATCTAATGCGTTTTGCGCGTCTTTTCGTGAGGAAAAAATACGACGTTGCTCTCTGATATTTGACCGGAGTGCTGCTTTATGCGCAGTTAAGTGCTGGTGTTGAAAAGACATATCGATGTTGTAAAAAAGAACAAGTGACAGAACATATCATCTCATGATTCAAGATATTCTTGTCCTCATTGTTAGGTGCGTGTGATGAAATAGTTTTATATGTTTTGTCGCCATTTTTTCTCTCGTCATTTTCTGCAAGAAGGGAAGGTCTTAGAGTATTGTTGTATTTATGACTGACCCAAAAAAAACTATCACAAAGGCAGTAATACCTGCAGCCGGTCTAGGCACTCGCTTCCTTCCCGCAACTAAAGCAACTCCTAAGGAGATGCTTCCTGTAGTAGACCGTCCTGCAATTCAATATGTTGTTGAAGAAGCTGTTAAAGCTGGACTCAACGATGTTTTGATGATTACAGGACGTAACAAACGAGCTTTAGAAGACCATTTTGATCGTGTTCCTACTCTTGAAGCTCAGCTCGCTGAACAAGGTAAAGACAGCTTGCTGAAAACTGTTCTTGATTCTAATGATCTCGGTGAGCTACATTATGTTCGCCAAGGAGATCCGAAAGGTCTAGGCCACGCAGTGTTGCGTGCTAAAGTCCATGTGGGAGATGAACCGTTTGCGGTACTCCTTGGTGATGACCTCATCGACGAAAAAGAAGACTTGCTTTCTGAAATGGTTCGAGTGCAACAGAAGACTGGGGGATCTGTTGTTGCGCTGATGGAGGTTCCACGCGAACAGATTTCTGCTTATGGTGCTGCTGCTATTGAGCACGTAGAAGGTGAAGATTTCTTCAAAGTTTCTGAGCTTGTTGAGAAACCTTCCGCCGAAGATGCACCCTCAAACTATGCTGTCATTGGTCGGTATGTTCTAAGCCCTAAGGTCTTTGAAGTTCTTGAGAACACTGCTCCCGGCCGTGGCAACGAAATTCAGCTTACTGATGCTCTGCAAACTCTTGCTGCAGATGAGTCTGAGGGCGTGTATGGTGTCGTTTTCAAAGGCCGTCGTTTCGATACTGGCGATAAGCTCAGCTACCTTAAAGCGAATGTTATTCTTGCCTCTGAACGTGAAGACCTCGGAGCAGATCTTCTTGAATGGCTGAAAGAGTTCGTTAAAAATCAATAAAAATACATTTTAGTGCTGTGGGGGGACGTGTAATACACGTCCCCCCACAGTTATATGACGTATCCTTAGTATCTACATGTAAAAGTTTAGAGCCATCATCTAGTGTGCAAAGCACACGATAACTGGCCTGTTGAGGTGAAGTAATGGAGCTTAGTGGTTTAGGTGCAACCAGTGCCTTAGTCATTCTTGCAGTACTGCTTATTTTTGCGGTGCCTCGTATGCTAAACAGAAAAGCTCTGACAACGATAATCTCTGCAGAACGTTATGCGCACGACGTATGTCTTGAAGAACAACTACCAGAATCCTCTAAAACTGCAGCTCCTGCACCGCGACATTCATCGCCTTACACACCAACGTATACTCTGCGCTATGGGCGTATCATCATTTTCATGATGGCTTTAGCTTTTTTCCTTTTCTCAGTAGGGGAAGCGATTTTCGCTCTCATGGGAGCAAAAACATGGCCTATTGCAGGAATATCATTCCTTGGAGCCCTCAGCTGTATCTCAACGTTGAGATTCTTGGCGCTACGAGATGCTAAAAAACGCAGAAAACAGCAGCTCTCATCTTCTTCCATGAATGCCTCTTCGATCATTTTGAAGAAGAAAAATCCTCCTGTTTCTTCTCCTGTAGAACGTCGTTCTGCTACATCAGAAGGACCAACCTCCTCACCATCATCGCGAAGAACAAAGCCTGTACCTCGTCAAAATCAGAAACCCAGCGTATATGCCGCAAAATCTTTACGTTACCTACGTACTCACGATACCTCGAAACGCCCTCAGTTAGAGGGGACTGCACGCGGGGCTTTTACTGATAAAGAAAAACTCGACCCACCTTTCGAATTGGCAGTTTCTTCGTGGGAACCAACACCAACACCTATTCCTACGTACCTGAAAGTTCCAGTTGTTGAACGACAACAACCTGAACCGCTCAAGAAACCTTCGTATCCTAGGAGCCAAACTCAAACTTTGATACAAGCTCAACGACTACGAGGCGCCACAGAGACTTTAGACGAGATTCTTAAACGACGTAGAGCCTAATATTTTGAGACAACACCCGCTATCATTTTGATAGTGGGTGTTGTCCGTTATCTCTAAGAAAATAACGGTGCTATTCCTCCTTTTTACCCCCTGACCCAGGAGCATAAAATCCGATGGCAACTCATCATTTAGAAGTAGAACGTAAATATGAGCTGACTGATCCCCAAGCAGATATTGCACCTATCGACTGGAACGTTCTTGAAAATCTTGAGGTCTCTGAAAATATCACCGAGCATCTAGAAGCAACCTATTTTGACACTCAAGACGCTGACTTGGGCCGTAATATGGTAGCTTTACGTCGACGTCTTGGCGGATACGATCAAGGCTGGCATATCAAATTTGATGACCGCGCCGGAGCTCGCCATGAAATTGGGTTTCCTCTATTGGCAGACCGCCAACGGATGCCTGCTGCCGTTCATAAGTTTGTTCGTGCTGTGACTTTAGGCGACGAACTCTATGAAACAGTCTCTTTGCTGACAGAACGTGAACGTACTGTACTGGTCGATGCTGAAGGAACTAAAGTTGCTGAAATCTGCAAAGACAAAGTCCGCGCACTAGATTTTTCGACGAACATTGAGCGTTCTTGGACAGAATGGGAAGTTGAACTATTAGATGCGGGACTAGTAAGCCCCGCAGATATTTTTACCGCCTGTGAAGTAATTTTCACCAATCTTGGTATTGCTCTTTCTCAATCTACTGCAAAGATTGCTCGTGCACTGGGTAAAGATGAATGTTTTGAAGCACGACGCCAAGGACTAGAAGGCTGTACCTCTGAGAAGAGCTCGACGCCGTCTCGCTCATCTAAAAAGAAATCTAAGAAAAAAACATCACGGCCGAAGAGCTCTCAGAAATTTTTGCGTCAGATTCTTCACTCTTTAACCTCAGACTTGATGATTTGGGAAATGAAGCTTCGTTCTGACGCCCCTGACGCGGTGCACGGTATGCGTAAGAGTGCTCGTCAAGTTGAAGCGATTTTGCGCTATGCAGTATTGCCCTATATCAGTGATGATACGTCTTGCCAAAAAGTTCAAGACGATATTCGTTATCTGAAGCATCTGATGGGAGGTCTTGCATCTGCGCGAGATATCGAGATTCTGACGACCTTCATGTGGTCTGTCGATACTCACCCAGGGCTTATTACGGAAACAGCTCGCCGTGAACTTGATGAGTACCTTAGCTCTGATAGCGAGGTTGCGTCAAAGGTGTTGATTCGTGTTCTTGATTCGCCAGAGTATCTACAGCTAAGAAAAGATTTAGTGTACTTGATGAATAACCTCAAACAACTGGTACAGCTTCCTGAAGATTCTGACGAATATACTCGTAAAGTTTCTCAGCACTTGCGTAAAGTACTCCGTACATATGTTGGTCAAGAATACCGTCATGTATGGAAGCCTTCAACTGAGGATGTAGCTTCTGATGAGCAGCGTGATACTTTATTGTTCAAGATTCGGCGTGCAGGTCAAGGAGCAAAATATTGTTTGGACGCTTTTGAATCTGCTGGGATGCCACTCAATACTTCTGAGCAAAAATTATGGCGTATTTGTGATGGCTTCTATGATTCTTTGTCGATTCTTTCTGATGAAAAAGTGATTGCAACGTGGTTAGAGGCTACGTTGCGTCGTGCTACTCGTCGTCAGAATGATCGTCTTGCTATCGGGTATTTGTTAGGTGGCTGTGATGCTCGTATTGTTCAGCTTCGTGCAAAGGAAATTTCTCGTATTCCCGAGTTGATGTTGGAGCTGAAGAAACTGAAGTTTAAGAAAAAGTCCTGATTTTTCTTCCTCCTATCGGAGGGGGGGGAGGTTCTTCACCCTGTGAGCCGTTGAAAAACTACCTGATGTGTATATTTTCTGGTGTTGTTTTCAACGGCTCATTTTTTGCATGTTAAGACAGTTAAAAAGAAGTGCCTAGTCAAGTATTTCTACTTGACTAGGCACTTGCATCACACACAGGAAGAAAAGTCTTCGAAACCATATTGTTGATTGCTTCCCACAAGCTCTCAACTATTTGGTAATAAAAATATAACCTAATTGAACAGTCTTTGGCTAGTCTTTTGAAGAAAAAATTTATATTACCTAAAAAAGAACAAAGGATACCCTAAGTTTTACGGGTAAAAAGCTCTCTCCGAACACCAAACTAGTGAGCTACTGAGAAAATCCTCATAGTCACATGATGTTCGAACGCGGTACCCTCAAAACCGGATAAACTATAGCCGTGGTTGAATGGATACAAAGCCTACAATGGCACTGGGCTCTGCTCTTCTTCTGGATCGTGGGGATTATTCGAACGAGCCTAGTCTTTATGCTCGGCTGGATTGCCTCTGCCGGCAGCGCTAAATTGGCACGTATCCGGTACCTGATGCAAACCCCGATGTACCTCCGTGCTCAGTACTTCATCAACCGTTGGGGAGTACTTGCCGTTCCCTTATGCTTCTTAACCCTTGGCTTTCAAACTGCCGTCATTCTCACCACGGGCTTTACCCGCATGCATTTGAAACGCTGGATCCCCGCCATGCTCATAGGAACTTTAATGTGGGCTTGTATCTATTCCACCGTTGGGATGGCTGTTATCTGGGCTTGGATTCAACAACCAACTGTTCTCATAACAGCAATCATTCTTTTGATAGCTCTCTCACTGTTCATTTATCTTGGTAAACGTACTCTTCATAACCGCTCAAGACATGCTAATTTGTAAGCTATGACAGCCCACACTAGCGAGAACCACACAGAAACTGGTTTATACGCTCATGAACAGCAGCTCGAACTGCTCGCTCACTTCAAAGACCAAGAACACCCTCTAGAACTTAAAGACGAAGGACAAGAACTTCGTATCGGGTACGTACCAGGAATTATGCCTGGCAAGTGGTTCTCTCGATGGCAAGAACGATACGGAAAACTCTGTCCTCTCAAAGAACTTGCGTTGAAGGAAGACGCTACACGGGCAAGCCTAGAAGGTGAGACTCCATTGGCTCATATGGTGTTGACACGCTTAGCGGCTCACCAAGAATCCTTTGAAAAAGACCAATTCCATGCCATCACTCTCTACCATGAAAAGAACGTGGTAGTTCTTCCTACCGATCATATTCTGACCCTGCTTGAAGAAATACCGATTGCAGAACTTGCGGAAGAAAGCCTTCTCCAACCGGCACATACTGTCCCTGAATGGGAAAAAATCTCTGCCCCTTATCGTCAGCAAACAGAACAAAAACTACCATTGATGAGAAACACCGCCGACGCGATTGAGCTCGTCGCAGCAGGCCTTGGACTTCTTATCGTCCCCATGAGTATTGCGCGTCTGCATCATCGTAAAGACCTCACATACCGTGTGATTCCGGACATCAAAGAAGTACCCGTACAACTCATCTGGAAACGTTACCACCGTGAAGAACACATCGAACAAATTATCCAAGACTTTGTGGGAATCACTCGTGGACGAAAAGAAAACTCTGCTCGCAGTAGCCAAAGCGTAGTCGCTCAAGCAGAACAAAAACGACGTGAAAAAGCACGAGAAAAACATAAAAAACGTGTAGCAAACGCTAAACGAGAACAACAAGACCGTAAAAAACGACGCCAACGACGCCGATAACAGCAAACCTGCGGATATGAGCGTATAAGGCTCCGTACCGTGTGGATACCATAAAATGGTGGGGTTGAGCAGAAACGATGATCTGTCCAACCCCACCAGCATTTTAGAACAATCTAAAAATAAGAGTCACGCTACTTCTGCGCGGAATTCTCAACAACAGGCGGAACCTGTACCGAGGAGGAACCACTATGGACTATCGAATGCTGAGGTAGAGGAATTTGCGCACCATACTCATCAAGAGCCTTCTTCAACTCAAGACGCAAAAGACGCCCCACCCGCCATTGTTCACCAGGTGCTGTTTTCATGGAAAAACGTAAAGTCAAAGCCTCACCGCTGAGAGACTCCACACCCAAAAATTGAAGATCGCCAAGAATACTTTCAGCAACATCAGATGAAGATAAGGCAGTGTGCACCTGAGAAAGGAGGAAAGTACTTAACCTCTCAACATCGGCGGCATACGGAACTGGAATATCAATATTTGTTTGAGCCCATCCCTGAGAGGAATTGCCAACCCGAAGAATCTCGCCATTGCGAACATGCCACAGCACACCGCTAGTATCACGGACAGAGGTGACACGTAAACCCACCGATTCTACGGTGCCAGAGGCTTCGCCTAAATCAACCCAATCACCAATTCCGAGCTGGTCTTCAGCAACTATAAAAATACCGGATAAATAATCCTTGACTAAAGACTGCGCGCCAAAAGATAAAGCCACACCGACCACACCGGCAGAAGCAATGACTGGCGCAATATTAAAACCTAACTCAGCAATAATCATCACTAATGCAACAGCAGATATCACGATAGAAGAGACCGAACGTAATACCGAACCAACTGTTTGGGCGCGCTGACGCTGACGAGAACGAACAATAGAATCGTCTTCCTCCCACCGTAACGTTGGAAGAGAAACCTTCATATTCTTATCCTGCTCCGTACGTATTACCCTCATGCGAGTGCCTCGAGCAAGAGACTGCGTCAGCTGACGAATTAACAGTTCAACAATGCTACGAAGGACAATAGCAAAAATAATAATGAACAAAATTCGTAAAGGATGCCCAAGCCAAAAGTCTACAGAGCGTATGGAATCCCACCACCCTAAAGAAAATAACCGTGTACTAAACATCATCACATCACTTCTCTCATGATTTAGGAACGTCAATCGTCTCTTCTCTACCCTAACGGAGGAAGAAACGACGAAAAAATGTCTTGTCACACAACGAACCAGATATGATAGAAACTATGCCTATCGTCATGGAAACCCGACCTGCAGCGTACGCTGTCATCATTGAACAAGGAAAAATTCTGCTGACCAGATTCCTTCCCACGCATGCACCTGAACGTGCCGCTTGGACACTTCCCGGCGGGGGAATGGAACCACCCGAACAACCTGAGCACACCGTAAAACGAGAAGTCTTTGAAGAAACCGGGTATCTTATTAAAACTGACGGGCTACTAGGCTTACATGCTTTACACCTTCCCCTAGAAAAACATCAAAAAATGCCTTTTTGTGCGCTAAGAATGGTCTATCGTGCGCATATTATCGCGGGGAAACTCACTCACGAAACCGACGGAAGTAGTGACCAAGCTCGCTGGATACCCATCGAAGAACTAGAAAATATTCCCAAGCTCTCCCTCCTCGAAGACGTCGCTCGTATGATGGGATACCGTAACATCACTGATTGGGTACAGCAACAGCTCAGCAACCAACTAACGGATGAAAGGAACACCGCACATGAAAGCTAAAGCCCCGTGGCTAGGAATGCTCGCCACCTGCGCTATTGCGCTCAGCGGCTGTTCGCCTTCGACAACAATTACCGTAGACCCCTCGGCGCCGACCTACGGAACAATTCGTATTTCGACTGGAATCTCAGAAGAAACTGCGCTCATCGCCACCATATATTCTCAGGCGTTACAAGAAGCTGGGTACACGACCGAACTCGTCGACACCGGAAAAGATAGAGCCGGATACCTCAAAGCAATGGAAGCGGCGCAGGCCCCAAGCCCGTCACAACCAGCCAACGAAGACAGCCCCTATAACGACCCTACCACCGTAGACATCACGCCTGACTACTCAGGAAACTTGTTGCTCTACCTCACGAACGATGGAAAGTTTAGCCCCGCATATATCCAGCAAGAACGCCGAAAAATAGCGGAAGAAAATCCTAACGCAATGTACACCTACGGGTGGGGCGAAAATGATCAAGCAGCCGGCGAAGAATCTGTCCCTACAACACAAGGATACGACCCGAACCTCGACCAGCTCACACCACATAACAACGAGGCCTCTGCTCAAAAAACGCCCACTCCAACATCAACCCCTACTGGTTTCAACGTTCAAGGGCTAAGCGATAACGAAATTATCAACGCTATCAAACAAGTTCTACCAGATGGGCTGAGCACCCTCAAACCTGCGTCAGCTCAGAACCGAGACACCTTAGCGGTTACCAAAGCAACCGCCGCAAAATACCAGCTCAGCTCCCTCTCGGATATTGGTCAATACTGTAAAGACCTCACCCTTGGGGCGCCAGAAAGCTTTAAACATCGCTCCTATGGTCTTCAAGCGCTAGAACGCTACTACCACTGCGTTCCTAAAAACTTCCAACCCGTTAACAGCCAAGCAAAACTTTCAGAAGAACTCGCTGCAGATCATATACAGATTGCAGACATCTTCTCCGCCTCAGCAACGATTGAAGATAACGCCTACACGATTTTAGAAGACCCTGCTGGTATCTTTATCTCACAACAGATAGTTCCTATTGTTAGAGCAGAAGAACTACCTCAAAGCGCACGAGAAGCAATTGATTCAGTGTCATCTCGACTTAGCTCCACAGATCTCACAGAATTCAACCGGCTCACCTCTGGTCAAGGCGCAATCAGCAACGAAGATGTTGCAAAATTCTGGTTAAAAACATCAAGAGAGTAATCTAAGCAACATGAAAACTTATCAGCAATCTCAAAAACTCAATAACGTTCTATACGACATTCGAGGCCCCCTCCTCGAAGAAGCAACGGCGATGGAAGCTGAAGGGCATCGAATCCTCAAACTCAACATCGGCAACCCCGCACCGTTCGGATTCGAAGCGCCTGACGCTATTATGCGCGATATCATCCAGCACTTACCAGTTACCCAAGGATACTCTGACTCACGAGGTCTCTACTCAGCACGAACCGCTATCGTACAGTATTACCAGAATGAAGGAATCCTCAACCTAGACCCTGACGATGTCTACCTCGGCAATGGGGTCTCAGAACTCATTCCGATGACGTTACAAGCACTTTGTAATGATGGAGACGAAATTCTTATTCCTTCACCGGACTACCCACTTTGGACAGCGTCAACTGCGTTAGCGGGGGGAATTCCTAGACATTACCTCTGCGATGAAAACAACGGGTGGGAACCAGATATTGAAGATATCCGCTCAAAAATTACTGAGAAAACTCGCGGTATCGTTATTATTAACCCGAATAACCCTACCGGCGCGGTCTACTCCGAAAATGTTTTATCTCAAATTGTTGGTCTTGCCAGAGAACACGGACTGGTCATATTTGCTGATGAAATCTATGAAAAAATTATCTACGATGACGCACGCATGATACACCTTGCATCATTGACTAAAGACGATGTCCTTTGTTTGACGTTCTCCGGCTTATCAAAAGCCTATCGCGTAGCGGGGTATCGTTCTGGGTGGGTTGCGATTACCGGACCTAAATGGGCGGCTGAAAGCTATCTTGAAGGTATTAAACTTTTGGCTTCAATGCGTCTATGCGCTAATGTTCCTGCACAGCATGCTGTGCAAACAGCATTAGGTGGCTACCAATCTATTAATGATTTGATACTTCCAGGTGGCAGAATCAAAGAACAACGTGACCTCTCATACCGTCTGCTCAACGATATAGATGGGGTGAGCTGTCAACCTGCTCAAGGCGCTCTCTATCTATTCCCCAAACTAGATATCGAGAAATTCAATATTTCTAATGACGAAAAATTTGCTCTTGACCTGCTTAAAGAGTCAAAGATTCTTATTAGTCAGGGAACAGCTTTTAACTGGTCTAAACCAGATCATTTCCGTTTAGTGTTCTTACCTGATACGCAAACACTAGCAACAGCGTTGGAGAAACTCGGAAACTTCTTAGCAGATTACCGACAGTAGAAAATACTAGGTAAGAGAACTATCAGGTGGTGGGGTGCAGAACGTTAGGCTCTGTACCCCACCACCTGATTTTTATGTCCCAAAGTGCGCTGATTTATGATTCGGAAGAACTCTGTTCTAAGCGTTCTTGTCGTGCAGCGTTAAGGCGTTGATGTGCTCCGTCTAACCATGCCTCACAACGGTTTGCAAGCTCTTCTCCTCGCTCCCATAGCGCAACAATTTCTTCAAGGCTAGAAGTTCCAGATTCCATCGCCGTCACGACGTTCATTAACTCTGAACGAGCCTGCTCATACGAAAGGTCTTCTACCGGGACGTTGGAAATAGATGATGTAAATGTAATATTTTCTGAAGACTTAGAGGTCATGATGTTCTCCTTCGAGAGAGTCAAAATATGGGAGTTTTATCGGCTAATTATTTTTTGAGTTAGCGTCGTTGAGAATACGTGACTGGACAGAACCTTGTGCAAAGCGAAGGGTGACGATATCCGCCTCGTGTAGCTCTTGTGCGCTGGTTACAAGTTTCCCCGAAGAGTCTTGAACCAAAGCGTATCCACGTTCAAGCGTCTGCTGTGGAGATAACGCTTGAACACGTGAACGCAATTGTGAAAGAACCTCACGCGAACGTAATAACAGCGAATGAGCTGTTGTAAAACTCCGATTACGTAGGTGCTGTAGTTCCTCCTCATAACGTAGAAGAGTGGTTTGGGGAGATACTAAAACGGGGCGTGAACGCACCTGCGCCAGATGATATTTTTCTGTCTCAATCTTTTGGTACGCCATCCGCATTAACGACGCTTGAAGCTGCGTGATATAGAGACATTCTTGAGCCATATCAGGAACAATACGTTTTGCGGCATCCGTCGGTGTAGATGCACGAAGGTCAGCGACTTCATCAAGAATAGGGTTATCTGCTTCATGCCCGATAGCGGAGACAACTGGTGTTTGTGCCCGATAGACGGCTCGAATCAGAGCCTCTTCAGAAAACGGTAAGAGGTCTTCCATCGCGCCACCACCACGAGCAATGACGATCACATCCACCTCTTCTAAAGTGTCAAGTTCTTCAAGCGCTTGTGTGACTTGGCGTAGCGCTTGAGCCCCTTGTACCGCGACTTCTCGTATCTCGAATTGTACTGCCGGCCACCGCAAACGAGCATTACGTATCACGTCTTTGCAAGCGTCAGAGTCTCGTCCCGTAATGAGACCAACACGTTGAGGCAGAAAAGGTAGTGGCTTTTTATGTGCAGGGTCGAAAAGACCTTCTTCCGCTAATGACTTTCGCAGATTTTCTAATTGCTCAAGAAGCGTTCCTCTGCCCACTGTGCGAATATCACTAGCGCGCATGGACAGGCGCCCTGTCTTCTCCCAGAAGCTAGGCTCTAAACGAACGACTACTCGCTGTCCGTGCTTGAGCGGTGAAGATAACCCTGTAAGTACTGAAGAATACAACAATACTGGAATAGATTTTTCCTGTTCCACATCGCGTAAGGTCAAATAGGTGACTCGACCACGGGGGTTCAATTCGATGATTTGCCCTTCAACCCAGGTTGCAGGGCACCGATGAATATAGCCGGCAAGTTTTTGGGAATAATGATGTACCGGCCAAGGGTTATACTCATCAGTTTGAGCGCCATATTCTGGAAGTGGGCGGTTCTTCGTACGTTCCTCAGCAGCCGGAATCAGCTGCGGAGTTAAAGAAATATCCATATAGGTAGTCTCCCACGAGTTGAGAGCCTTCTTCTACTCCACCAAATATTTTCTTGCTCAACGGCACCGCAGTATAGTGATGAGAAAGAACACAGAAGGGGCATCTATGAGAAATCATCAATACCAGCACACATCTAATGGTGAAGACGGCCCTACTATACAACTCCTAGGAGATGACGCTCCGACGCAAAAACTTGTGTTGGATGAGACAGCCCAAGACTACAGAAAACCTGTCGACGGTAATTGGCATATTTCGGGTTCACCGTCTGCATCTGCTGATCATCAGATACCTTACCTTGAGGATAATAGCTACAGCTGGTGGTTGATGGTTCGTCGTACTATCGCAGTACTTTGTGCACTATGTTCTATCGTGCTAGGTGCTGCTGGCGGTGTTGGATATTGGGCAGAACAAAACATCATTTCAGAGCAAGGGTTTAGTTCTTTAGCGAGCCCATTAGGGCAAGACTCGTCCTTTCAAAAAGCGCTATCTGACGCTGTTGTTGCGGACATTATGAAAGACCAGACCGTTAAAAATTATCTTGGAGAAGGTCAAGAAGAAGGTTTTTTCGGGTCTATCAAAAATTGGTTGCGTGAACGCGTCAAAGAGAATATCCAAAAGGCTGCTCAGTCGGTGACTTCGCAAGAATCCTACCAACATATTTGGAACGATATTGTCACTCGTACCCACCGTTATAACGTGGGGGAAGAACATCAGAATATTGCTCTTGATATTGACCCCGTCTATGAGCAGGTCAACAGCCAACTAGTCCAATTCTTAGGCGATAAACTCAGTATTTTTCACCCCGGCGAGCATCTGATTGTTCTTGATAGCTCCCACTCACGAACCGCAGAATACCTCCACCAGATAAAACACTTTGCCCAGCAATGGAAACTATATTGCGGGCTTAGCGCCTTGTCGTTACTTGTAGGAGTTATCCTCTGGGGTAGGAACCGAAGCATCTACGCGGGGTGCATCTTTTTAACACTGAGCGCAATATCTTGGTGCTCAAGCATATTTTTAGGCACAAAACCTTTAGCGCAGGCAGATGAAGCAGTTTCTTCCGAAGTAGGTAAAATTTTTGTGCAAAGGTTCAGCAGTATCATAACTGACTCTGCTACGAACTATGTGAACTCGTTAACTATTCCTCTGATGGTCATCGGAATAGTACTAATTTTGCTGGGTGTGGCATTTTCCATAGTTTCGCTAGGTGCGAGAGAGCGCACAGCAGGTGTCAGAATATAGCGGAAACACGTAACATAGTATCTATGTCCACAACACAGGTTGATTCAACAGTTTCTCTCGGGTTGCCTCAAATGCCCCGTACCCGCCGAACTCGTGAAGAGATAGAGGCTGCAGCACCTATCAAAGGGGAGAAGAAAGTTCTTCTTGCTGCACCCCGCGGGTATTGCGCAGGCGTCGATCGCGCCGTCATCGCGGTCGAAAAAGCTCTCGACCATTACGGTGCCCCCGTCTATGTTCGTAAACAAATCGTACATAACCGTCACGTAGTGGAAACACTCGAAGAACAAGGCGCAATCTTCGTAGACGACGTGGACGAAGTACCCGAAGGTGCCGTCACCGTATTCTCCGCCCACGGTGTATCACCAGCAGTGGTTAACGCTGCCGCAGACCGTGAGTTGAACACCATCGACGCCACCTGCCCCCTCGTCAACAAAGTACACCGTGAAGCAATACGCTTTGCAAAACAAGACTACGATATTCTGCTCATCGGACATACCGGACACGAAGAAGTCGAAGGCACCGCCGGTGAAGCACCTGAACACATCCAGATTGTGAACTCACCCGACGAAGTCGATAAAGTAACTGTCCGAGACCCCAATAAAGTTGTGTGGCTATCACAAACAACACTATCGGTTGACGAAACGTTAGAGACCGTAGCACGTTTACGTGAGCGCTTCCCCTCCCTACAAGACCCACCATCCGACGACATTTGCTACGCAACCTCAAACCGTCAAGGCGCCATCAAAGAAATTGCACCCCAAGCCGACCTCGTTATTGTGGTTGGTAGTGCAAACTCGTCAAACTCCGTTCGGCTCAAAGAAGTAGCACTAGAATACGGTGCAAAAAAAGCTGAACGCGTTGATTTCGCGCATCAAGTAGACGAAAGCTGGTTTGAAGGTGTGGCAACCGTTGGACTAACTTCCGGCGCATCCGTCCCAGAAGTCCTCGTGCGAGAAGTCCTCGCCCTCTTACAAGACTATGGTTATCACAAAGTCGAAGAAGTCGAGACAGCTAAAGAAGACATTCTTTTCTCCTTGCCCAAAGAACTTCGTGCCGCACTAAAAAATGACGAGAACGCTGGGCGACAACTTGGCGGACGTGGAGCTAAACCTACCCGTTAAAACCTACCAACCCCATTAGCGGGATTTTCAAACCCCTCAGACGCTTTTAGCTATTCCACGAATCATAGTCAAAAGGCTCATCTGAGGGGTTTGTGCGTTGCGGGAAAACACGAGAAGAAGTATTCGGCGTCATATTGCGTGGGGTAGGGCGTTCAATCATCACAGCCGGCGAATCATCCTCATCCTCAGCAGAAGAAGCTTCCCACGAGGAGTCATGCCCTACAAATTCTGGTGCGCCAAGAGGCTTGGCAAAAGAATCTAAAGGGTCACTGCGCAGAGAAGATGAAATAGACGACGAATCTAAATCAGCAATTTTACGTGCTGTCACAAAAACGCGAGTCTCTAAAGAACCAACCAAAGAATTATACGATTCAACAGCCTTATTCAACGACCTGCCCATACCCTGTAGATGTGCGCTCGCGGTGCCAAGACGTTCATAAAGTTCTTGAGAGAGCGATAGAAGTTCTTTGGCATTGTCGGTCAGAGTTTCTTGACGCCACGAGAAAGAAATAGCTTTTAGACAAGATAACAACGATACGGGGGAGACCAGAGCAATGTTTTTTGCGTAAGCGTCATCTAATAGTGAACTATCTGCTTGTAACGCGGCAGATAGTGCAGACTCTAACGGGATGAAACAGAGCACAAGCTCAGGAGAAGACGAAAAACCTGTCCAATACTTTTTACGAGCAAGAGTGTCGATATGGGCACGAACTTCTTTGACGTGTTGAGCAAGAGCCTGCTGTGCAAGGTTCTCATCGTCACCGGCTTCTTGAGCTTTAAGATAAGCATTAAGCGGGGTCTTCGCATCTAAGATAATGATCTTTTCCCCAGGCAGATGGATCAACATATCAGGTCGGATGATGCGTTCTCGTTCATGAGAAGGTGTAATCGTTGCGCTCACTTGCTCTTGAAAAGAAACATGTCTAGTCATACCAGCGGCTTCAACAACTCGACGGAGCTGCGTCTCACCCCAAACGCCGCGTGCGCTAGATGAACGTAACGCACTAGATAGCCCCTGTGTGACGGTGCGTAGATTCTCTTGTACTTGGGCTGAGGCTTTGAGAGCTTCAGACACTGCACCGTATTGTTCTGAACGTTGTGACTCCATCGCTCGAACAGAACGTTCCATCGTGGCAAGTTGCACTTTGACCGGTGCTAGAGCTTGGAGGACATCAGCGTCTTCTCGTGAACGTTCTTGTAGCGCCTGAACTTGTTGAGTGAGGTATTGTTGCGTTTTTTCTGAGGCTGTGAGCTGGGCGTTAAGACGGGCATTATGCTCTCGCAACGATGAGATAGACCCTGATTTGAGGTATCCAAGATACCAGCCTAAGAAAAGTCCAAGGATAAAAACAAGGGTAAGAGCAAGAGGGAACGTCGCATCAGTCATAACTACTAGTCTAGTGTTTTTCTACCGACGTTAGCTATTGGTGATGGACGTTCCCGTGCTCTGTGTTTATGTGTAGTGTGTGGTAATCCACCCGCGTTCTTGCGCCATCTGCGAGGCTTGGTGCCGGTTAGCTGCCCCAAGTTTTGCAATAGCAGAAGACAGATGATTGCGGGTGGTACCTTCGCTGAGGTGAACTATTGCGGCAATAGCCTGAATCGAATCACCGCGATGAGCGACGCTGAGCACCTCTTGTTCGCGTGATGTCAACGGGTTATTGCCGACGATACAAGACTGCGCGGCAAGATGAGGGTCGATAACCTTTTCTCCAGCGTGCACGGCACGAATGTGCTGTGCCAATTTTTCAGCTGGAGTGTCTTTGACGATGAACCCGCGCGCATCATTCTCTAACGCCCTTTGTAAATATCCGGGGCGAGAGAACGTCGTAATGATGAGGGACTTTGTAGACCTATGGCCCTGCGCAAGTTTTTCGAGTACATCAAACCCGCTACTACGCGGCATCTCAAGGTCAAGTAGAAGAACATCAGGTTGCTCCTCTTCTACTAGAGTCAGCGCTTCAAAACCATCAGATGCCAACCCGACGACCGTCAAATCATCATGTAACTCTAGAAGTGTGCGCAGCGCTTCACGGATGAGCTGTTGATCGTCAGCAATAACAATTCGTATCATCACACTCTCCTTAGAACAGATACTGGGCAGTGCATCTAGTTTGATGCACCAGACATATCAACAAATACACGTGTACCAGGGCGCCGCGGACGATCGGTGGCATTGGTGATAGATACTACGCCACCGGATTCTGCTACACGCTCTTTGATACCCAGTATTCCATGACCATCGGTAGCCTTCGCAATACCGACTCCGTCATCAATAATTTCTAGGGTCTTTTCCGTGACACGAACTGTCACTGTAGAAGCCTTAGCATGACGCAAAATGTTGGTTGAGGCTTCTCTGAGCACCCACCCGAAGAGTATGTCATAACGCTGGTCTGCCGTAGATTTTTCCGGTAGCTGAAGTTGAATATCACAGTGAGAGAACAGCACTTTGAGATCTTCTAACTCTCCAGATAGCCCAGGGGTTTTAAGACGCGTGACCGTTGACCGTAATTGTGCTAGAGCGGTGCTGGTGAGCTCTTTAATATTCTCGAGTTCTTCACGGGCCTTTTGGGCGTCGCTATCGAGGAAGGCTGATACGAGTTGTGTTTTGAGATTAATAGTGGTGAGAGTCTGGCCTAACGAATCGTGTAAGTCTCGGGCAATACGAGATTGCTCTTTCTCAACGGTCAGTTGAGTTTTTCGTTCTTGATGCTTTGTTCCTACGACATCGGCAATCCCAGCACAATAGATAGCAAAAACACCAATCATCGGGCTAATTGCTACAGGCCAAGAATCAGGGGAAATCATGATGATGAGTCCAACAAAAAATACGCTAAGGACTAAGGAAACGCCCATGGCAACCGTTAACGGGGCCAAAAACATCCACAATGCAACGAAATAAGGGAAGGTCGTGAACATCTCAACACCAAATATCCACGCCAAGGCGCTAATAGGCAGAAAAAGTAAAAGCGAACCATAGATGAGGGGAACGATGGTGGCTGATGAACGCTTTGGATGTTTACCGATAACCACAAAATTGCCAAGATAGATTCCGGCAAAAATCAGGAGCAAACCCCACCCAATAATATGTTCAAAAGGAGTGGATGCTACATGAAAAAGGACGGCTATCGGAAAAGCTAGAAAAATGAGGCTAGGAAGAGGAGCTAAAATTTTTTGAGTAATTTTTTGTGTTTTCATGCAATTATCATCTCGTTTTAGTGTGTTGCTCAGCCAGTGTCATACCGCCGAAGTATTCCATGACAAATGTCAGGGTAGAGGCCTTACCCCCCCCGAACTTTCGGATCTCATGGCAGGCTATTGCTAGACTGGAAAAGATTTTACGCTCAACGTCTTACTCATAACTTTTTCTAAGGACAACTCCGTGCCCTACCTCTTTCTCTTTCTTGCCATTGGCGCCGAACTCATCGCAACCTCACTGCTCAAAACTACCGAAGGATTTACCCGCCTACTGCCCACATTAGGGTGCTTGAGCTTATACGGACTATCATTCTTTGGGCTATCACACGCGGTCAAAGATATCCCCGTAGGTGTTGCCTACGCAATGTGGAGCGGGCTAGGCACAGCTGCCATCGTTGGTATTGGTGCAGTGTTCCTCGGTGAGCCTCTGAGCGTCATCAAAGTTATTGGTGTTGGGCTCATTATTGCTGGTGTACTGATTCTTAACCTCTCAGGTGCTGCCAGCCACTAACAAGGAACGCTAAAGAGCGAGTAGACTTATGAGCAAGACTCCAACAATTTTTACAAGATAAAGGTATTAGTGTGGCTTTAACTATTGGCATCGTAGGTTTGCCCAACGTCGGCAAATCAACTCTTTTCAACGCGCTCACCAAGAACACTGTTCTTGCAGCGAACTACCCCTTTGCAACCATCGAACCAAATATCGGTGTTGTTAACCTTCCCGATCCCCGTCTAAACCGTCTAGCCGAAATTTTTGGTTCAGAACGTATCCTGCCCGCAACTGTATCCTTTGTGGACATTGCCGGTATTGTGCGTGGTGCATCTGAAGGCGAAGGCCTCGGTAACCAGTTCCTTGCAAATATTCGTGACGCACAGGCTATTGCACAAGTTGTGCGTGCCTTCGACGACCCCGACGTCATTCACGTAGACGGTAAAGTTGACCCAGCCTCCGATATGGAAACGATTAATACTGAGCTGATTCTTGCTGATTTGCAGACCCTCGAAAATGCGATTCCACGTCTGGAAAAAGCCGTCAAAATTAAAAAAGGCGACCCTGCCCAGCTCGAAGAATACCGTAAAGCTCAAAAAGTTCTTGAAGCGGGGGAGACCGTCATCTCTCAAGCGAAAACCGCAGGTATTGAACTGTCCTACCTCAAAGAACTCAACCTTTTGACCACTAAACCCTTTATCTACGTCTTTAACTCTGATGATGGTATCTTGCAATCAGCTGAGAAACAGCAAGAACTGCGTGACCTTGTTGCACCAGCTGAAGCAGTATTCTTGGACGCAAAACTTGAAGCTGACATGGTAGAGCTTGACGAAGAAGAAGCCCGCGAAATGCTCGAGATGAGCGGACAAGACGAATCTGGTCTCGACAAACTCGCTCGTGTCGGTTTCTCCACCCTTGGGTTACAAACGTACCTTACTGCTGGCCCGAAAGAAGCCCGCGCATGGACCATCAACCAAGGCGACACCGCACCACAGGCTGCTGGCGTCATTCACACTGACTTTGAACGCGGATTCATCAAAGCTGAAGTTGTATCTTTTGCTGACCTCGATGCAGCCGGCTCAATGCAAGAAGCCAAATCTCGTGGGCAAGTACGCATGGAAGGCAAAGAATACGTGATGCACGACGGCGACGTCGTGGAGTTCAGGTTTAACGTCTAAGCCTGCAACGCAGGTTGCATGGAGTGGTGACTTTTTTGTTACTGTTCAAGGACGGTACCGGTATGTGCTGGTACCGCCCTTTTCTTATTAATATGGGTGTGTGTGAGAGCTTATTCTGAGTAACATTTGAATTACTTTCTCAGGTATTTGCCTAGTTCTTTTGATACTTATCTGGAATGGGAGAGAGCCCGACTAGGCGAACGGTTATAACGGCTGTTGCATCGAGTTAGCTGTCATCCTTGCTAAAATTTTCGTGGGTAATGTAGTTTTATTTTATTTTTATTTTTAGGGGATTTAACGTGAAAGGCAACCAACAACAATTAGGACTTGACCTTCTCTTGCTCGAAGGTCGTGCTGATGGTCCTATTCACGTTCAAATACCTGATACCAAATACGATCTCTATTTATTGCACCGTACATCCCTTGAGGAATACCGTAACCATCAGAAAATGAACTTGTCTGGGATTTACTTTATTCTGGGCGATTTAGAAGCTGAAGAAGATAACCTCTACATCGGTCAAGCCGCGGTTCGACAGAATAACGGTGGATGTATAAAACGTGTACTAGAACATATAGGTAATAGAAAACATCTATTTTGTGAGCGAGTAGTACTCCTAGTTGCTCCGCCTGAGGACTTTGGAGCTACTGAACTCTGTCTGTTGGAAGATACTTTTATTACTTTGGCTAGGGAAGCTGGTCGTAGCCGATTGTCTAACAAGACCGGTGCGTATGCAGGGAAAGTGCGTGAACACCTGAAGAACCGGATGGGTGTAATTGTTTCTAATACACGTTTAATGCTTGCCACCATGGGGATTATGATTCTTGAACCTCCGATTCCTAGCTCTGAACAGATTGATATTACTCTTGGACAGGGAGACGATGCCAAGGTAGACTCCCACGGCCCAGCACGTAAAGTAAGCAGAGAATTCTATAGCCATAAGCGTCCGAGTCAACGTGCCACCTTAGTCCGCAGTGGGGACGAATGGGTGTTGAAAAAAGGTAGCTATATCGGTCGAGCTACAGGCAATCGTGCGGTGAAGCTTCGTAACCATTATTCCAATATGTTCTCTGATAACACTACGAGTGTAGATATCGCTTTCAAGTCACCCAACTTGGCTGGTGTATTTGTCGCTGGTAATAACACAAATGCCCGAGTCTTTTGGAAGGATGCCGATGGTCGGACTTTGGGGGAATACCAAGAGAATGGTGAAATATAACCCAAGGTTGGTCTATGTGCATTGACGGATAAGTTACGAGTCTAGTGACCGATAAGTTCACTACTAACGTGGCGTCCCTCAAGCTGTCCAAGAATATCAGGCTAATGGGCGTTCCCCGTTAGATTGGGTACTTGACCGATGTTCATGGTTAGTGTTTCGCACTATGCGTTTAGTGCTGGAGAATATTGGGGTGAAATCCTTTACTCTGTACGTACATCATCATGATGATGGCTGGAGCTGAGTTTACACATCGTGTAGGTGCAACCTTAGAATAGGTGTATTCTTAAGATTTTTCCTGTGTATTGAAAGCTTGAACACTGAAAATACCATAACTTATGTTAGTCTTACCTAAGTTTTGTAATCGTTAGTTGAGAAGAGCCTCAATGCTTTCTGTTTTAGACTTTTTAGTCCATGAAAACATGGTGATTTTAGCCTTTGCTGTGCTTGTTCCCCTTGTTGTCTTATTACGCCGTTCTATCCGCGCTCACGCTGTTCTGTATTACCTGGTAATTACAGTGTTCACGTTTATTGTTTCTGGTTTGTGGATTCATTGGTCACTAACCGATAGCTACCCCGTAGATGAGTGGTGGTGGCCTTTTATGAATCAGATGAAGCGTGGCTCGGTTGGCTTCGTGTTCTTCACTATCGTGATGTTCCAGGGTGTTATTAAGCCGTGGAATAAAGTTACGAGAGAGCTATACGCGATTCGTGGAGAAATTTCCATTTTTGCGTGTATTACGTCGTTCTGCCATCTTCTACTCTACGGTTTGAGCTGGATCATTGATCACGGCGATGCCGAAGTTCCGTATGACATTCTCTTCTGGACATCACTCCTCCTGCTTATTGTTGGTATTCCACTATTCATCACTTCTTTCAAGAAGATTCGTTTCTCCATGAAGGCTGCTAACTGGCAGAAGCTCCATAAGGCATCGTATTTCTTCTACTTCTTGTTGTACGCAAACGTTATTTTTGTGTTTATTCGACGATTCCTTGTGTTCTCTGACCGGTTGTATGAGCCGGAAAACTTGCCGTGGCTGATTGACACGTATGTTTCTCTTGTTATTTATAGTGCGCTGTTCGTGGCGTATACGGTGCTGCGTATTCGTACGGATAGGAATAAGCGTGAGCGCGCTCGTGTGCGTGAGCTTAAACGTAAAGCGCACGAAGAAGGTCGCTCTTTAGAGGCTATCGATTAATTCTGCGTTCTCATGAACCAAACCTTTATTATTGAGGGGGTGTGCAAAATTTTAGGATTTTGTACACCCCGTCTGCATCAATGAGGATAGAAGATTCTGTGGGATAATGGGGCGAACACAGATTAACGAATGACAGGAGACAGCCATGTCCACCGCACCCGCATGCCCAGAATGCACCGAAGAATATAGCTACGAGCAAGGCACCCTATGGGTCTGCCCCATGTGTGGGCACGAGTGGTCTGTCGAAGAAAACACCGAAGAGAGCGCCGAACAGACCGCTAAAATTCTTGACGCTGTTGGTAACGAACTTTCAGATGGCGATGCTGTCACTATTATCAAGGGGCTCAAAGTCAAAGGGGGAGCCGATATTAAAAGCGGTACGAAAGTCAAGAGCATCCGTCTTCTTGAAAGCCCCGTGAACGGTCACGATATCGAAGCAAAAGTTCCAGGTGCAGGGCAGATGTACCTCAAATCTCAGGTTGTCAAAAAATCAAACTAGAATTTTTCTAGAACTCCGATAAAGATGACGGTAGTAAAGTACCCCGCAATAAAAGGGTACTTTACTACCGTCATCTTTATATCTTCAGTGTTTAAGGAATACAGTTCTCCTGAAAGCGGCGGTAAAGGGCAACCCCTAGCCACGGTGTCAGAAGAGCTGTTATAAAAACGATTCCCATCGTATTAAACGTGCTTACTGTGGCATGAGCTTCAGCTTGTGGTGCAACAACAGCCTCGTTGAGAGCTTGTACCATAGAATAATCTACCGTCTGGGTAGTTACTTCAGCTGCCTGAGATGGCGCCAAAAATGTTGCGAACAATGTTAGGAAAAGAACAACAATCCCTAACGTCCTTTTCTGAGCATTCATCATATTCCCCTAAATATGGATGAGTATTCTTTTATATTCCCTAGCATCTAGAATAAAAGAAAAAATCCTCAAAATAAATACTTACTCCCAAATGAGATACGCAGAGTTACTTCTTGACGGTAGCTCATGAACGGTATAATGAGCGGTGCTAAGGAAGAATTTTATCGACAGAAAAACACTATGCTTGCTCAATTCATGACCATATTTATGGCGTTTTTTGCCATCATGAACCCATTATCAAACTTGCCGGTGTTTATCAGCCTGGTTCAAGGAGACGACACTAAAACACGTAATTCGGTAGCGGCCCGTTCACTACTTTTTGCTTTCTCTATTGTCGTGGTGTTTTCACTTTCTGGAAAACTCATCTTTGAAGAATTCGGTATCGGGTTGCCCGCTCTACGGATTGTTGGAGGCATACTCGTCTTTCTGATCGGCTACCATATGCTACAAGGGAACCATTCTTCTTTTGCTCACCCAAGCCAATCTGATCAGGAAGCGAGCAAAGAGCAGCTACTATCTGTTGCAATATCGCCCCTTGGTATGCCGCTACTTGCTGGACCTGGAACTATTGCTACTGCAATGAACTATTCTGCTCAAGGAAATTTATCTGATATCCCTATCACCTTGGCTGCTTTTGGCCTCTTGTGCGTGGTGACGTATCTTTGCTTCCGCTACGGTAGCGGTATCGTAAAATTTTTAGGTCAAAATGGCCTGAATATTATGACCCGTTTAATGGGTCTCCTACTAGGCGTTATCGGAATGCAGATGCTCATTGCTGGCATGCTTGGCGCTTTCCCAGGGCTTGCACACTAACCTTAAGACTTTCTTTTAACACACTTCTCTGGGGCGGTAACCTTCTTTACAAGGTTGCCGCCCCAGAGCCTTTGCCCCTATGACAGTTCAGCGCCTACCTCACCTTTAGGGCACTCGATGTGTCCACTCAGTCGTGCCGTACTTTTCATCAACAAGTTTTTGGGCTTGTTCACGTTCTTGGGCCGTGAGCTCACCCATTGTTGCCCCATAACGAGAAGCGAACACCGCTTTCATGGTCTGAATAATTTCTTCACGAGTAGCGCCTGTCTGCCGGCGTAGTGGGTCTACACGTTTCTTTGCCGAACGTACACCCTTATCAGAGATTTTTGCCTTACCAATACGCAAAACTTCAAGCATTTTATCGGCGTCGATATCGTAGCTCATCGTGACATGGTGAAGAACGATACCGTAGCTTCGTTTCTGGGCTGCTCCACCAATCTTTCCGGCATCAGAGGTGATGTCATTAATAGGCTGATACCAAGCATTCACACCGTGCTCCGCTAACGCCTGAAGCACCCACTGATCAAGAAACTCATACGACTCTTCATAAGAAAGACCTGCTACAAGAGATTCTGGCGCATAGATGGAATAGGTGATGCAGTTTCCACCTTCCATAAACATGGCACCGCCGCCGGTTGCACGGCGTACTACTTGCACTTGGTGCTCTTGAATACCCTCGGGGTATAGCTCATTCTGATACGACTGAAATGCGCCAATAACAGTGGCACAGTCATCCCAGTGCCAAAAACGTAGGGTTGGTTTGCGTCGCCCCTGTCGAATTTCTTCGACAAGGTACTCATCTAAAGCAACATTAAGCGGTGTCGGCAAAACACCTGGGTCAATCATTTCCCATTCAAAGTCAGAAAAAATCTTTGCTTCTGCTAAAGCTCGACGCACCGCAAAGGCAATGTCCTGACAGCTCACCCCATGCATCTGAGTCGTTGGGTGTGACTCAAGCGCTTTTTCAAGACGTCGAACAATATCTTCAACGCCTGCCCGTACAGGCATTCCTACAAGAGCAGGGGAGAGAGCAAGGAACGCTTCATCTGGTTCAACAAAGAAATCTCCTGATATTTGTGCTTCAGTTACTTCTGCACCGTCAGCGCAAAGGTCTGCAACAACAAGTTTTCCGCCGGGAACTTTATGTTCATAGTGATAAGTTTTGCTCATACTTCTAGCTTAGAGAGCTTTGACTCTCTTAGGTAGACCTAAGTTAATTTAAGACGTGCTCCTCTAGATAAGCTGTACAACTCTTATCGGTTTCTGGCAAGAAGAACAACATCCGTTAGAGGTACACCTCTTCAGAAAAATATGACGCTTTGAGAGATACTTTCGCCATTTTCCTTGCTGTTTCTCAGGCAAGTGATAAAGAATAGAGTCATGGCAGAAACAAAACTAAAAGGTAATACCGTCCACACCGTTGGTGAACTTCCCGCAGTTGGTGCACACGCGCCAGCATTCTCTGTTGTTGGTGCAGATCTTTCTGAGGTAACCAACGCAGACTTTGAAGGTAAGAACATCGTTCTGAATATTTTCCCTTCCGTTGATACTGGCGTATGCGCTCAGTCTGTACGCACATTCAACAAAGAAGTTGCGTCCTTAGAAAACACCGTTGTTGTGTGTGTTTCTAAGGACCTCCCTTTCGCACTAGGTCGCTTCTGCGGCGCTGAAGGTATCGAAAACGTTGTCACTGCTTCAGACTTCCGCTCCACCTTCGGGCAAGATTACGGTGTTCTTCTTGAAGACGGACCACTAGCTGGCTTACTCGCTCGTTCTGTTGTCGTATTAGACGCGCAGGGCGTGGTCTTGCACTCTCAGCTTGTGGAAGAAATCCACGACGAACCAAACTATGAAGCAGCGCTCGCTGTCCTCAAAGCATAAGAATAAATCACCTCGTTTTTAACACGTATGGGGTGGTTGTACAGATGCTCTGTACAACCACCCCATGGTGTTTAACCTCTTAGTTCTTGAACCTTTAGACGAAAACAATGTTTGCGAGCAAGACGCATACGACCGTTCCGCTGACGAGAGAAGCCACCATGTGTTGAGTGCTCAGATGCACCACGATTGTGACAACAGCACCTAAAAGATAGGGGATAACGTTCTCAGGAGAAGAATAATCAAGATGATAAAGCGCATAAATTGCTAAAAGAATCATTGCACCTGAGGGAATCCAACGGCTTAAGTTTTCAATCAGGGGAGAATCTTCTAACGCATTTTTAACGGCAAAAGGAACTGCTCGTAGAACAAAAGTGACGGCGCTGGCAACTGCTACAGCAAGAAGCATATATTCGACGTTAGGCATGATGTTGAGCCTTCTTCTCTGCAAATTCGAGAGCAAAATATCGCAAAATTAGTAAGAAAACATACAACAAAAGAGCAACTGTGAGCATGGACTGTGGGAAAAACACCATCGCAACCACCCCAGAGAATACTGCTAGCACGGCACAGATATTATCGTGTGTAGCCCGATAAGAATCTAACGCCAAAATAATAAAGAGCGCCGTCATCACAAAATCAACACCTTTAATGTGGGAGAGGAAACTCGCCCCGATAACAGCACCCATAGCGCTGCCTGCCGTCCAACACACATGAAGCATTGCTTGCATCCATAAAATGCTAGATGAACGTAGTTTTGTCGCATCTTTTCCTGCTGTCAGTGCAAAGATTTCGTCGGTGAGAGCATAGATAGAGTATGTTTTTGCAAGTTTTCCTTTGACCTGATGCAACGGAAAAGATAGACCATAGATAAGATGTCGTGCGTTGACGAGAAAAGTGTTGGCTGCAATAGAAAGTAGTGGTGCGTGCGAGGCAATCATTCCTACTAACAAGAATTCAACAGAACCTGCAAACACAAAGAAAGAAATAACGGGAGCAAGCCACCATGGAAGATGTAAAGAGGTGAGGAGGATTCCTAGCCCCATACCCATAAAGACAAAACCACCCCATATAACGCCGGTGAGCCTAAACGCTTCATGAAATCCGCTTTCGTGAGGGAATGTTTGCTGATACGTTCCATGGATTGGTGGGGCGTCATCCTTCGGTGTTTGAGATGGCGTTGTGCTATCGGACATATAGATATCTTAGAAAAGTTCTCACGAAACTGGAATAGAATACGACAAGCTAATGTTGTATTCGTTAGGACATTCTAAACTATATATCTTTCCCAGTGAGGGGATAAAAATGAGTGAACAAGAAAATACTAAAACTGATATTCCTACTCGTGAGATGGACCCAAACTATCGTAGTGTGCAGGTTGAACGCTTAGGGGTTTCTCACTACCGTGTAACTAATGCTCAGGGGTCGACTCTTGATTTCGGTCGAGGGGAGGGGCTACTTAGCCCCGTGGACTTGCTATTAGCTGCTATTGCCGGATGTGCGTCCATTGATGTTGATGTGGTGACTTCTCGACACACCGAACCAGAGGTTTTTAAAGTTACTCCTTCTGCCTTGCGTATTGAAGAAAACGGTGCGGTTCGTCTTGACGATGTTCAGGTAGCTTTTGACCTTGCTTTTCCCGAAGACCAAGGTGGCAAGAAAGCTGCTTCCTTGATTGAACGACTTTTACAGCTATCTCATGAGAAAGATTGCACGGTCTCTCGTACTGTTCAGCACGAGACTTCAGTGAAATTTCTGCGCACAGATACTCCATCATAAGTGGGGTTTCAATCTTTTAGGTGTTAGATGAAGAACCGGCAGTGTGTTACACACTGCCGGTTCTTTTTTGTGGTGTGTGAAAGCTTTTTTATGGTTTTCTATGGGTTTCGTGCTGAGGATTACGCAAATATACCCCTGTTTTTAAAGACCATAACTGGTAATCTGAAAAATAACTTAAGGTACATAAGATTTTCTTATGTACCTTTGATGTACATTTCCCCTCACAACGTTAAAGGCAAAACTATGTCCGAAACCAAACACGAGTTGCCCACCTCAGAAAAGCAACTCAAACGTGGCCTACAAAGCCGCCACATGCAAATGATCGCCATCGGCGGCGCTATCGGAACCGGACTATTCGTAGCCTCCGGCGAAACCATCGCCACCGCAGGCCCCGGCGGCGCTATCGTCGCCTACTCACTTATCGGACTCATGGTATTGCTCCTCATGCAATCTCTCGGCGAAATGTCCGCACACCTACCAGTACCAGGCTCTTTCCAAACCTACGCCGCACGCTTCGTCTCACCATCTTTCGGCTTCGCAATGGGATGGAACTACTGGTTCAACTGGGCCATCACCGTCGCAGCAGAACTCGTCGCAGCCGGTATCGTCATGAACTTCTGGCTACCAGGAGTACCAGGATGGGTCTGGGCAGCAACCTTCCTCATCCTACTAACCGCCCTTAACGCACTCTCCTCCCGAGCTTACGGAGAAGGGGAATTCTGGTTAGCAACCATCAAAGTCATTACCGTCATCGTCTTCCTCATTGCCGGCGTTGCCATGATTTTCGGAATTATCGGAGGGACCTCCCCAGGATTCCATAACTGGACAAACGGAGAAGCACCCTTCGTCGGCGGATGGCTCTCCATCATCTCCATCTTCATGGTCGCAGGATTCTCCTTCCAAGGCACCGAGATGGTTGGCGTCGCAGCAGGAGAAGCAGAGAACCCCAGCCGAGACGTCCCCAAAGCCATTAAATCTGTTTTTTGGCGTATCATGCTGTTCTACATCGGCGCGATTATCGTCATCGGATTCCTCATCTCCTACACCGACCCCAACCTCCTCCGCACTGACGCAACAGACATCGCATACTCACCATTCACCCTTGTCTTCGAACGTACCGGCATTGCCTTTGCAGCAGGACTCATGAACGCTGTAATCCTCACCGCTGTTCTCTCCGCCGGCAACTCAGGACTCTACGTCTCCTCACGCATGCTCTACGCACTTGCCATCGAGAAAAAAGCCCCTCAAATCTTCGCAAAGGTCAACAGCCGTGGTGTACCAATGCCCGCTCTGCTAGCCACCGCCGCCGTTGGAATCTTCGGATTCCTCACCGCTATTATCGGTGAAGGCTCCGCCTACACCTGGCTTATTAACATCTCAGGCCTCTCCGGATTCATTTGCTGGGTCGGTATTGCTATCAGCCACTACCGTTTCCGCCGTGCCTACATTGCACAGGGAAAAGACCTCTCCGACCTTCCCTACACCGCTCCGCTGTTCCCACTAGGTCCTATCGTCGCTTTCGTCATGTGCGTTATCGTTATCCTCGGACAAAACTACCAAGCAGTATTCAACGGACAGCTCCTTGAAGTAACCAGCGCATATATCGGTTTGCCAATCTTTATTGCCGTCTGGCTCATCCACAAAATGGTCACTAAATCTACCATGATTCCGCTAGAAGATGTCGACGTATCCGGCCTACGCGTAGACAAAAGAAAACACTAATACCCTCTAAAATAGAGAAAAGTCCTGGACAGCATTTGCTGACCAGGACTTTTCTATTATCTCAAACTAGCTCTCTGAAGATGCTGTTGTGATAGAACCCGTACGCGGGTGGAACTTCTCAATAAAAGACTTATAACCAGCTTCTGCAAGAGTAGAACCTGCACCGTCATAAAGATTCACCACAGTATCAGCCCCCAACTCTTTAAGCTCTTTAATCTCATCAGCATATTGAGACACCGCCACAAAAGCACAATGAGAGTGAGCCTCAATCGCATGACGCATCGCATCAACGTTCGTACCATGAACCGGCATCGCAAGAATCACAAGATGTACCTGTGGGTTATCCGTAACGCGCTCCCAAAACTTCTCATCGGTTGCATCAGCCTCAATCACGTTATAGCCCTGCTCTGCAAGGGCACTCACTCGAAGCTCCGATGTATCAACCCCAGCAACTGGCAATTGATAGTTCTGAACTAAATCATCGTAGGTCGCACGACCAATCTTGCCCATACCAAAAATAACAGCTTGAACATCACCCAACTCAACGGGGCGCTCTTCAGGATGGCGTCGATGAACAGGCACCGGCGGAACCAACGCCGCAAGACGAGACGGCAACGAAGAACCACGCATATTTAATATAGTTCCGAGAACAAAACTCAACGATACTGCTAACGAGAAAGTAATAGTCCAGGAAGAATCAAGCAAACCAGCACTAGTGCTCATCGCAATCACAATAATGCAGAACTCACTAAAATTAGTCAGCGTCAACGACGTCAACACCGAAGTACGAGGAGAAAGACCCGCCCACCGCAAAATTGCTGTATATGCCACGGTGTTGATAGGGAGCAAGAATAACAGCAAGAACGCAAATAATGACTGGCTCAACGACGGTACACCGGCAAGTCCGGTGGAGACAAAGAAACCAACAAGCATGAGCTCTTTCAACGAGAACAGAATACGTGAAAGCTCATTAGACTTCGGGTGAGAGGCAACCAGCATGCCCATCACAAGAGCACCTAAATCACCTTTGACACCAACCATGTCAAAAAGCCAATAACCTGGAACAAAAGCAAGAACAATGCCATACAGAACGAGCAACTCACCATGCCCCATCTGCGCAAGACCTTTTTTGAAAAGCCACGAAGCAGGAACTAAGAAAACTAGTCCTAAAGCCCACCACGTCGGTGAATGCTCACCAGAAACAGCCACAAATAATACTGCAAAAAGATCCTGAACAACGAGGATACCTAATGCCGTGCGCCCATATAAAGAACGCGTTTCAGAACGTTCTTCAAGAGTCTTTGCAACAAGGACTGTAGAGCTAAAAGAGAGCGCAAAACCTAAAATAGCTGCTTGCTCTAGAGGGATTACTTCATGAACACCTAACCCTAGAGCGGTCAGAAAAAGAATAAAAGATGCCCCACACCCCGTGGTAATGACAAGATGAACAGCGCTAGTGAGCCAAACTTCAGTTCTAAAAAGTAAACGAGGGTCTAGCTTCAAACCAATCGTGAAGAGCATGAGAGTCACACCCAGATCACCAAGTTTCGAGATGGCCTCTACTGGTTCGTACCCTAGAATGTTCAGAATAATTCCGCTCAATAAAAAACCGAGCATCGGGGGAAGTCTTAGGAATTTAGCTCCTACTCCACAAAGGACAGGAAGAACAAGGTAGGGAACAAAATCGCTCATGGGCGGCTCCTTATATTAGGGGTTAGAGCGCATATTGTATAGGTAACTTTCCATCCTTAACTGCGCTACGCAAACGTTGAAAATCTTGAGTACAAATTTGTGCATAGGCGTGGGCAAAACGCCCCATATGCACATCAAATATTTTATCGGCTTCACAATATACTGCGATGTCGTCAATATGACGTGACTGTGCATGCGCTCGCGCTAGAAGCGATGCACATACTTTTGCTGTCTGTTTAAGACCTTCAGCGTCTAGTGCAGAAATATTGATAGAACCTTTCATATCTCTGAACTGACGCACATAGTAGTCGGTGGTTGTTCCTTGTCGGGTTGGAACATCCGTAATCCACCCAAGGAATGCATCTGACTGTGATTGCATCACTCTTTGTCCGGCGACAACACGGAAACCGTTACCCATGGGGCGGTCAGGAAAACCTAGAGATTCCGAAGTCTGCTCAATTTTTCCGTAAGTGTGCAATACCGTATCTTGTGCTTCTTTCACTTGAATGAAGAGGGGATTGCCGAGCTGGTCTTGAAGAAGTGTAATGAAGCAACGTGTTCCAACAGAACCAACACCTACAACGCGAAGAACGTGGTCTTTCATACGGAAGTTTCTGAGCAGATAACGGATATCTGGGCGAGCAGAATAAAGGTACTGTTGCCATAACTCGCGCATGGCCTCAAGACTCATCTCATCGGTGTGTAAGGTGAGCGGTGGCTGATCAACAATACGGATATTGCCGTGGTCATCTGTGACAGTGAATTTATGAAGCGCTTGCTCTGAATTACGGTTACGTGCTTTGCGCTCAAATTTATTGAAGATTGGTTGGTATTCTTCTTTGATGAGTTCTTCAAGATTATCGGTGTTAACACGCTCATAGTATCGGTCTAATGCGCTTTGCTGATTCATCCGCAAAATGGTTCGTCGATAATATTTAGAGGTTTTTTCAGCGAGGGTTGTTGCTGTCTGCTCGTTTTCGCCGTTATCTATAGCGGCTAGATACACCGAGGTTGCTAGTCTTTTAAGATCCCATTCGAAGGGACCTCGACCGGCTTCATCAAAATCGTTGAGGTCAAAGAGCAAATTGCGTTCGGGAGAAGCGAAATACCCAAAATTTCCAATGTGTGCGTCTCCGCAGATGAGTGGGAAAACCCCCGAATTGGGTCGGGTTGCTAAATCTGCTGCCATAGGTCCTGCGGTGCCGCGATAATAGGCAAAAGGAGACTCCGACATACGCCCGATGCGTACAGGAACAAGCTCCGTTAAACGAGACTTATTCTGCTCCATAATAATGTCTAGGGGGTCAGTCTCTCTAACAGGTGGCGCCAATAACGCTTCAACATCGCTAGTAGAAATCATCTGAACACCTCTGGTCTGTTCTTTTAGCTCGGGATTATGGACAGCTCACGTATAAGTATAGTTGCCCTTTGCACATCTTGGGGTGGTGTCGTGTGCGTTTGCCGTGTAGTATCCGGCGCAGAACGGCAGAAAGCTATAACCACGAGCTTGAAGAAACTGTGAACATTTTTGAGCCAAGATACCCGCTAGAATAGGTGAGGCATAATTCTGAAAGAACGAGAGATGAGATGGCAAAGCTATATTTTCGCTACGGTGCAATGAACTCTGGAAAATCTACTGCACTATTGCAAGCTGCCTATAACTACGAAGAACGCGGGCAAAAGGTTCTCCTTGCTAAACCGCAAGTAGACACTAAAGGCGACCAGAAAATTCTCTCTCGTTTAGGAGTGAGCCGTGAAGCAGACTTTCTCATTGGTGTAGAAGAGAACGCACGAGAACTCTTTACACAAGCATGCGCAAAGACAATAAGTCATGGGCAGAAAATTCCTATCTCTTGCCTCTTAGTGGACGAAGCACAATTTCTGACCAGCGCACAGGTTGACGATTTAATGCGTATTGCTGTGCTCGATGACATTCCGGTGATGTGCTACGGAATCCGTACAGATTTTCAAACTAAAGCATTCTCCGGTTCAGCACGATTGTTAGAAATAGCTCATACCCTTGAAGAGCTTAAAACTATTTGTCGTTGCGGGCGTAAAGCACTCTTTAACGGGCGCACCGTTGACGGAAAATTTATTTTTTCGGGCTCTCAAGTGGCTATTGACGGGGTTCACGTCGGGTATGAATCCTTATGCGCAAAATGTTATTTAGAAGAATCTAACGACGTCTTATTACCAGAATAAAAAGAACAACCGTTGTTGCCCCACCCCGATGGTTAGGAGCAACAACGGTTGTTTTGGATACAACAAACCCCTACATGAGTTTTTCAAGAATCTGATTAAAGGTCGGAGACGGACGCATAACAGACTCCACCTGCGACGCTTGCGGACGATAGTACCCGCCTAAATGAACGGGGTTGCCTTGTACCCGTAGGAGTTCTTCAACAATGGTGTTCTCCTCCTTCTCTAGTTGCTGAGCAACAGGAGCAAAAACTTCTGCTAACTGAGTATCGTCTTGCTGTTGGGCAAGTTCTTGAGCCCAGAACAACGCCAGATAGAAGTGAGAACCACGATTATCAAGTTCTCCTACACGACGTGATGGAGACTTATTCTCGGTCAGGAACGTTCCTGTTGCACGATCTAAAGTATCCGCAAGGACCTGAGCTTGGGGATTATGAGTTGTTTTTGCTAGGTGTTCTAAAGATGCTGCCAACGCCAAGAACTCACCGAGAGAATCCCACCGTAGATGGTTCTCTTCTATGACCTGCTGAACATGCTTGGGAGCAGAACCACCGGCACCTGTCTCAAAGAGCCCACCGCCATTAATGAGTGGGACAATGGAGAGCATTTTTGCGCTGGTACCTAGCTCAAGGATAGGGAAGAGGTCCGTTAGATAGTCACGTAGAACGTTTCCTGTGACGGATATGGTGTCTTTCCCTTGACGAATACGATCCAGAGAAAATTGTGTTGCCTCTTGAGGAGACAGTATGTGAATCTCAAGACCTTCAGTATCGTGCTCTTTGAGATAGTGACGTACTTTTTGGGCTAGTGCACGGTCATGGGCGCGAGAATCGTCGAGCCAGAATACTGCGGGTGTCTGAGATTCACGGGCACGAGTAACTGCTAACTTGACCCAGTCTTGAACAGGGATGTCTTTGGTTTGGCATCCGCGCCAAATATCGCCAGCCTGAACATGGTGTTCCATGAGCGTTTCGCCCGCAGAATTGACGATACGCACAGTACCCTCTGACTCAATTTCAAAGGTTTTATCGTGAGAACCGTATTCTTCGGCTTTTTGCGCCATGAGCCCAACGTTAGGTACGGTTCCCATCGTGGTGGGGTCAAGCGCACCGTTTTTCGTGCAATCATCGATAACGACTTGATATACACCCGCGTAAGAAGAATCTGGTAGAACAGCAAGAGTGTCTTGCTCTTCTCCTCTAGCGTTCCACATATGACCAGAGGAGCGAATCATCGCAGGCATTGAAGCGTCAACAATAACGTCTGAAGGAACGTGAAGGTTGGTAATTCCTCGATCAGAATTGACCATCGCTAGGTCGGGGCCTTCAGCTAATCGGCGAGTAATCATGCGCATGATATCTTCGCGTGTTTGTTCAGATAACTGTTCGACACCGTCAAGAATAGCGCCTAAACCATTATTTCCGTTGAGCCCAAGACGTTTAAGTTCTTCTCCATACTTTTCAAAAAGTTCGGCGAAGAATGCTCGAACAACGTACCCAAAAATAATGGGGTCGGAGACTTTCATCATCGTAGCTTTAAGGTGGACGGAGAAGAGTACGTGATCTTTCTTTGCCTGTTCAATACTTTCTGCAAGGAACTTTTGAAGTGCTGCGACATCCATATACGTTCCATCGATAATTTCTCCTGCACGTACAGGAAGAGATTCTTTGAGAACAGTCACTTGACCTTCAGTATCGACGTGTTCGATACGCAGTGTGTCTTCTGCTTCCATAACGATAGACTGCTCATGGTCTCGGAAATCTCCAGCGCTCATTGTGGCAACTGAAGTTGCTGAATCTTGAGACCATGCTCCCATACGATGCGGATTTTTTCGTGCATAGTTTTTGACCGATAGTGGTGCGCGGCGGTCAGAGTTTCCTTCACGGAGAACAGGGTTTACTGCTGATCCTTTGACCTTGTCATACCGTGCTCGTATGTCGGCGTCTTCTGGGGTCTGTACTTCTTCGGGATAATCGGGAATATCGTATCCCTGAGATTGAAGCTCTTGGATAGCTGCTTTGAGCTGAGGCAATGATGCTGAGATATTAGGGAGCTTGATGATATTTGCTTCAGGGGTTTGTGCGAGTTCACCTAACTCGGTGAGCGCATCATCGACGCGCTGCTCTGGGGTGAGCCGTTCTGGGAATTGTGCAAGGATGCGTCCAGACAACGAGATGTCTCGCGTTTCGATGTTGATACCTGCTTGACGAGTATAGGCTTCAACAATGGGCTTGAAGGAGTAGGTCGCTAGAAGCGGTGCTTCGTCGGTGTGGGTGTAGATAATTTTGGACATGGGTTTCGTCTCCCGTGTGTGTTGTATACGGTTGTGCTGTATACAACAATACTCTAATGTGTCCTCTAGCACAGAGAACTAAGCGTGTATATGACTTTATCTCTTGAGAAAAAGTCATATCAGCTCCCCAATCGTTACGAGGTATGCTAAAACTTATGACTTTCCCTTCACCCATTTACGTGAGTGCCGTCATCTTGATGAACCAGAACGGCGAAGTGCTAACGGTTCGCAAAAACGGAACCACCGGTTTTATGCTCCCCGGAGGAAAACCTGAACCGGACGAGACTCCGGTACAAACTGCTCGCCGAGAAGTCTTTGAAGAACTAGGTATCAACTGCGCAGAAGAAGACCTCACATATTGTGGAACCTTTGAAGCTGAGGCTTTGAACGAACCTGGACGTACAGTAAGAGCAGAAGTTTTTCGATACCTGCCAATTATGTCGAGTGTCCCAGAGTCACCTTTCTTATTGAGAGCAGAAATTGTCCAAGCTCAGTGGGTGAACCCTGCAGACACGCACTTAGAACATCAAGCACCCCTAAATACCGCTCATATCTTTCCGGCTCTGGTTGCTCAAGAGCTACACTCTGCCATTGAAAAACCGTCTGAGTAAAGAAAGTGTTGGCATAATGTGGATGATAAACCAAGCTGGCGCACAATAAATCATCAGCATGTAGAGCACCCGAAAAAATGAGCCGACAACATCTGCCATCACCTGAGTATGCATCCACGCGGTTAACATAAAAATTCCTAGCGTCGTGCAACAAGACCACGCCATGCCCCACACGAACTCAGAGGTACTTGCTCGTCCTTCCCGCAGGCTAAAGAAACGATAAAACCGAGTGACTGCTTGTGCCGCAGAGCAATGAGTTAAAGGCTGTGCTGGGGTTTGTTGTTCGCTATGCTGTTCTTCTTCATATGCGTCGCCATCAAGTAAAAGCGCTTCAGGAGTATCTTGTTCTAGCGTTTGATGATGTATGAGGTGATGGTCTGTGCGGGAAGAATGATGTTTGCGCATATCGATAGTCTAGGGGATAGGGGCTTTGACGAGACCTTTGCCAAGGGAGGAAACCATGAAAATACTTGTAACATACTTCGGGGCATTCCCCGGAGTTCCTGTCAATCCCAGCGAACTAGTCGCACAGAATCTCCAACGACGCTACAAACACCGGTTCTGTGGTGAACAGATACAGTGCGTTATTCGTGAGTTACCGGTAAGCTTTGCGAGGAGCTCTCAGCAGCTGATACAAATACTCGATGAAGAGAATCCCGACATCATTATTAGTTTAGGGGTTGCTGTTGGTCGTTCTTGTATCAGTATCGAACACGTGGCTATTAACTATGATGAGGCTCGTATTCCCGATAATGACGGAGACCAACGCCGACATCAACATATTCGAGCTGAAAGCGATACCGCTTATTTCGCAAGACTTCCCGTACCTTCTCTGATTGCTAGAATGCAAGAACTGTCATTGCCTGTTGAAGTATCGTATAGCGCCGGCACATACGTGTGTAACCACGTGATGTACGAACTATTGCACCATTATGCCCATACCCCAGATATTTATGCTGGATTTATTCATATACCAGCATTGACAGAGATAAGCTTTCAAGAATTCAGCGCCTCAGCAGAAACTGGGGGAGTAGAAGGAACAAAGAGTATCCCGACCCTTGACGAGTCACTTGTGGTAGACACTCTTGAAACGATACTTAATGAGCTAGTGCAATATCAGAAACGCTAAAATTCATCAGCTGATTCAACGGAGCGAAGATCGTCGTCTCAGTAACTGAGCATATTAAATAGAGGGTGGGGTGAACACACCGCACGGTGTGTTCACCCCACCCTTTTGAGATGTATCTTGTACGTTACTTAGACCGTACGATTCTTGAGATAGAACTGAATGAGACCTTGAGTTGAAGAATCCTGTTGTGCAAGAACGTCGCTATCTCCACCAACAGCTGGAGCAAGTTGTAACGCAAGTTCTTTACCTAGCTCAACACCCCACTGGTCGAAGGAGTCAATACCCCATACAATGCCTTGAACAAAGGTGATGTGCTCATAGAGAGCGATGAGCTGTCCAAGGACAGAAGGGGTTAGGCGTGAAGCCATGATAGAGGTCGTCGGGCGGTTGCCTGTAAAGACGCGGGCAGGAACAATTTCTTCTGCCGTTCCTTCTGCGCGAACCTCTTCTGCCGTTTTACCAAATGCCAGCGCTTTAGTCTGTGCGAAGAAGTTTGCAAGGAACAGTTCGTGAACGTCTTGCTCACCGTCACGGGTTGGGTGAATGGGGTTTGCAAAAGCAATAAAATCTGCGGGGATAATTCGAGTGCCCTGGTGGATGAGCTGGTAGAAGGCGTGTTGCCCGTTAGTGCCTGGTTCTCCCCAGAAAACCTCGCCGGTGTTGTAGATAACTGGCTGGCCATCTGCTGTGACACCTTTACCGTTAGATTCCATGGTGAGCTGTTGTAGGTATGCAGGGAAACGGTGCAAGTACTGGTCATAGGGGAGTACTGCGTGGGTTTCTGCTCCCAAGAAGTTAACGTTCCAGATGTTGAGCAATCCCATAAGTGCAGGAACGTTCTGAGATAGTTCAGCGGTGCGGAAATGCTCATCAACAGCATGGAAACCGGCAAGAAATTCTTCAAAGACCTGCGGTCCAAGGACGATGGCAAGACACGTTCCAATAGCAGAATCTACGGAGTAACGTCCTCCCACCCAGCTCCAGAATCCAAAGGCATTTTCGGGATCGATGCCGAAGGCTTCCACCTTGTCGAGAGCGGTGGAAACTGCTACGAAGTGGCGTGCTACGGCTTCGCGGTTTTCTTTTCCATCTAGCGCTCCTGTTGCTGCCAGTTTTTCAAGTAACCATTCGCGACATACACGTGCGTTGGTGAGCGTCTCGAGTGTTCCAAAAGTTTTGGAAGCGACAATGAACAACGTGGTTTCAGGGTCGAGGTCGCGGACGGTCTCGGCGGCATCGGTGGGGTCAATGTTTGAGATGAAACGTGCTTCTAGCCCCTGTTGCGCATAAGACTTGAGGGCCTCATAGACCATGACGGGGCCAAGATCTGAACCCCCAATACCGATGTTGACGATAGTTTCAATGCGTTTTCCGGTGATGCCAACCCATTTTCCAGAGCGTACGCGCTCTGCGAAAGCATAAACTTTAGCGAGAACGTCGTGTACGTCTTGGTCAATGTTCTGTTCATCGACGATGAGTTCTGGTGTTGTTCCTTGTGGGCGACGTAGAGCGGTGTGTAATACGGCGCGGTCTTCGGTGATATTGATGTGCTCGCCTGCAAACATTGCGTCGCGGCGTCGCTCTAGCTGTACTTGCTGGGCTAGTTCTGTAAGCAGTTCGAGAGTCTGTTCGTTGATGAGGTTTTTGGAGAGGTCTACGTGAAGGTCTGCCACCGTGAAGCTGAGTTTCTCTGCTCGTTGTGGGTCTTGTTCAAACCATCCGCGGAGGTTAGGCGTGAGCTCTTGGCAGTGACGCGTGAGGGCTTCCCATGCTGCGGTTTGAGTGGGATTTACGATGTTATTAGTCATAATTCTTATTTTCCTCTCTTGTGGGTGCTCTGCCTAGTTTTCACGGAAGAAAAACTCATTTAGTGATAGGGGACATAAATTTGACGGGTGCTTCGAGAAAAAATAATGAGCCTACTTAATAAATCATAAGCAATCTGATGATTTAGTGGATATTGTTCAATATTTTCGATATGCTGGACAAGCTAACCCTGTCCATACAGGGTTTTTTATTGACGAAAACATACACAGTTCGTAACCAGAGATATAAGGCAATAACACATATGGCTAAAACTGAAACTTCACTACCTGAGGGGGCTCCAGACTTACGTAAAGCAGATGTAAGTCAGGAAACCCGCGCCAATATGCGCGCCGGAAACCTCTCCGGTAAAGTATTCTGGCCCGCTGCCGTTATTATGGCGGTTTTTATCGGGTTCACCCTCCTCTTTCCTCAAAAAGCTAAAGGAATTTTTAACGCACTACAAAGCGACGTTATTAACTACTTCGGCTGGTACTACGTCGCAATCATTGCGTTCTTCGTGATTTTTGCGCTCTACCTCGGATTCTCCCGTATGGGCGACGTCAAACTCGGAGACGACGATGACGAACCTGAATATTCCTTTACCACCTGGTTTGCATTCCTCTTCGCCGCAGGCATGGGTATCGGCCTCGTATTCTACGGGGCAACAGAACCTCTGATGCACTACGTCACTCCACGTCCTGGCGTGAGCGGTAACGAGCAGCAAGTAGCTCAAGCAGCAATGAGTCAATCCTTCCTACATTGGGGATTCCACCCTTGGGCTATCTACGTCATCGTAGGTTTGGCTATTGCATACTCTGCACACCGTCTCAAACTACCGCTATCTATCCGCTACTCGCTCAAACCTCTACTCGGAGATCGAGTCAAAGGTGGATGGGGCGACGTCATTGACATCGTTGCACTCGTAGGAACTCTCTTCGGCGTCGCAACCTCTCTAGGTCTCGGAGTCATGCAGATAGCTGCTGGCCTTGGCTACCTCAACATTCCTGCCGATAACGAGCTATGGCTTGTCGGAATCATTGTCGTATTGATGGGTATCACTCTTTTCTCCGTAGTGACCGGACTTGAAAAAGGTATGAAGCTCCTCTCCAACGGAAACCTTCTGCTTGCAGCTATCGTATGTATCTTCGTTTTGGTGGTTGGGCCAACAATTTTCTTGCTTCGCGAGTTTGTTGGATCCATTGGTAACTACCTCCAAAATATGGTGTCCATGACCTTCGACACCCTCGCCCTTTATGGCGACGAAGGGGAGAAGTTCCAAGCTGCATGGACCACCTTCTATTGGGGCTGGTGGATTTCATGGTCACCTTTCGTGGGAATGTTCATCGCACGTGTGTCTAAAGGACGTTCCGTTCGCGAATTCGTCATGGGCGTGCTCATCGTTCCAGCACTCACCTCCTTCTTCTGGTTCTCCGTCCTTGGTGGAACCGCTCTGCATCAGGAACTCTTTGAAAATAAGAGCCTCCTTGAAGCAGACGGAAGTGTATCTGCTCAGAACGCGCTATTTAAGATGTTTGAGAACTTGCCAGCTGGTACTGCCTTAACCGTTGGTGCGGTCCTCTTGATTACGATTTTCTTCGTAACCTCAGCAGATTCTGGCGCACTTGTCTTAGGTATGCTCTCTACCAACGGTTCACCTGAACCTAAAACGTGGATTCGCGTCTTCTGGGTTCTTGTAGCAGCTGCTACCGCAATCGTCTTGATTCTGGTCGGTGGTACAGACTCGCTAACAGCAATTCAAACCATCGCAATCTTGACGGCATTACCGTTCTCTTTTGTGATTATCATGATGTGTATCTCGCTCTACAAAGCGTTGAGTTACGAACATCGACTCTTCGTCCGTGCTCAGCGTCGTAGCGCTCGAGAAGAAATCGCAGCAGAACTTCACGAACGTATTGGCGAAACCGTCGACGAAATGGTTGCTGAAGGCGTTGAAGCGCAAGTTGAAGCACACGTTGAAGCACATATGGAACAAGCTATTGAAAATGCTGTGGACCAGGCTCTTGACCAAGCTGTTGGACAAGCTGTTGATGCAAAAGTTGAAGCAGCTGTCGAAGAAGCGGTTGAAGAAGCCGTTGCTTCCGTCGTTGATGATGTAACGTTACAGGTCGAAGCAAATACTGCAGCTATCAAGAAGATTACTGATACGCAGGCTCTTCGCATGGTCACGGCTGAAGAAGTAGAAGCGGATCGCTCTGCTAAAACTTCTCGAAAGATGCCGTGGAACTCACATAAAAAATAAGATGTAGTACTCCGCATACGGTGCTCTTTGATGTGGGAGGCGGGTGTCCATCGTTTTCTGATGGACACCCGCCCCGCCATTTTAAACAAAACTATGAGCTAAATCTTTTAGGGAGTTTTATCACCGTAGAGGGCATCTGAGTATGAAGACGGGTATGATGGCACTAAGCCCTCTTTGCAGAGTGCTCATTTTTTGTGTGGGTACTATCAAATAACTTGTTCTTGAGTGGGCATCTTTTATTCCCTAGATTTAAGCGAGACTTATACGCATGTCTGAAAACACCGCTTCGCGCAGCGACCTGCGCAACGTAGCAATTGTGGCGCACGTTGACCACGGCAAAACTACTATCGTTGATGCAATGCTGAAGCAGACCAACGCATTCTCTGCACACGCTGACGTTGAAGACCGAGTGATGGACTCTGGTGACCTCGAAAAAGAAAAAGGCATCACCATTTTGGCAAAGAACACCACCGTGTTCTACGACGGCCCTTCTGCACAGGGCGAAAAAATTACCATTAACGTTATTGACACCCCCGGCCACGCTGACTTTGGCGGCGAAGTCGAACGCGGACTCTCCATGGTCGACGGTGTCGTTCTCTTGGTCGACGCTTCTGAAGGGCCTCTTCCTCAGACTCGCTTCGTGCTACGTAAAGCACTAGCAGCAAAACTGCCTGTTATTCTGGTGGTCAACAAAGTAGACCGTCCTGATGCGCGCATCGACGAAGTCGTCTCCGAGTCAATGGACTTGCTTCTTGGCCTTGCCTCCGACCTCGCTGACGAAGTTCCCGACCTCGACGCAGATTCTTTGCTTGATGTACCCATCGTCTACGCTTCCGGTAAAGCTGGCGCTGCGTCAATGAACCAGCCAGCAGACGGCGCTCTTCCTGATAACGATGATCTTGAGCCTCTTTTTGAGACCATCATCAATCACGTTCCAGCACCAACGTACGACCCCAACGAAGTTCTTCAGGCACACGTAACCAACCTTGACTCATCACCCTTCTTGGGGCGTCTAGCATTGTTGCGTATCTTCAACGGACGTATCAAAAAAGGACAGACCGTTGCATGGGCACGTCAGGACGGACAGCTCAAGAACGTTCGCATTTCTGAACTTCTGGTCACTAAAGCACTCGAGCGCGTACCGGCAGAAGAAGCTGGCCCTGGCGAAATTGTGGCAGTTGCTGGTATCGAAGACATCACCATCGGTGAAACCCTCACCGACCCTGATAACCCTAAAGCGCTCCCGCTCATCACTGTTGACGACCCAGCAATCTCGATGACTATCGGTATTAACACCTCTCCTCTTGCCGGTAAAGTCAAAGGTGCTAAAGTCACCGCACGTCAAGTTAAAGACCGTCTCGACAAAGAGCTTATCGGTAACGTTTCTTTGAAGGTTCTTCCTACTCAGCGTCCTGACGCATGGGAAGTACAAGGACGTGGCGAACTTGCGCTCGCGATTTTGGTGGAGCAGATGCGACGTGAAGGCTTTGAACTTACCGTTGGTAAACCTCAGGTTGTTACCAAGACCATTGACGGTAAATTGCATGAACCGATGGAACACATGATTATTGACGTTCCGGAAGAATTCCTCGGCGCTGTCACTCAGCTCATGGCTGCCCGTAAAGGTCGTATGGAGAATATGGCAAATAACGGAACCGGCTGGGTTCGTATGGAATTCTCTGTTCCTGCTCGTGGCTTGATCGGCTTCCGTACCCAGTTCTTAACCGAGACTCGTGGCGCTGGTATTTCTTCTTCCTACGCTACTGGCTATGAGCCTTGGGCTGGAGATATCGAATACCGTACGAACGGTTCGATGATTTCTGACCGTGCCGGTGTTGTAACACCTTATGCCATTATCAACCTTCAAGAACGAGGCACGATTTTCGTTGAGCCAACCTCCGAAGTCTATGAAGGCATGATTATCGGTGAGAATTCACGTGCCGACGATATGGAAGTGAACATCACCAAGGAGAAGAAGCTAACGAACATGCGTTCTTCTACTGCGGATAACTTCGAGAACATGACTCCGCCTAAGAAACTCACCCTCGAAGAGTCTCTTGAATGGGCACGTGAAGATGAGTGTGTGGAAGTTACTCCTGAAGCTATTCGCATTCGTAAAGTGATTCTTGACTCCAACGAACGTATTCGTGAATATCGTCGTCGTCACCGCGACTAATCGGTACAGTGTCGAGGATGGAGCTTCTGTGAATAAAGCAAAGCTCTAACACTTCATAAGTGAAGGGGTTACCATCGGTGGTGGTAGCCCCTTCACCATATATTTGTATATGCGAAATCTCGATATGTAGGAGGAATGAATAGATGCTTTCTCAGGAAAAAGAACCCACACCGTATTATCCAGAACAGGGACACAATATCTGTGAAGACGCCGTGTATTCTCTGCTGCCTGAGGGTTTGGAACCTTGCGATGCGCGTGTTCTTTTCGTTCATGCTCACCCTGATGATGAATCTACCTCTACTGGTGCAACAATGGGGCTTTTGGCAGATTCTGGTGCTCAAGTAGATTTAGTGACGATGACGCGTGGTGAGCTGGGTGAAGTGATTCCGCGCGAGCTTAAACATCTTGAAGTTGGGCAGCCACAGTGCACTGATGGTGGTCAGGTTCTGGGAGAGTATCGTTCTGGTGAATTGCGTGAGGCAATACAGTCTCTGGGTGTTCATGAGCACCTTTTTCTAGGTGAAGGTGTTTCTGCGGGGAAGGAGACGCCAGCAATTTTTTATGATTCTGGGATGGTATGGGGTGCTGATGGGCGTCCTGAAGCAAATCCGCAGGCTTCCCAAGAGTGCTTGACGAGAACTTCTTTAGATATTCAAGTTCAGGCTCTGATGCGTGTGATTAAACATTATCGTCCGCATGTTGTGGTGACGTATGATGCGGGGGGAGGATATGGTCACCCTGATCATGTGAGAACTCATGAAGTGAGCTTAGAAGCGGTCAAGAATTTAGGGGGCACGGCCGATGCTCCTTGTCTCTTGTGGGGTTTAGAAGGAGACTATTCTTCTGAAGACAATCGAGTGCAGGCTGTGATTGATGGCTCTGTCGCTCGTAAACGTGAGGCTATGGCAGCTCATCGTACTCAGGTGATTATTGCTAGTGAAGATAGCTATCAATTCTCGAATTTGGTGGTTCAAAAAATATCTGCTCGAGAAACATATCGTCTGATATGGTCTGCTCCAACAGCAACAGTGGTTTCCGCATCACAGGAGAAGAAAAGATGAAACAATCTAAGATTCCGTCGGGTTCGTCCTCGTATGAGGGTGAGTTTGCCCAAGATGCTGATTTGTATCCGACAACGTTGAACTCTGTGGTTATAGCAGTTTCTTTGGGCATTATCACTGGGTTTATAGGGACGATGTATCATGCCTCAATTTGGTATGCCTCAACTGGTTCATGGTTTGTGCCGTGGGGGAGTTGTTTGGCTATTGTGATGGTATTTTGTGCAAGCCTGTGGAGCGCTTTGCGTTCTGGAACTTCTTGGGGCGGGGTACTGGTTGGTATTGTGGCTTTTGTTCTTATCGGATTGTTTGGGTTTGGTAAAGAAGGCTCATTATTAGTGTTGTTGAATCCTCAGATTCCAGTGGGAATTGCCGGTGTGGTGTGGGCTTTTGGTGCTTTGGGGTCGGCTCTTGTTGCTCAGCGCGTGGCGCGCTCCTTGTCATAATTTTTTCAGCTAAAACTAAGCTAAGGCTAAGCTAAGTTATTTGATAAAGAAAATAACTTCAGGGTAAAAACTGTGTCAGTTCCACCACTAAAGTCTTCAGTTTCGACTCAATCGGACTACCATAGGTAGAGGTTTTGCACTACAAAGTGCGTCTAAGAATCCGCCGTACCGGCTCAGAAAGGCTATTGCATGACTTACGTTATCGCCCAGCCTTGCGTCGATGTTAAAGATCGCGCATGTGTTGAAGAGTGCCCCGTGGACTGCATCTACGAGGGCGAACGCACGCTATACATTCATCCTGACGAATGTGTAGACTGTGGCGCGTGTGAGCCCGTATGCCCTGTAGAAGCAATCTACTACGAAGACGACGTTCCCGAAGAATGGTCAGAATATACCGCTGCTAACGCAGACTTCTTCGACGAACTTGGCTCTCCCGGTGGAGCTGCACGTTTAGGCCCAACAGGCAGCGACGTCGCGTGGATTGCCGGACTACCGCCACAAAACCAGGACTAAACATATTTTTGATGAAGAACTTCTATGTGCCACCTGATAGCGCATAGAAGTTCTTTTTTGCCTAAAAAATTTCTTGATGTGAAATATCTTTTCGGCAGGGCACCTATACAACGATAAGATATGAGAACATCTCATTTACTGACCTAACTATTGAGGAAAACGTTTATGCCTACATTCGGTCTTAACCTGCCAGAGTACCCTTGGGAACAACTCGCACCTTACCGAGAAATTGCAGAACAATATCAAGATCCTCTGGTCAACCTCTCTATCGGTACACCCATCGACAGCACACCCTCTGTTGTTCGAGACGCCTTGGCGAACACGTCGGACGCGCACGGATACCCCACCACACACGGCACCTTACAACTTCGAGAATCTATTGCCGGCTGGTACGAACGCCGTCGTTCAGTAACAGGGCTGAACCCCCAACAAATTATGCCAACAGTAGGCTCAAAAGAATTGATTGCGTGGCTACCTTTCCTCTTAGGACTAGGGGCCCACGATGTCGTTGTGCGCCCGCGCATCGCGTACCCAACCTACGACATCGGGGCGCAACTAGCAGGAGCCCAACACATTGCGGCAGACAGCCTAGAAGAACTCGACGAAGATACGCGCTCACGTGTCAAACTCATCTGGGTCAACTCTCCTTCAAACCCTACCGGTGCAGTAACCTCTCTCGAACAGATGCGAGCGCTGGTCGAACAGGCGCGCGATCTCGGGGCAATCGTAGCTTCCGACGAATGCTATGCCGAACTTGGTTGGGGACAGTGGGATGCTCAACGAGGAGGAACTGCTGTTCCTTCTCTACTTGATTCGTATGTTACGCAAGGCCGTTTTGACCATCTACTGAGCGTATATTCTTTATCTAAACAATCTAATATGGCTGGTTATCGAGCCGCTTTTGTTGCCGGCGATGAGCAGCTCATTCTCAATCTCGTTAACTCTCGTAAACATGCCGGAATGATTGTTCCTGCGCCCGTGCAATCTGCAATGATTGCAGCGCTGGATGATGACCAGCACGTGCAAGCGCAAAAAGATGTATACCGTGCTCGTCGTGAGAGGCTTTTGCCTGCTGTTCAAAACTTCGGTATTCAAGTCGAAGAATCTGAAGCGGGGCTCTACCTGTGGGGTAGTGCTGGCGAAGATACGTGGAGTACCGTTGAGCGTTTTGCTCGTTTGGGTATTTTGGTTGGGCCAGGCGTGTTTTATGGTTCTGAAGGGGAAGGATACGTGCGTATCGCTCTCACCGGAAGCGATGAAGACATTGACCGTGCAGTAGAGCGGTTGCGCCGATAAATGTCAATTTGACTAGAAAAATACGCAACAAGCCCACATGGATGTGACTTATAACATTCTTACCTGTAGGGTGTAATAGAGATTACTTTAGTGTTCTCGGTAGAAAAAGCCACCACCATGGCATACATAGCGTCCCACACAAATAGCTACTACCGAGACACCACATTTCTCGATACACGGAGGAAAGAATGTCTGAAAATAATACCGCTGTGTTGCATTATCACGACACCGCACAAGAACTAAGCTACGTCACTCCCACCGAAGGCAACGGCGCATTTAACATCGCGGGTTTGATGAAAAATACCGGACAGGTTGCCTACGACCCCGGATTCATGAACACCGCAACTACCAAATCTGCCATCACCTACATCGACGGTGACGCCGGCATTTTACGATACCGCGGATACCCCATCGAAGAACTCGCCGAAAACGCCAGCTTTCTAGAAGTCGCCTATCTTCTCATCTACGGTGAACTACCCACCGTCAAAGAATACGAAGACTTCGACACCATGGTTCGCCGCCATACGATGGTGCACGAAGACTTCAAAATGTTCTACGCCGGATTCCCCCGCGACGCACACCCTATGGCCGTCTTAGCGTCCTCCGTCTCAACCATGTCCACCTTCTACGCAGACTCTCTAGACCCCTTCGATAAACGTCAAGTAGAAATATCAACATTCAGACTTCTCTCTAAAGTCCCAACACTTGCAGCGTACGCCTATAAAAAATCTAAAGGCGAACCCTTCATGTACCCACAAAACAACCTCAACTACGCTGAGAACTTCTTAAGGATGTGCTTCGGATTCCCCACCGAAGAATATGAAGTAGACCCCGTCAAAGCTAAAGCCCTAGACACCTTGCTCTTATTGCACGCAGATCACGAACAAAACTGTTCAACATCTACCGTACGCATGGTCGGATCAGCACAAGCCAATATTTTCGCCTCCATCTCAGCGGGCATCAACGCCCTCCACGGGCCACTGCACGGAGGCGCAAACGAAGCCGTATTGAACATGCTACGTAGCATCCAATCAGAAGGTATCAGCCCCGAAGCCTTCATGGAAAAAGTCAAACGTAAAGAAGACGGCGTACGACTAATGGGATTTGGGCATCGCGTATACAAAAATTACGACCCGCGCGCTCGCATCATCAAAAAAACTGCTGACGAAGTGCTCAACAAACTAGGCGGTAACGACGAACTCCTCGACATCGCCCGAAAACTAGAAGAAAAAGCGCTAGCCGACGATTACTTTATCGAACGGAAACTCTACCCCAACGTAGACTTCTACACCGGACTTATCTATAAAGCAATGGGATTCCCCGAAGAAATGTTTACCGTTCTCTTCGCCCTTGGCCGTATGCCAGGCTGGATTGCTCAATGGCGTGAACTTATTCACGACCCCGAAATTAGAATCGGGCGCCCACGTCAAGTGTACGTTGGAGAACCTTTACGACATTACCCCGGAAGTCAAGAGAACCACTCCTAAACGGGCTTAACCGTTCCGTATTCGTATCAAGAAATCAAAGGTTGGGGGTCGATAGCGTCAAGGCTATCGACCCCCAACCTTTTAACGGAAGTAGATATAACAGGTCTTATAATCTCGTATTATTGCCCATAACCTTGAGGATTATTCTTCTGCCAGTTCCAGTGGTCACGTACCATCGTGTCAATATCACGACGAGCAGACCAACCCAAATCAGCAAGAGCAGACGATGGATCAGCAAAAGACACTGCCACATCGCCCGGACGACGTGCAACTATACGATAGGGGAGCTCCTTGCCACATGCTTTCTCAAAGGCGTGAAGAACTTCGAGCACCGAATAACCATTACCAGTGCCTAAATTCCAGGTGCGAACTCCGCCATGAGCAGTGATGTAGTCAAGAGCCTTCAAATGGCCATCAGCCAAATCAACAACGTGGATATAGTCTCGAACGCCAGTACCATCGACGGTGGGATAATCATTGCCGAAAACACTTAAGAATTCACGACGACCCACCGCAACCTGTGCGATAAAAGGCACCAGATTATTCGGGATACCAGAAGGGTCCTCACCGATTCTGCCAGACTCATGCGCACCAACAGGATTAAAATAACGCAAAAGAGCAATATTCCAAGACTCATCAGAAGCACCTAAATCACGGAGCATATCTTCAATATGCTCCTTAGTGCGACCATAACAAGACTGAGCGTCCATATTAATTTTTTCGGTTAGCGGCATCTCTTCAGGTTCACCGTACACCGTAGCAGAAGAAGAAAATACGATAGAACGGCAACCAGATTCTTCCATTGCGTAGAGAAGATTCAGAGTACCTGCCACATTCGTTTGGTAATACCACAACGGTTTCTCAGCAGACTCACCTACAGCTTTAAGACCTGCAAAATGAATGACAGCCTCAGGCTTTTGCTCTAAAAAGAGTTTCCTCATCGCCGGCATATCAAGAAGATCAACTTGATGGAATGCAACCTCTTTGCCGCTGAGCTCACTGACTCTACGTAAAGACTCCTCAGAAGAGTTAGCGAGGTTATCCATCACAACAACCTCATGACCAGCATTTAGCAACTCTAAAACAGTGTGTGAGCCAATGTATCCGGCACCACCAGTAACTAGAATTTTCATTTTTCTCCCTCAATAATAGTCTTCAACAACAGTCAACGAATCCGATCAAGACCAAACTCTTCTTTTAACTCTACTGTTTCTCTGCAATTTTATTCTCAGAAACTCTAGAAGACTTTGTACTACATCTGTAGCCACAACAAAGGACGAAACACCCCAAGCACCACCTAAGGCGTAGTATCAGATAAATACTACGCCTTAGATTAGCTAATGATTAGTTTGAATGTAAGTCCGCATTGAGCTGAACCGTATTATTCGCACGAGGTAATACCTCAATCGCACCAGAAACTGAATTTCGGCGGAAGAGGATATTCGACACTCCCGATAATTCGGCAGCCTTCACCGTCACAGGATCTTGACCAGGCTGTAATAAGGTCACTCGAGAACCAGCTGTTACATATAAACCAGCTTCAACGACACAATCATCGCCAAGAGCGATACCAACACCTGCCTCAGCACCAAGCAAAGAACGCTCACCAATGCTGACACGTTCGGTGCCACCACCAGAGAGAGTACCCATCGTAGAAGCACCCCCGCCGATGTCAGAACCATCACCAACAACAACACCTTGAGAGATGCGCCCCTCAACCATAGAAACACCTAACGTACCAGCATTGAAGTTGACGAATCCTTCGTGCATCACCGTAGTACCTGCAGATAGATGAGCGCCAAGACGTACCCTATCTGCATCACCAATACGTACACCGGCCGGAACAACGTAATCAATCATGCGGGGGAACTTATCCACGTGAGAAATTATAAGATGTCCACGAGCACGAAGACCAATCTGAAGGTCTTGGAGTTCGCTGGCAAGAACCGGACCAAAATTTGTCCAAGCAACATTAGCTAACTGCCCAAATAGACCATCAAGATTAATGTTATTAGGGGCTACCAGCGTATGCGATAGCAAATGTAACCGAAGATAAGCGTCAGAAGCATCAGCTGGTGGCTGATCTATATCGATACGCACAGAAACAATTTCGGTGCGCACATTACGAGACTCATCAGAGCCAACTAACGGTTCTAATTCTGAACGAAGGTCAACAGGAGTATCTCCCAACGTTGGACGAGGGAACCACGTATCAAGAACAGTTCCAGCATTGTCGCCGCGAAGAACAACTGTTGCGATACCGATTCCAGAAGCTAAACGTACATTATTATCACTCATACCCTCTAGTGTAGTTTGTTCTTGCTGTGCGTTAAAGCCAGTATCACCGACTGAGAAAAGCTCACAGAGAATCATCTCAAAGATACGCAGCTGAGTAAGATAAAACCTATGAGTGAAGATTATCGAACAGAACATACCCCACAGCCCACTACCCTAAATTTCTCCGGCGACGTAGCAGAGCTATGCGCTCAGATAATCGATATTTTCTCAGTCTCCGGCCACGAAACTGAACTTGCCGATGCCGTTGAAGCGTCCTTAAACTCACGAGAATATTTGTCTGTTACTCGCGACGGAGATTCCATCATCGCCAGAACTGAATGGGGAAAGAAACAGCGAGTTATTCTTGCCGGTCACCTTGATACTGTTCCACTACCTCACCACCCCGAATCCAAAGGAACTGTGCCCTCCCAATGGTGTGAAGAGAACGGGGCGAAGAAACTTTATGGACGTGGCGCTACCGACATGAAATCAGGTGTTGCCGTACAACTGGCTTTAGCGGCAACCCTACAACACGCCCAATACGATATCACCTATGTTTTTTACGATCACGAAGAAGTTGCCAGTGAACTATCCGGTTTAGCACGATTAATGCGGCATCATCCTCATCTTCTCAACGACGCAGATTTCGCAGTTCTTCTTGAACCTACCCACGGAACCATTGAAGGTGGCTGTAACGGAACCATGCGTTTTTGGGTTCATTGTCAAGGTATCGCCGCACATTCTGGACGGTCATGGGTCGGAAAAAACGCAATTCATGCAATGAATGATGTGCTGAATCGCCTTTGCTCTTACGAAGCTCAAACCTATGAGGTTGAAGGCCTTGCCTACCGAGAAGGGCTAAATGCTGTTCAAATTTCTGGGGGAGTAGCAGGCAACGTTATTCCTGACAAATGTTCAGTACACATCAATTATCGTTTCTCACCAAAACACACTCTTGAAGAAGCTACCGCTCATATGCGTGAGGTCTTTGCCGGATACGAACTTGACTTTGTTGACCAATCTGCAGCTGCCCGCCCAGGACTTGACGCTCCTCTGGCGCAAGAACTGATAACTGCCGTCGGAGAAGAACCAAAACCTAAATACGGTTGGACCGATGTTGCACGTTTTTCTCAGATGGGTATTCCTGCGGTGAACTTTGGGCCCGGTGATGCCTTACTTGCTCATACTGATGATGAACATGTTGACGTTGAAGAAATCTATCATTGCTTTACGAGCCTCAAAGAGTGGCTATCACAGAAATAGCTTCTTCTAATTGGACATAGAAAAAGCTTTGGTGTTGTCGACGAAGTTATCGTCGACAACACCAAAGCTTTATGCATAAGAAGCTAAAAAACTTCTAGGCTTTAGGCATCTTAAACATCTGAATTGTGTCGGGGTTCGGATTATCAACCTCACCTGGAACACCATCAGATTTCTTAATACCTGAGGACGAACGTGAGCTCAAGAAACCAGATAGCCAGCTTGCGAATATCGTCAAAGCAAAATTGATGATGATAAAGAGTACGGCTGCTAGGAGTAGGCTCTGAAGAATATTGCCTTCACCCGAACCAAATCGACGTGCTGCGGCAAGAAGCTCTGGGTAAGAGATGATATAACCTAACGCAGTATCTTTGAGAATGACCACAAACTGTGAAAGCAAGGAAGGCATCATTGTGAGCATCGCCTGAGGCATCAAAATATTGCGAAGAACCTGACCAGGAGTCAAGCCAATTGCTACGCCTGCTTCTCCTTGGCCTTTAGGGAGCTGTTTGACGCCTGAACGAAGTAATTCAGCGATGACTGAACCGTTATACAGTGTCAATCCGAGAACTACCGCAATGAAAGGAAGCTCTGAGGGAGAGAACACGGAGAAACGTCCCAAGAAGAGCCAGAAGAAAATCATCATGATGAGTACGGGAACTGCTCGGAAGAACTCAACAACTACTGTGCCGATAGCGCGTACAAAAGCGTTTTGAGCCAGACGCATATACCCAAAAATCATCCCAAAAATCACTGAGGTAATCACAGCGATAAAGGCCGCTTTAAGGGTTGAGATAATGCCGGGGATAAAATATGATTCCCACGCACGGTAGGTGAAAAGTTCTGTCCACTTTTCGGCTTCAAGCTGCCCTTGACGGTTCATGACCATAAGAACATAACCGAAGAACGCAAGCAACGCGATAATCGCAATGATATTGAAAGCTCGTGTGAGCGCTCGACCGCGAGGGCCTGGAGTATCAAAGAGGACCGAAGTCGTTTGTTGAGTTTTCATCGTTTCACCGCCAATTTACGTGAGGACCATGTGGTCAATAAACCGATGGGAACAACGATGATGACGAATCCTACTGCAAAGACCATGAAAATCACAAAAATCATGTCTGAGTTGAATTCAATCATGGATTTCATCATGCCCGATGCCTCTGCTACTGAAGCAACTGTTGCCACTGTAGAGTTCTTTGCAAGTGCAATCAACGTGTTGCCCAAAGGAGTGATGGAACCGCGTAACGCCTGAGGGAAAATGATATGACGAGCAGCGGGGAAGAATCCTAACCCAATGGCTCGTGCCGCTTCTGCCTGTCCGATAGGAACGGTATTGACGCCAGAACGAATTGCTTCACACACAAAAGCCGCATGGTATAGCGCCAAGACAATTACTGCGTAGAGGAAGAAGTTCATCTGAAAATCTGAAACCAGCTGTAGCTGGAATTGTGTCCACACGCCCAAAATAGCGAGGGTCATCAGAATAGTCAACGGCGTATTTCTGAAGATATGAACATACGCTGTTCCTGCTAGTTGGAGTGAAGGTACCGGCGAAATTCTCATGAGAGCGAGAATGGAGCCGATAACAAATGATCCAATAGCTGCCCAAAAAGTGAGCTGTATATTAACCCAAAACGCACCAAGCACATCATAGGTGCTAAAGAGCGTGGAGAGCTGTTCGCTAAAAGTCACGTTAGTCTCCGTAAATCTAAGAATGAATGGTTAGGATGTGGCGCATGATGTGCCAAGGTGAGGAGGATTAAGCTCCTTGTTATAGACGAAACCTGAGTCACCGACGTTCTTGGCCAGCGCCTTTTCCCATTCGCCAGTTTCTACCATTTTGTTAATAGCTTTATTAATAGCTTCGCATTTATCGCTGCCTTTGGGCAGACCAACTCCATATCGTTCATCGGTGAAAGTGTTGCCGACGAGTTTGAGATGTCCTTTATTTGCTTTAGTGGAGCCAAGTCCAGCAAGAATGATGTCATCGGTGGTTACCGCATCAACCATTCCTGCGTTGAGTGCCACAACGCAGTCTGAGTAGGAGCCTTGCTGAACAAGCTGAACACTTGAAGCAAATTTGTCTTGAATTTTCTTTGCTGAGGTTGAACCCGTGACAGAGCAGAGGTTTTTTCCGTTGAGGGAATCAGGACCCTTAATATCGTTGGTATCTGCTTGAACGAGAAGATCTTGACCTGCAACAAAGTAGGGGCCTGCAAAGTCGATAGTTTTAAGACGAGATTTTGAGATGGAGTAGGTCGCAAAAATCATGTCTACCTGACCGTTCGTCAGCATGTTTTCACGGTTTGCTGAGGGCGACTCAACCCACTCGATACGGTCTTCTGGGTAACCGAGTTCTTGCGCTACGTAGCGGGCTACATCGGTATCGAATCCCGTGTAGTTCTTGCCATCTTGGTAGCCTAGGCCAGGTTGGTCATATTTGATGCCGATGCGTAGCTTATCGCCTTCTGATGAGTTTGCTGCACATCCAGAAAGAACGAGAGTAGCACTTGCTATAAGCGCAAGAGTCTTCACAGTGTTACTTTTGAGGCGGTGGATGACGCTCATACTACCTCCTAACTAGTGGTTGAGAATTTTGGAAAGGAAATCTTTTGCACGCTCAGACTTTGGATTGGTGAAGAACTCGTCTGGGGTTGCTTGCTCAAGGATTTCTCCATCTGCAAGGAAGACGATACGGTCTGCTGCTTTACGCGCAAATCCCATTTCGTGAGTTACAACAATCATGGTCATACCTTCACGTGCAAGGGAGACCATGGTGTCGAGAACTTCGTTGACCATCTCTGGGTCGAGAGCACTAGTTGGCTCATCAAAAAGCATCACTTTAGGCTGCATTGCTAGAGCACGGGCGATGGCAACACGCTGCTGCTGTCCACCAGAGAGTTGAGCTGGAATTTTATGAGCTTGGGACTCAACACCCACTTTGGTGAGTAATTCCATGGCTAGTTTGTCTGCATCTGTTTTGCTCATGCCACGGACTTTGCGTGGGCCAAGAGTGACATTTTCGAGGATTGTTTTATGTGCAAAAAGGTTAAAGGATTGGAAGACCATTCCTACTTCTGCACGTAGCTTTGCGAGTTCTTTGCCTTCTTCGGGAAGGAGCTTTCCATCGATACGAATTTCACCGGAGTCAATAGTTTCAAGACGGTTGATGGTACGGCATAGCGTAGATTTACCAGAACCAGAGGGTCCTAGCAGAATAATGACCTCTCCTTTGCCCACCTCAAGATTGATATTTTTGAGAACGTGCAAATCGCCATAGTGCTTATTGACCGATGTGAGCTGAACAAGTGAATCGTTCACTAGGTTCCTCCTGACGAAAGTAGATATGTCTGCAGAGAAAAGTCCCTATGTGATAAAAAGGAACAGTCGTTGAGAGTGCAGACACCTGAAATATATAGTTCTACCGTACACAGGCTTATGTAACTTGCATGTTACAGATAACGCTTATCGTTACGGCAGAGTTTTATTAAGCCAAAAATCTTGAGACTGGAAAACAGTCACGGAATACAAGCTTAGAGCGGTCTGTCTCATCATGAGAAGCGCGCTTAAGATAGCTTAGAGTAAAACACATAAATTTTTTTCTCAATGGGGGAGAAAAACGAGAGGAAAAAGATGAATTATCTTCTAGTCGGCGTGACTTTTCTTGTTCTTGCTGTGACAATGATGGGTGTTGCCGTATTAGGTAGTGACCGGCTCTATCCTTTTCGTAAAACCCTTATTCATATGGGAGAAGATGGAATTGACCTGCCGCAGAGAGTTTCCTCGTCAGCTTCTGAACCTTCAAAAAACTTTGCTGAATATCAAGAGTTCTCTCGTGAAGAATTAATCACCGCACTTATTAAAACAGAACATGATAATCTCGCATTGCGAGACGCCTTAGAGAAGTCGCGAGACGCTATAGAGAAGGTAGAGACCTCCTCCACACAATAGCTGAGCATTATATGCTACGAAATCTTCACGACTAAAATACTGCAATATTATGCACGAAAGATAAAAGCCCTCACCTGTTATGCAACAGCTCATTCATCGAATCAACACGTATGCACAAATCTTTAGTGCACATCTTTATCTTCTATGGTGCAGAGTCTTCGCTTTCTGGCAACAAACCCACTGGAGTATTCAAGTCCTGAGCATCTTTGCCCTCAGCAGAATATGGGGTTGGGTAATTTTTAGCGTTATTGGTGCCCAAGATAAATACACGCCATGGAAAACGGGGCCCATGTCCTATGCTGAGTTCATCAGTATTTGGGATTCTGGATGGTACGAAAAAATAGCCCTCGACGGGTACCCTCGCATACTGCCTACCAATAGTGAGGGCATCGTTACCCAAAATACTTGGGCGTTCTATCCGCTCTACCCGATGAGCGTAAAATTCATCCAAGAACTTACTGGTAGCGCATACTATCCAACAGCTATAGCACTGGCTACCGTATCGGGGTTTATTGCCTCCCTTGTGGTGTATCTCCTCTTTAACCGTTCTATCAGCTGGTGCAGACAGCACCGCCTGCACCTGAATAACGGTTCTAGTCGTGCTGTAGAGTCTCCACACCATTTAGCGTTATGGGCTACCGCTGCTTTTGCGTGGGCGCCAGTAGCACCTATCCTTCAAGTGCCTTATGCTGAAGCGCTAAATATGGTGTTTCTTGGGTTGACTCTCTACCTCATGATGACCCAACGATGGGCACTAGGGGCAATAGCTGGAATCCTCGCCGCTTTTTCTCGTCCAGTAGGTGTACCCTTAGGTGCCTTAGCGGGAATCTGGTGGCTTCTCTGTATGTGCCGTAGCTATCACCAAACACCACAAGCACATTCCACCGTCAGTACGTTACGTGGAGTTCTTATAAAACATCTCGGACAAGGTGTTAGTGCAATCAGCATATGTGCGGCTGCTATCTCTTGGCCTCTTATTGCATGGGCCTATACCGGACGGATGGATGCTTACACCGCAACAGAAACTGCATGGCGTCAGAGCCATCTTGTCCTATTCCAACCATGGATAGCTCAAAGCCAAGAATATTTTGGGCCAGCAGGTGTTCCTGTGCTCATCATGAGCATTCTCGGCTTTACTTTTTTGATGGCCTCGCGATGTGCTCGTCGTGTATTACATCCGGTGCTCAACCTCTGGTGTTATAGCTACCTAACGTATCTTCTGCTTTTTCTTTATCCTCAAAGCTCCACGTTCCGTCTTTTATTGCCCCTATTCCCGCTACTCGTAGTATTTATTGGGATGAGCGGTTCACGAGCATATAGAGTTCTTTGGATCGTCGCTTCAGCTATCTTTCAAAGTGTGTGGGTTGGCTGGCTCTGGCATTGGAAAGAGCTACCTGGCGGGGGAGATTATCCACCTTAAACGTCATAAACTCTGAGGAATACTACGATAACTGACCAACACAGCGAGACAATAAACCTCAGCTAGTTTATTATGGTTGCTGTCACATGAGTTTGAACCATGACCATGGGGCTCATTATTAAGGAGTAAAAAGATGGCTGCCCAGAAACCACGCACCGGTGACGGACCTTTAGAAATCCTCAAAGAAAACCGGAGCATTATTGTCAAAATACCTCTTGAAGGAGGCGGTCGACTCGTACTTGAAGTATCAGATCAAGAAATTGAAGACCTCAAAAACTGTCTCAAAGATTTTGACCAGTCTAGTAGCTCATAAAAGTTCTTATAGCACTATCAGGTGCTCAACCATGAGGTAGCTAACCTCCAGAACTTCTTGTTCCCTGTATATCATGCCATCAATTGACAAAACTGTGTCATAAAAGCATCATATAACGCCAAACTGCCGTGAAAACTTCTCCGGTTTTCACGGCAGTTTTGTCGCCCGAACACTTTTGACAAAAATAACAGCTCTTGAACTGTTATGCCTCACCATGGTCAATAGCAGAGCGTATCTCTCATATTTTTCTGGCAAAGATGATGAACTGTGCGACGCTTGACGGTTTTCTTCCGAATTAACTGGTAATCTTCCATATTGTGTTCGGTATTAACGGAATGGAATTTATCGTCCTTGTAATCCTAGCGTTCGTGGTCATCGGGCCAGAACGCATGCCTGAGTACGCCCAAAAACTCAAAGAAGGCGTTAAATGGGTTCGCGCCGTGGCCTTTGAGGCAAAAGACGACCTCAAAGAAGTCATGGGGGATAACCCTCTGGGTGACTTTGACTGGAAACAATATGATCCACGCCAATACGACCCGCGAACTATCGTGCGTGAAGCTCTTGCTGAAGATGATGAAGAACGCGCACGTCTGGCAGCAGAACGAGAAGCTGAGAACAAGCCACCAGCACAAAATACTCAGCGTTTACCTCAAGGCGCATACGCACCCTTCGATATAGAAGCTACTTAAACCGATACCTTCTCTCAATACTGTATTTGCTCTTATCCTCTAGCTAGGCAAAAACCCATCATCACTGGCGAAAACCTTACTGCTTGTAGAGAAGAATCTCGTTAGACGTTGAACGGTAACGGTTTACCATTCAAATTCCGCGCACGATGCGATAGCTGACGAGCAATACGGTCAATAGACTGAGCCGTTTCTGAGCCTGTATCAGCCCAGACCAGAGGCACGCCAGCGTCCCCTCCCGTCCGTAGAGAGACATCTAAAGGCACAGAACCAAGAAGCGGAACATCATACCCTAATGTCGCAGAAAGACGCTCAGAAAGCTTCATGCCGCCTCCTGCACCAAAAATATCAAGCATCGACCCATCCGGCATACGCATCGCTGCCATATTCTCGATAACACCAGCAACCTTCTGCTGAGTCTGCACACTCATCGTGCCAGCACGCTCTGCAACATCAACGGCAGCACTTTGCGGAGTAGAAATCAACACCAACTCTGCTGTCGGTAAAAGCTGAGCCATCGAAATAGCAATATCACCCGTACCCGGCGGTAAATCAAGAAGAAGAATATCAATAGCGCCAAAATGAACATCAGTCAAAAACTGCTCTAAAGCACGATGAAGCATCGGACCACGCCACGCCACCGGCTTATTACCAGCAACAAACATGCCCATAGAAATGACTTTGACACAGCCAGAGCCCTGCCCCGAAACATTCTCTGGAACAGAGACCACCGGCGGAAGAATCATATCTTCAAAACGTGTCGGGGCTTGTTCAATACCAAAAAGACCGGGAATAGAGAAACCATGAACATCAGCATCAACAACCCCCACCGATAGCCCATCAGCTGCAAAAGATGCGGCAAGGTTAGCCGTCATCGACGACTTTCCCACACCGCCCTTACCCGAGACTATCGCATAGACACGAGTCAAAGAATCCTCAGCACTAAACGGATTCTTAGACTTATGCCCCAACGTACTCCGTAACTTTTGCCGCTGTTGAGGGTTCATATACCCAATATGAACCTGAACCTGCTGGACACCCTCGATACCAGATAACGCCTGCGTAATATCATGCTCAATCGTTGTCTTAAGCGGACAACCCTCAATCGTTAATAAAACGTGAATATGAGCAACTCCCTGCTCAAAGTACGCCTTCTCGACCATCCCAAGCTCGGTAATCGGGCGACGAAGTTCTGGGTCATGGACCGTACACAACGCCTCATACAGTGTTTCGTCGATAGAAGACATTAATATCCTTAGAAAAATACAGAAAACAACAGAAGACTACTCGCCATGTTCTTGAGAAAGCTCATCGACATCTTTGACTTTAATCTGAGACAAACGTCGTTTAGGAGTGCTCATATCTTCCGTCACTATCTTCATAGACTGCGTTTCAGGGCTATTCTCTAACCCCTGAGATTCTGAACGATCTAGAGCATGCTGCAATTTTTGAAGTTCTTCCATCACATCACGCAACTCACTACGTACATAATCACGAGTTGCCACCTCACGAAGAGCAATACGCAAAGAGGCAATTTCACGAGTAAGGTACTGTGTTTCTTCAAGATTCTGCTGATCTCGCTGACGGTCTTGAGCAGCAATCACACGGTCACGGTCATCTTGACGGTTCTGCGCTAACAGAAGCAACGGAGCAGCATAAGAAGCCTGTAAAGACAACGCCAGCGTCAAAAGGGTAAAATTTAAGGCTCGAGGGTCAAACTGTAGATTATCTGGCGCCAGTGTGTTCCAACCAATCCAGAGTGTACAAAAAACGGTCATCCACAAAATAAATTGTGGGGTTCCCATAAAACGAGCAATGGCTTCGGTGGCACGCCCAAAACGATCAGGATTCGGCTTCCCCCCGGTAGCGATACGATGACGAGCAGCTTGGGGAGTTGCTAGACGGTCATTATGACGTTCGCGGTTTTTCTCACTCAAAGCGGCGACCTACCTTTCGTATGGGTGTGCCATCATCGTATGTTCTCCAGTCCTCAGGTAAGAGCGCATCTAGAACGTCATCAATAGTCACCGCCCCAACAAGACGCTGTGACTCATTAACGACTGGCAAAATAGTCAAATCATAGGTTGCTAATACACGAGAGATTTCTTCAAGACTGGTCATATCTGAGACTGGCTCAATGGAAGAGTCTAAAAGATTGCCGACCTGTTCGCTGGGCGGGTACCTCAACAGCTGTTGCATATGCACCATACCCAAATATTTACCGGTAGGAGTCTCTAACGGCGGTCTAGCAACGAGTACTGCCGCAGCCATTGCCGGAGGAATCTCCTCTTGTCGGATATGTGCTAAAGCCTCAGCCACAGAAGCCTCAGGGGAGAGAATAATAGGCACCGGATTCATCAATGAACCGGCTGTTCCCTCTTCATACTCAAGTAGACGGCGAACGTCTTCTGCTTCTTCTGGTTCCATTAGAACTAGTAGCTGTTCACGTTGAGCGTCAGATAGTTCATTGAGCAAGTCAGCTGCATCGTCTGGCTCCATCTCATCAAGAACTTGAGCCGCGCGCTCAACATCCAGATGCGAAAGAATCTCAACCTGATCATCTTCAGGTAGCTCTTGTAAAACGTCTGCAAGGCGCTCATCGTGCAATTCATGGGCGACTTCAACCATACGTTTATCGTTCATCTCATGGATGGCGTCTGCCAAGTCTGCAGCATTAGCGTGCTCATGATTAGCAACGAATGTTGTTGCTGCTTGAGGTTCTAAATCAGTTGAAAGAATTGCCTCATCCCAATCAACAACAAGGGTAGCTTTTCGGCGACGTAGTAGCCCACCATTTTCTGGGATACGTGAGATAAACAGCTCTGAGATGAACCAATCACCGTTACGTCGCTGTTCCATTGCAACGTCTTCAACCGTTGCTTCTCCAGAACCATCTGCCAAACGAACTTTACGGTCAAAAATTTCTGCAACCACAAGCGCTTCAGAACCGCGCTGTTCGAAACGTCGAAGGTTGACAAGTCCCGTACAAATAATTTGAGCAGAATCGATAGAGGTGATACGAGTCATCGGCACAAAAATACGTTTTTTGCCGAGTACTTCAATCACAATACCTACAACAATAGGTTCTTTACCTCGTTGCGAGATATTTCCTGTGGCGACGGCTAAAGGCCCAAAACTTCGTTTGAGCACAACAACATCGCGTAGACGACCAAGACGGTCACCCATAGGGTCAAAAACGTCCATACCAAGTAGGCGGGCAATAAAAATTTTATTTGGTGTTGTACTCACCCTTAATAGACTACGCGTTCTCACCAATTTTTGAAGAGACCATAGCCTATCTGTGACAAGAAACGGATAATCTTTAGTTCAAAACACCTCTGAATACGACACAATGTAGGGAAAAATTTTCGCCACTTGCGATACTCGCCGTTTTTCCAGGAAATACTAAGGTGACTTCGCGAAAATATAGAGCATGGACGAACAAAACATATCAGCAATTCTCTCGAACACAGATAACCTTCCCGAAGGAATCCCCGTTGGAGAATACAACAACCGACAACAACTCAACCAAGCACTCAACACCCTCAACAACGCCAACTTCCCGCTACGAACCTTATTCATTCAAGGAGAAGGCCTGAAACAAATCGAGTTTCTTGGTAACAAACTCTCTTATCCGAAAGTTGCTTTAGCTTCTGCCGCTCAAGGTGCTTTCTTCGGTGCCTTCATCGGTCTTGCTACCGCATTATTGAGTAACGGAAACTTCGCAGCTAACCTACTATCTTCCATCCCATTAGGTATCGCTGTATGGATGATTTTTGGTGTTCTGTCTTATTCTCGAAGCAATAAACAAGGAAACTTCCAAACCCGAGCACAATTAGTTCCTCAAAAATATATTCTGATGGCTCACCCCAGCACCGCAGGACAAGCTCAACATATCCTCGGAGGCACTCAACCTACACCAATGGCACCAGAAGGCCCCGTACCTTTTACCCCGCCCACACCACCACAGAGCTTTGACGGAAACACCCCTCCTCCACAAAAAATGGCTGAACCGATTCCTTCCCCCACCGTTAACAGCCCTCAAAAAGAATCTTCATCAAAATTTGGTTTGAGAATAGAAGACCCCGAGGAATACGCACAAACGATTCGGCAAGAACCACCAGCACCAGAACCTAACGAACGCATTGAACAAATTCGTTCCCAACAACGAACTGGACGCTACGGAATCCGCATCGAAAACCCCGAACAATTTCAAGAAGCAATCCGTCAGCCGGGGCAATCAACGCCACCTCAACCGCAACCTTCTAACACCAAACCTCACAACAACAGTGCTGGTACTCAAGAATAACTACCCGAATCATCTGAACTGGTGAGTTGAAAAGCTGAGGAACAACTGTCCATCACCATAAAACGGGGTGTGGGGTGTTCACCATGTCTGGTGAACACCCCACACCCCGTTGGCATAATCCTCTGCTATGAACGCAAAGAATCCATCCACTGTTCAATCTCAGCAACAGTACGTGGAAGATTTGCTGAAAGATTCACCGGACCATCTTCAGTGATAAGAATATCGTCTTCTAAACGAATACCAATACCACGGTATTCTTCACTAATAGCTAAGTCCTCTTCCTTGAAATACAACCCTGGCTCAATCGTGAACACCATACCCGGCTCAATGACACCATCAAGATACAGCTCACGTTTGGCCTGAGCGCAATCGTGAACGTCAAGACCTAAATGGTGGCTTGTCCCATGAGGCATCCAACGACGATGCTGACCTCCCCGCTCTGACAAAGCAACCTCTGCCGATACAGGAAGCAAACCCCACTGTTCAAGACGCTCTGCTAAGACAGCAGTAGCCGCCTCATGAACCTCACGGAACCGGCGACCAGGAACAGCTACTTCAAAAGCCGCGTCAGCAGCGTCAAGAACCGCCTGATAAATCTTTGCTTGCACTTCAGTAAAACGCCCGCTCACCGGTAGCGTTCGAGTGATGTCAGCAGTATATAGAGTGTCATCTTCTACACCAGCATCAACAAGAATCAGCTTTCCCTCATCAACCGAACCATTATTACGAATCCAATGCAAAATAGTGGCATTATTTCCACACGCCGCAATAGTGTCATATCCGAGATCGTTGCCTTCTTCACGTGCTTTTGCGAAGAACGCACCCTCAACCACACGCTCACCACGATGATGGCCTACCGCCCGAGGCAGAGCACGAACCACATTCTCAAAGCCCTCAATAGTGTGCTGTACAGAACGACGAAGATTCTTGACCTCCACCTCATCTTTAACAAGACGCGCCTCAGAAAGAGCCTCTGTCAAAAGAGCATCGGTCTGGTCCGCTTTCTCTAAATCCACCCCAGTGTTATAACGGGACGTATCAACGAGCGCATCAATATTCATATCGACGTTACGCACAAGACGGATATTAATACCACCAAGAGCCTGACTACCAGCATTCTTCGTGATAGCGACTTCTAACTCCGAAAGGTCCGCGGTACGGATACCGTACTCTGCTTCCACCGCTGCGAGGGTAGGGCGAGGACCAACCCAAAACTCCCCATAGCGAGGATCAGCATAGAACTGCGCGCTATCTCGTCCAGCAAGAGGCCGGAAATAAAGCGTCACCTCGTGATGCGAACCATTATCTCCGTGGTTTTGCTCAACTGGTTCAAAAACGAGTACAGCATCAGGCTCTTGGTCTAGCCCAAGACCCGTTTGGTGCGCAAAGGCAGAATGAGGACGGAACCGGTAATCGGTATCATTAGAACGCACTTTAAAAGCACCAGCAGGAATCACAAGACGCTCACCAGGGAAAAAGCGCGAAATACGGGCGCGACGTTCAGCCGCATAATCTGCTACTTGCGCACGCTGAGGCAATGGCGTCTCATCCGGTGCCCAATTCGATGCCATAAACTCAATAAAAGCTTCAGACTGGGGAGGCTGAGAGCGATTGTTCACTCTTTGCTCAAGGGGCTGTTCATCTGTCATATCAGAAGATTTATGTTCATCAGTAACCATAGATACAACTCTAATACGTTCAGGGGTATCTATACACCTATCTTTGTCATAGACAAGCAACCTAAGATAGAAATATGTCATATGATTTGCATACTCATTCGGTACTATCAGACGGTACACAGAGCGTAGAAGAACTCGTCGCCGAAATTGCCGACTGCGGACTCACCGGATTTTCCCTGACAGATCACGACACGACCGCCGGATGGCACAGCGCACAAAAACATGCCGAACAATGGGGGCTAGACTTTTTGCCCGGAATGGAAATCTCGTGCGCTATCGGCCCGCTGAGCGTACACCTACTAAGCTACGGACATCAACAAAACGATAGCGTCCTAAACGAACACATTACGCAGGCTCGCAGCTCTCGCCGGACACGAGCTCAAAGAATCGTTCAAAAACTCTCTGAAACATACCCCATCACATGGGAAGACGTCTTAGCTCAAGCATCACCAGGAGCAACTATCGGCAGGCCCCACATTGCAGACGCCCTCGTGAACGCAAACATTATCAGAACCCGCAGCGAAGCCTTCTCCGGATTACTGGCAGACCACTCAGCATATTATGTTCCGTACCGTGCCGTACACCCCGTTGAAGCCGTCACCATGGTTAAAGCTGCCGGAGGAGTACCCATCATGGCACACCCCCGTGCTCGTATCCGCGGACAAGTTGCCTCTGCAGAGCTCATAGAACAGATGATTGAGGCCGGACTAAACGGACTTGAAATCTATCATCGAGACAACAACGAAGAAGACCGCAACTGGCTCAAAAAACTTGCCCAAAAATATGACCTCATCATAACTGGCTCTAGCGATTACCACGGCGCCGGAAAGCCTAACCGACTAGCAGAAAACACCACACCAACCCAAACCGTCGAACGTATCAAAGAAATCATCCGGCAGAACCACCAGAAGAACACCACACCTCAACACACCCAAACAATATAAAAGGCGGTGCCCATAACCCCTTGGGTTAAGAACACCGCCCCAACCAATACAGGCTAGTCTTGTGAATCACCATCATTAACGATGCGTTTGCGCCGACGACGACGCGGAGCCTGCTCGCCCTCTACCCGGGTACGACGTCGTGAACGACCAGAAGTATCTTTCTCCACAACGGGGGAATCTGAACGCGTATTGTCATGTTCTTGACGGCGAGGGCGACGCTGCCTCTGCCCATTATTCTGCGAACGACGAGAAGAAGAGGAAGAACGTTCTGAGCGGCGCTCGCCTCTGCGCGGTGAACGTTGAGCAGAAGCATCAGAATCCTTAGGCTGAGCATGAGGCATCTTACCTCGAGTGCCTTCAGGAATATCAAGGTCACGGAAAAGATGCTCAGAAGAAGAATACGTTTCTACAGGCTCTGGAACACCCAATTCTAAGGCCTTGTTAATGAGAGACCAACGAGGGATATCTTCCCAATCAACAAGAGTAATTGCGGTACCAGTATGACCGGCACGGCCTGTACGACCCACACGGTGTACATAGGTTTTCTCGTCGTCGGGGCACTGAAAATTAATCACGTGAGTGACGTCATCAACATCAATACCTCGGGCTGCTACATCTGTAGCGACAAGGACATCAACGGCATTATCACGAAATGCTTGTAATGCTTTTTCGCGTGCGACCTGAGGCAAATCGCCGTGAAGAGCACCCGCACGGAAACCACGATTCTGTAACTCATCAGAAAGTTTTGCTGCAGAGCGTTTTGTCTTGGTGAAGATAATGGTACGTCCTCGCCCATTGGCGCGCAGAACTCGACCCACTAACTCATCTTTATCGAGAGGATGAGCACGATAAATAACTTGACGGATAGACGCCTTTGTCAACGACTCATCTTCGGAAGACTGTGCTTGAATATGCATTGGTTTACGCATATAACGGCGTGCCATTGTCAGCACAGGCCCAGGCATGGTTGCTGAGAAAAGCATGCTCTGGCGAATCTCGGGCAAACTTGCAAGAATTTTTTCAACATCGGGTAAGAACCCTAAATCAAGCATCTCATCGGCTTCATCAAGAACCACAATTTTTACCTGCGAAAGATTCATCTTCTGCTGGCGTTGTAAATCAATGAGTCGGCCGGGCGTGCCAACAATAATCTCAACTCCGCGGTCAAGAAGTTTAACCTGCTGTTCATACGGAACACCACCGTATAACGTCACAACACGAACTCCCGCACCTGCTGCTGCAGCAGAGAGATCTTCGCCTACTTGAACAGCAAGCTCACGAGTCGGAACAATAATTAGCGCTTGAGGGGAGCCAGGGGAGCGTAACGAATCCCAACGGGGATCTTCGGGGCCGATTACTCGTTGAATTGCGGGCAGACCAAAACCTAGAGTTTTGCCGGTACCTGTTTGCGCCTGCCCGATGATGTCATTGCCGGCGAGAGCAACAGGCAACGTGAGAGACTGAATAGGGAACGGATGAATGATGGAACGTTCAGCTAAAGCTTGGCAAATATCTTCGCGTAGTCCGTAATCGGCAAAAGTCTTGGGGTCTTGGTTCACGTATGTGTTTCCTGTAGAAAAGGCGCAAAAGCGCAACTATGGAGGTACGCCGATCGTGAGAAAACAAGTCACCCTATCTCAGCAGGTGACACTACTAAACATTACTGGTGGATAACGACCGGACAACCGTCTTATCTTAGCCATTCTAACAAAGCTGACAAGAAAAAAGTGGAGAGCCTAAAAATATAGGCCCTCCACTATCGTCTACACCGTCTATATCAACGGCATATTATGCTGAGAAATTAAAGCCGACGCGACGCTTTGTCTCTGAACCAATTTCAACGAAACCGATTTTATCTCCAGGAATCAATACGACGTTACCCTTGTCGTCTTCTAGCTCTAGAACCTCACCTTTATCCATGGCGCGTGCAATGAGCTGACGCAATTCAACAGGGTCTTTATCGGACTCGATAACTACTTCGCGAGGCATATTTCTAATACCAAATTTAACGTCCATAACTGCTCCTTAAACAACGGAAATTACCGGTCATGTCTCTAGACATTCTAAAAGGTGAAGACAAAAACACCTAGAAATATCACCCTCAGCGTACCACCCCTACAATAAATCACGTAGAAGAACCCTTCTTGAATCTTCTGAACAAAAACCTTATAGAAGTGAAAAAGGCAGAGGACTAACCGTCATAGACAGAATCGTCATCAATGCAGAGTAGCCCTCCCCACGCTAAACGAAAAACGAGATTTTGTGCACGAGCAAGCTCTTGATCCTGAGCACCTTGCTGTAAAGCATGTTGCACCGCCGATAACGCCATTCCCGTGAGCGTGCGTGAGATGAGTACTGCTTCTTTTGCGGCTAGACCAGAATTAGGCTCTAACACTTGCGCAATATGATTAGCGATATATAGATGAAGGTCATCAATACGCTGTTGAACAGCTAAATCACTGTGAATATCAGATTCAAAAATCAGCCGATAACCCTGAAGATTAGTGCGCGTGAACTCGAAGAAAGCACCAATAACACGTTCTGTTCGCTCACGGTTATCTTGGGTGTCGTATAAGGGGCGAACTAGGCGTTCTGTGAGCTCTTTAATCTGTTCGTCTAGTACAGCAAGATATAGTTCTCGTTTTGATTTGAAATGCTGGTAAAGTACCGGCTTCGTGACATCGGCAGCTGAAGCAACCTGATTCATTGTCGTTGTATGGTATCCCTGAGAAGAAAAAATACGTAGTGCACTTAATACCAGATGTTGTCGTCGTAGTTCCTTCGGCAGACGCTTGTCCCCTGAGGAATAATGTCGATCGTGTGAATCTGGTTCTTGGAGTGGCTCAACTGTCACAGAACTCAACGCTTGTTCCTGAATCTATCTAAATAACGGACGAGTGATAAGGGCATAGACATCTACCGTAAATGGCTGAAACCTCTGTATGAGAGGTATCGTCCATGACAGTTAGGAGGCGTCCTTATGTTTTTGCTCCATCTGAAGATGAGAGGGCTCTGCGGTGTTTACCTCAATACCGTAGAGCGCTTCAAGAGCTGCAACGTAATCAGCTTCACGACCGTCTTTGGCTAAAGAACGTGCACGGACCGTAGGGGTGTGAAGTAGCGATTTCACCATACGCCGCATCGTAAGCTCTAACTGGTCTACGGCAGCGCCACACCCATACTGGTTGCGAACCTTCTGCAGTTCATTGTCCAAAATAGACATCGTATGTTCCCTGAGAGCTACAATAGCAGCATCTACGTTGCGAGCCTTCTCTTGTACCGCAAAATGAGCAGCTTCATTGTCCACAATTGCGTGGGCAAGTTCAATAGAATCTTGAGTTTCGTTGGGGGCAGCCAGACGAACAGTCTCCAACGTAATCAACTCAACATCTGGCATGTCTGCAACATCTGGAGCGAAATCTCTACTCAACGCCAAATCGAGAATAATGCGTTTTCCTGCAGGAACCTCATCAGCGCTCAACGGAGCGGTAGAACCAGAACACCCAATGAGAATATCTGCTTCTTTGAGAGCTTCGTGAAGAGCACCCTCAGGAACAGCTCGTATGGAGCGCTTGTCGGCAAAAGTAGCTGCACGACCAGAGGAAGAATACACGCTAATATTTTGGCAGCCGCGCTCTCTCAGCGCCGCAACCGTAGCACCAGCGTAAGCACCAGTACCAATAATGAGTGCGCGGCGTGCATCCCACGCTAACTCTGATAGCTCATACGCTAAATCGAGAGCGACCGAAACAACTGAACGCCCTTGAGAACCAAGCAGAGTCTGCTGACCCACTTCTCGAGCAGTGCGAGCAGCACGATCAAAAAGCCGCACTAAATTACCGGTGGCTGTACCTTCTTCGCGTGCAGTAGCAATAGCTCGACGTACCTGTCCGGTAATCTCTCGCTCTCCAACCACTGCCGACTCTAAACCAACCGCTACCGTAAATAAGTGTTTGACGGCCTCATGCTGAGTGAACACTTCAAAACTACTTGCAACAAGTTCGTACGCTAAAGAAGACTGGCCGGCAATGCCACGATATATTTCCTGTGAAGTTTCTTCTAATATCAGCTGTATTTGCTGAGACGTTGCGCCGGGGGATACAGCAAGCTCCCCATAAATCTCTAAACGGTTACACGTCGAAAGAACAACGCTTCCTCGAACCCGCTGCGCCGAAACATTTTTGAGCGCAACACTAGCACCGTTGGCCAATAATGCCACGGTGTTCAAATCTACAGTCTTGTGTGATGCAACGAGCGTAAATATAGTCACGACTGACTTATCATAAACATGTTTGCCCCTCAGACGCGAATAAAAACGGGAAATATCACTATTTTTCCTCGTAGATTCCCCTCTCAACCGGCAGATACCAGCAAAGAATGACATGGTGTCGGCAAACAATGCGCAATAATTTGGCACAATGGGAAACATGAGTAGCACTTTGAATCAACGAGAACTACTGAACACACACCAGCTAGATTCTCTTCCCACCACTCACCCACTCAAAACTACAGGCGTGGCAGAGTCACCAATGCTCAAAGCCCTCACCGGACAAAAAGGCTCACACCACCCCGTATGGTTCATGAGGCAAGCCGGACGCTCCCTACCCGAATACCGAAAAGTACGTGAAGGTATTCCCATGCTAGAGGCATGTTTAACCCCAGAACTTGCCTGCGAAATTACATTGCAACCCGTACGACGCCACAACGTAGACGCCGCAATCTTCTTCTCCGACATCGTCGTCCCCATGAAGCTAGCCGGCGTAGACGTAGACATCGTCCCCGGCAAAGGCCCCGTATTATCCCAACCAGTACGCACCGCTGAAGACGTCAAAAACCTCCCCGAACTCGAAGACTCAGCACTCGACCCCATCCGAGAAGCAGTCAGCCTAACCGTCAAAGAACTCGGCGACACACCGCTCATCGGTTTCGCCGGAGCACCATTTACGGTCGCCGCTTATATGGTTGAAGGCGGACCCTCCCGAGACCACCTACGACCACGCACCATGATGCACTCAGACCCCGACACCTGGCATGCACTCGGACAATGGGCCGCCCGAACCGCAGGACAATTCCTTCAAGCACAAATCGAAGCAGGCGCCAGCGCCATCCAACTCTTCGACTCTTGGGCAGGATCCCTCTCCGAAAGCGACTACCGCACTTACATCCAACCCCACTCCGCCCAAGTTCTTCAGAGCGTGGCACATTACGGTGTTCCTAGAATCCACTTTGGTACCGGAACCGCGCAGCTACTTAAAGCTATGCACGAAGCTGGAGCAGATGTCGTCGGTGTAGACTACCGTCTCGACCTCGCAGAAGCTCAGCATCGTCTTGGCGGGGGAGTGCCCCTACAAGGAAATATTGACCCTGCACTACTAAGCGCAGGATGGGATGTCCTCAAAGAACACGTAGACCACGTCCTAGCTGATGGTGCATGTGCTCCCTCCCATATCGTCAATCTTGGACACGGTGTGCCACCAGAAACAGACCCCGAAATACTCACCCGCCTGGTGGAATACATTCACACTCAAACTGCTCGGGAAGTGGCCTAAGAACAATGTCACCTGTCGATACTCGTTCCCCTAAAGAAACCGCAATCGTTGTAGGCGGTGGAATCTCCGGATTACTTGCCACTCGAGAACTTGCTCAACAAGGGCTCAAAGTAACCCTCGTCGAAAAAGAAGATCATCTCGGTGGTGCAGTAGGCGCACACCAAATCGACGGACTTGTCCTCGACTCGGGTGCAGAATCCTATGCAACAAGAACCACCGCCGTCAGCGAGCTACTCGAAGAGCTCAATATCTCCGAAAAAATCGTCACTCCACGGCAAGATGGATCCTGGCTTTGCCTACCAAACGGGGTTCACAAAGCACCACGAACAGGAATCCTCGGCATCCCCGGAGACCTCAACGACCCAGACTTCAAAAAAATTATGAATAGAAGCGGTCTACGACGCGCTAAACTTGACCGTTTCTTACCCGCCTCCGCAGGAGAAAATGCACGTACCCTTGGCGACCTCGTACGTGTCCGTATGGGACAACAAGTACTCGATAGACTCGTCTCGCCCATCGTATCTGGAGTCCATTCCACGCACCCCGATTACCTTGACGTAGATTCTGTTGCACCAGGACTCAAAAAAGCGTTAAATACCTATGGCTCCCTTGCTACCGCTGCCGCATCACTACGTAAAAATTCTCCAGCAGGAGCACAAGTCGCAGGACTCATCGGCGGTATGCACCAGCTATCTGAAGCACTCGTTGACGATATTCTTCGCCGCAAAGTACGTATCCTTACCGGCTATGATGCCATCGCCATCGACCGCGACCGTTGCCATAACCTCTGGACACTCATCCAACGCCAACCCGAAATCGGCGAAAAAGCTGCTGCCATCCACGGAAAATACCTCGTCATGGCCTCAGACGGTCCCTCAACTCTTCGAATGCTTGGATCACACCTGAGTAGCGCAGACCTACCCCAAATCTCAGCAGGACCAGAAGTCGCCCTCGTAACACTCATCATCGAACAAGCAGAGCTCGACTCCCGACCACGTGGAACCGGAGTACTTGTCAGCGAAGAAGTGACCTCAGTACGAGCCAAAGCACTTACCCACGCCAGCGCTAAATGGGAGTGGATGAGCGACAAACTAGGGCAACATCGACACGTATTACGCCTGTCCTACGGGAGAGGACAAGACGCTAGCCCCCTACAAGAAGTCAAACTCTACGATGACCAACTCATTACCTTAGCCATCCACGATGCACAAAAACTTCTCGACGTTTCCATCTCACGAAATCAGCTCCTCGCAGCAGACGTTGTTCGATGGAAAGGCGCATTACCTACAGCAAGTCCCGAACACCGTAAAACAGTGCAAAGCTTCCGCAGCGCACTCACCGAATTAGAGAACGTCACCGCTGTTGGCGCGTGGCTGAGCGGAAACGGGCTAGCTGCTGTCACCGCAGACACTCGCAAAACCCTCAAAAACTTTATTGAACAAAACAATATCGGATAGAACCTCAACACTACAACTACGTAAACCCAAGAGGTTCCCGTACAACACACAACAACAGGTGACTCTCCATCACACCCGATAGAGAGAAACCTCTGAGGAAGGAAAACATGTCACACCAACATGGCTCACATGGAAACTACTCCCACACACACCGTGGGGATGCAACCTCATCAAAAATTCAAGGTCAAGTTCCGGGTGCTCCAGCTGACGGCGACGACAAACTCTACTACGCGCTATACACCGTATTTGCACGTACTGGAGTAACAAACACCAAAGCACAGACCCCTGAAGCTGAAGAAGAACTCAACCAAGTAATCTCAGCACTCGAAGAACAAGGCGTAACCATTCGCGGATTCTACGACGTATCAGCCATGCGCGATAACGCAGATATTCTCGTATGGGCTCACTGCGAAGTCCCTGAAGACCTCCAAGAAGCTATCCGCAAACTTCGCCGTACCAGCGTCTTCTCCGAAACAAAGATTGTATGGTCCACTATGGGCGTACACCGCGACGCAGAATTTACACGCCGTCATGCTCCAGCCTTTGCCCTTGGCAAAGAAGCACAAGACTGGGTCTGTGTATACCCCTTCGTTCGCTCCTATGAGTGGTACTACATGAACCCCGAAAAGCGTGCTGAAATGCTCAAAAACCATGGTATGAAAGGCTACGATTTCCCTCAGGTGCTAGCTAACACCATCGCAACGTTTGGACTCAACGACTACGAATGGGTCCTTGCCCTGGAAGCGCCAGAACTTGTAGACCTCGTAGACCTCATGCGTCATTTCCGAAACACTGAAGCCCGCCTACACGTCCGTGAAGAAACCCCCTTCTACACCGGACGCCGTATTCCCTCCCACGACATCGCAGGAGTTCTTGCATGAACACCCGACTACCACATGACGTAGCCCCCAACGTCACCGACCCCAACAACACCGCCAGTAATGGCCCCGCCGTACTCGATACAACAACTATCGAACAATTCCACGGTGAAGAAAACATCTCACGCCCTCGTAACAAAGCGCCACAACCCTACGATATGGTGATTCTTTCATCGTTTGGTGGCCCTGAAGGGCAAGAAGATGTCATCCCATTTCTTAGAAACGTCACGGCAGGACGAGGTATCCCCGACGAACGACTCGAAGAAGTCGCAACACACTACCGTGCCAACGGAGGTATCTCACCTATCAACGAACAAAACCGTGCACTCCTCAACGCCCTCGAAAAGGCTCTCCAAGAAAAAGGCCCACACATCCCCATCACATGGGCGAACCGCAACTGGAAACCCTACGTCAACGACGTAGTACAAGAAGCCTACGACAACGGCGCACGAAAAATTTTGGTACTTGCTACAAGCGCCTACCCCGGTTATTCTTCCTGCCGACAATACCGTGAAGACTACGGTATGGCACTAGAAAAACTTGAACTAGAAGGCAAACTTCAAATTGATAAAATCCGTCAGTTCTATGACGCACCAGGCTTCGTACAAGCCTTCGTCGACGGACTCGTAGATGGGCTACGAGAAGTCCACCAAAAAATTGCGCAGAACACCAACCCCGCTGCTGGAAACGGCGCTATCCGCATCATGTTCTGCACCCACTCCGTACCAACCAGCGCAGCGAACGAGGCCGGACCACGAGATGTCGACTACGAAGGCGGCTCCGCCTACGTCGAAAAGCATCTTCAAGTTGCTCGACGAGTTCTTGAAAAAGTCTCCGACATCGACTCAAAACTCCTCGAAAACGTTGATTGGGAACTGGTCTACCAATCTCGTTCAGGCCCCCCATCTATGCCATGGCTAGAACCAGACGTCAATGACGCCCTAGAAGCCCTTGAAGGCAAAGTTGATGGCATCGTCCTCGTACCTCTGGGCTTTGTCTCTGACCATATGGAAGTCAAATGGGACTTAGACACTGAAGCCCTAGACACTTGTAAAAACCTTGGCTTTGAAGCGGTACGCACACCAACACCCGGAACTCATCCGGCATACGTTGAGTCTTTGCGTCAGCTCATCCAAGAACGTGTACAAGAAACGAATGCAACACCGTTTACCGCCCCCAAAGAACCACTTTTCGGTGGTTGCTCTAACCGCGGATGGTTCGACGAATGCGACCCTCAATGCTGTAAACCAGCACGTGCTCAACAACATCGAGCAACGATTGCAACCTACCATATGAATACTACGGAGGACTAAAACCTATGGGCTACACCGTTGGTACCCGAGGCTCGGCGCTAGCACTCACTCAAACAGGTATGGTTGCTGACGCCATCGGACGTATCTGCAACCAAAACATCGAACGAGTAACCGTCAAAACTGAAGGCGATATCCTGACCGGTCCGCTTTCACAGATGGGTGGTACCGGTGTATTCGCTGCAACGTTAAGACAACGAGTACTGGACGGCAGTGTCGACATGGCTGTTCATTCCCTCAAAGATTTGCCCACCCAGCCCTGCCCTGGACTCAACATTGTGGCAATTCCTGAGCGCGAAGACCCACGAGACGCACTATGTGCTCGCGATGGACTCACCTTAGAGACACTGCCAGAAGGTGCAAACGTTGGTACTGGATCTCCTCGACGAGCAGCCCAGATTAAGGCGTTACGCCCAGATATCAATATCGTTGATATTCGAGGTAACGTGGGCACACGTCTTGCACGAGTCCCCGGTCTAGAACATTATGGCAATGCAGAAGCGGTAGGGGACTGCGATGCAGTTATCCTTGCGGCTGCTGGTTTGCACCGGCTAGGTTATGAATCTGCTATTTCTGAATATCTTGATGTTTCTCGTGTTCTTCCTGCCCCTGGGCAAGGTGCCTTGGCTGTAGAAATACGTGAACAAGACGTCCACAACAACACTGAGCTAGCTCAAGCTGTCGCTACCGTAGACCACCTACCAACACGCTACGCGGTTATCGCTGAGCGTGCTGTGCTACGTCGTCTAGAAGCAGGTTGTGCTTCGCCCATTGGAACATACGCGAGATATGAACAAGACCAGCTGATTCTTGACGCTGTAGTGGCTTCTGTTGATGGTTCTCAGATGCTAAGACATCATGCAGCAACAGTACTTTTGAGTCAAGAAGCAGCTGAACAGCTTGGTATTCAAGTAGCAGAAGACCTCCTGCAAATGGGCGCTGACCGTTTAAACGGATTGAATAGTTAGTGTCCATGGCCAACGCAATGACCTCTACTCGGCTGCTCATCACTCGTTCGTTTGAACAAGCACAACCGTTTGTTGAGCTTTTGTCTCATACGTCTTTAGCGCCGGTAGAGGTCGATTGTGCCCCTATCCGCCAAGCCGTCGCTCATACACCAGATAGTGAGCTCATGAGTCGTCTGCCTCATGGCGGATTTTCTTGGGCTCTTATCAGTAGCGCGAATGCTGTGCTTTCTTTGAAAAAATATGCTGTTGAATCTCAGCGTACGTTGCCTCAATTACTAGCAACAACAAAAGTTGCTGCTGTTGGTGCCTCCACGGCACAAGTTTTGGCTGATAACGGTGTTGTGGTGGACTACATTCCTTCGGTGATGGACGCTCAACATTTGGGGCAAGAACTTCCGTATGACGACGATCAACCTGTTCTGTGTGTTTTGGGAAAGACTTCACGGCCGACTCTCAACCATGTTCTAGCATCACGGAATATACCTACAGAAACGGTGATTCTTTACGATATGGAACCTTACCCCGCTACAAACCCGTTAACGCCGTTGAGAGCACCCGAAAAATCTTTTGCTCTGGGACAGGTGCGAGAGCGTTGGCAAGAATATGCGGGTGTTATCGCAACGGCTCCTTCTCTATTAGAAGAACTCGTCACCCATATTTACGGTGAGGAATTTCCGGTATCTTTTCCCCCTCTTATTGCGATGGGAAGAACAACCGCATCTCATGCGCAGCGTTTAGGTTTGGATGTTTATATTGCGCCTGCTCCAACCCCTGACGGATTATGCGAAGCGGTTCATCATTATTTTTTGTAATTTTTTTGGTTATCACGCAAAGAAAATAAATGTTTTATGAGAGGAGAACTCCTATGACGGCACTCAACCTTCAGTATCGTCCACGGCGTCTACGCGCAACTCCTGCGTTGCGTAAACTGGTATCCGAAACACAACTACGCCCAGAGCACCTCATTCAGGTTCTCTTTGTGCGAGATGGAATTGAGGAACCTCAGCCTATCGCGTCTATGCCTGGACAATATCAGCACACGTTAGATTCTCTGCTAGAGCAGGTAGAACAAGCCGTATCAGCAGGGATTCAATGTATTGATCTTTTTGGTGTTCCTCGTGAAGAAGACAAAGATGCAGATGGAACTCACGCATGGCTACCGGAGGGTATTTTAAACCGTGCTATTGCACAGGTTCGTCAACGTTTTGGAGATACCATCACGATTATGGCGGATACCTGTCTTGACGAGTTCACCAGCCATGGACATTGTGGGCCACTTTCGACAGACCGGTTTGGTCAGCCGATTGTCGATAACGACGCCTCTGTACATGCTTATTCTCAGATGGCGTTGGCGCAGGCTCGTGCCGGTGCACATATTGTGAGCCCATCGGGCATGATGGACGGACAAGTACAAGCAATTCGTCAGGCGCTTGATGCAGAAGGGTTCTACGACGTCGCTATTATGGCGTATTCGGCAAAATACGCTTCAGCATTCTTTGGTCCTTTCCGTGATGCTGTCGGTTCTTCATTAGAAGGCGACCGTAAGAGCTATCAGCAAGACCCAGCTAACCGTCGTGAAGGTCTACACGAAGTACGGCTAGATATTGAAGAGGGCGCAGATTTCGTTATGGTGAAACCGGCGATGGCGTATCTTGATATTGTGAGTGAAGTCGCTGATTTCTCTCCGGTGCCGGTAGCTGCCTATCAAGTTTCTGGAGAATACGCCATGATTGAGGCCGCTGCTGCAGCAGGATGGGTCGATCGAGAAAAGATTATTCTTGAGTCGTTGACAGGCATTCGTCGCGCTGGCGCTGACATTATTCTGACGTACTATGCAACAGAAGTAGCCTCTTGGCTTTCATAATGTTTTATAAACTAGAGAAAACATTGCTTAACAGATATGAAGAAAGTTCTCACCTATGAGTAGTATCTCCGAAGACTTATTTAACCGTTCTCGTGCTGTCATCCCTGGGGGAGTGAACTCACCGGTTCGTGCCTTCAACTCCGTTGGCGGTGTGCCCCCTTTTATGGTTGAGGCACAGGGCCCTTATCTGACTGATGCTGATGGTAGAAATTATGTTGATCTTGTGATGAGTTGGGGACCTGCACTTCTGGGCCACCGAGATTCCTCTGTTGTTGAGGCCGTTCACAAAGCTGTAGAGCACGGGCTGTCTTTTGGTGCCTCTACCGAAGCTGAAGTTGAACTTGCTGAGCTTGTTATCGAGCGTATCAACGCTGTGATTCCAGGAAGTATCGACCAGATACGTATGGTATCCACTGGTACCGAAGCAACCATGACTGCTATCCGTCTAGCTCGCGGTTACACCGGACGAGATAAAATCATCAAATTTGCTGGTTGCTATCACGGACACGTTGATGCTTTACTCTCTGAAGCTGGTTCTGGCGTAGCAACCTTAGCAATGCCCGGTTCAGCAGGCGTCACAGCTGCAACAGCAGCTGAAACGATTGTTCTCCCCTATAACGATACCCAAGCAGTTCAACGTGCTTTTGAGCAGCACCATGGACAGATTGCAGCTATTATCACTGAAGCAGCACCGTGCAATATGGGCGTGGTAACACCCGAGGCTGGGTTCAACCGGTTCTTACACGATACTGCCCATGAGAATGGCGCATTGCTCATTTTTGATGAAGTCCTAACCGGTTTCCGTGTATCTTCTGCCGGCTATTGGGGATACACCACAGAAGATGAGGGAGGATGGGCTCCCGATATCTTTACCTTCGGAAAAGTTATTGGTGGCGGTATGCCCATTGCCGCACTGGGGGGTAAACGAGAAGTGATGGAGTACCTTGCCCCGTTAGGGCCCGTCTATCAGGCAGGTACACTCTCTGGTAATCCCATTTCTCTTGCTGCAGGCATTGCAACACTCAAGGCTGCAACGGAAGATATCTATCAAATCATTGATCAGCGCAGTGAAGAACTCCAACAAGCTATCCACTCCTATGGCGAAAAACTTGGTTTGAACTACTCGATTCAGTGCGCCGGAAATCTGTTCTCCTTATCCTTTGGTACGGCTGAACACGGTGTGCGTAGCTACTCTGATATCAAAGCAAGCGAAACATTCCGTTATCAGGCGTTCTTCCACAGCATGTTGAATTCTGGGGTGTACCTCCCACCAAGTGCTTTCGAAGCATGGTTCTTATCTGCCTCACATAACGACACCGCTATGGACCGTATTCTTTCTGCACTGCCTGAGGCCTTAGAAGAAGCTGCTCAGGCTCAACCCGCATAAATAATACTATTTAGTGTTCTCTTCAATGAAAAAACCTTTGGGGTTGTATCCTCTGATGTGGAGGATACAACCCCAAAGGTTTTTTGATGATATACAGGTAAAAGCGTATTCGTCTTATCGTAGATGATAGTCAATATTAAAACGACGAACTTTTTGCAAATCTCGGTTATAGAACCAGTTCTTATCCATCAGAAAACGAGCAAACACAAGCCCCATACCAATGGCGAAGAATAACAACCATACCTCCACCATGCCAACTGCAGCTTCTGCAATATCACCATCAGAAAGATACGCCATGGAACGATAGAACGTTACACCCGGAACCATCGTGACAACCGCAGGGACAGACAACGAAACACGCGAATACTTCCGATGATGTAAGGGCGCAATAATTTCAGCAAAAGTTGCTGCTAAAAGAGCACCTGCAAATACCGCTAGTTGCGGGGCAAGTCCCACATCAGTAGCAACAATACGAAGAGGGTTTACCACAGCAGCAATAATTCCTGCCCATAAACAGCTCGTGGGCATTGCTGAGAAAAGCATCGCAAACCCATACGCTGCAATGAAAGAAGCCGCAACTCGCAACGAATATAACGTAATAGGCGAAAACTCCAGTGGAACAGCTTTCTGTAGAGGAAGCTCAAACGTAAAGGCAAGAATCCACACTGCAAAAGAAGCGCTCGCAAGTAACAACCCCACGTAGGTAAGCCGCCCAATAGCCGCAGAAAAGTCGAAGCGAGCTAAATCTAACATTGCAGTCACCAGCGGAAAACCTGGTACTAAAAACAAGATAGCAGAGATGAAACCTACAAGATGATCAGAAGACGTTAACCCTAAAGCAGTCAACGTACTGACCCCACAAATATAAGACCCCGCAGAGAACACCCCACATAAGAACCATATGGCGAGGTGATTAACTTCTTTACCCAGTAAAACTGAACGCAATAATTGTCCCAGACCAGAACAGAAAAAAACGATACTACACTCAACAACCCCACCATTGTTGAGAAAAGCAAACCCCGCACAAGCAAAAGCGGCAGCAAGAGAAAGCAACCATCGAGGGTATAGGTGCGGTAACCGTGCAATACGATCAATCTCCTGACCTGCTTCAAAAGGAGAAATCTTTTCAGGAAGGTTCGACACAAAATCGCTGAGTAAATCAATACGATAAGCACTAATACCCATCGCCCGTTGTTCACCAATTTCAGTACGAAAATTACCAGCAGCATAAGCAGTTGTGGTCAGCTCCGTAAACGTCACCTGCGAATGATGCTCTTCTAACCCTACTGCTCTTGCCAGACGCGCCATTGAGGCTTTCACACGAAAAGCGCTAGCACCTGATTGAAGCATGAGCAGTCCAAGCTTCATCACCACGGCAGACTGTGATACAAGATATTGATGTTGTAGCCGTGAAGAACCTAAATAGATACTATTAGTGGGCGGCTCTGCAGAGAGATTCTCAGACATCATGACACCTTAGAAAAATATATTGAGTAAAAATACTTGTGAAAATACACCGCACAAGAACGCACTAACCATGGCGTATAGGCCATGAACCGTCAATTATTTGATTCTTACCTTGACGCTTGAGATATTCTTGAAACTCCGTAGCCTGCTCTTGCGCCCACAGAATCTGTTGCTGATGTAAGAACCTCGCATCTTGGGCAAGATCAGGGAAAGAACCTGCCATAGCCGTGAGCAGGCGTTCTGCTGCTATCGCATCATCCTTAGATGTATGCGCATTCTCTAAACTCACACCATATTCTTCGCTGAGCACCTCTAGAGTACGTTTGCCTCGTTTAAACTGATGAAAATGCTTATTCAAAACATAAGGATCTAGCACCGGCTCACACTTGAGCTCTGGATACTCGTATCGTTGTAACTCATAATGCAACACCGAAAAATCATAGGCAGCGTTGAAAGCAATAACGGGGATACCGTCATGAAAGAGAGAACCCAGAGCAGACGCCACTTGAAACACAACGGTGGAAGCATCCTGTCCATGTTCTTGCGCATATTCAGTGCTAATACCGTGAACTGCTGAAGCCTCTGCTGGGATATCAATACCAGGGTTTGCTAACCACTCTCCAGCGCGAATAGTCTGTCCATCTGCCCCCACCAGAACCAAAGAAGCCGTCACAATACGTGCCGTACGAGGATCAACCCCCGTCGTTTCTAAATCAAAAGTTGCCCGAGGATTATCTAGCCAAGAAGTCATACTCCACACTATATCGCTTTTTTGATAAGCCTAATAACCCCACCCCATGTATCGGAGACTTGCCGTTATCAAGTGTGATAACGCTCCTTCCACCCAAGACATGTCGTAGAGCATCGACATCTTTTAAATCTATGAGATACGTCGTTTCCCCGGTAACACAAAAATCGTTAAACTTATGGTGAGAGGTCGAAACTAAAACCTCTGTACCGATCGTACGAGGGGAGCCATACGATGAGCAACACACCACGGATCATTCTTGGTGCAGCAGGAACGGGCAAAACCACCCAACTCCTTGAACACGCCCAAAACTACCTTGACTCTGGTGCTGAAGCTGATGGCATGATGTTCCTAACGCCTTCCCGTACCAGTGCTACAAGGATGAGAGAACTCATCGCCAACCACACTCAACGAACCCTCTCAACCGTACCAACTCGCGCATGGCAGTCTTATGCTTTCGATATCTTACGACGCGCCCAAATCCAAGGACTACTACCGGGGGTAGAACTATCACCCAAACTTATCTCAGGACCAGAACAAGACGTCATCATCTCAGAACTGCTCCAAGGACACACACAAGGTTACGGAAAAATAATTATTTGGCCCCAAGAGCTTAAAGAGGCCGTACACACTGAAGGATTCCGCCACGAAATTCGAGACTTCTTCGACCGCATCGCAGAATATGCTATCGACCCACAAGACATCGAAAACTACGCCCAACAGCTCAACATCCATACATGGGCTCTGATCGCCCAACTATATAAGGAATACCAACAGATTCGTCGTCTACGGATGCCCAATGCTTTCGATCCCGCAACCCTCATCCATGAAGCTCAACAGATTCTGACCCACAACCCAACCTTTCTCGCAGAAGAACGCGAACGTTTCAAACTCTTACTCATCGATGATTTCCAAGAGGCAACACCCTCCATCTACCGTCTACTCGAAACGCTCTGTTCACCTGAAACCTCACCAGCTCCAGCACCCCAAACAGTTATCGCTTTATGCACCGATACTGTGGTCCAAGGTTTCCGTGGTGCTCGCCCCGATAAAGCAAAAGAGCTTCCTCGTATCCTTGGAGACTATGAGACCCTATCTCTCAACCTCTCCCACAGGATGCCCAAAGATATTGTTTGTGCCTATTCCACCGTCACAGAACGCATTCCGCCGGTTGCCCAAATGCGCTACGACCGTCAACCACAATACGCACCAGCTGCCGAGCCTGCCGCAACTGCGGAAGAAACCTCTCAACAAGAACCTGCTCTGGATGGGTATCTTGTTCAGAACGTTCAACAAGAAAATCGACTGTTAGCGCAGATGATTCTTGAAAAACACCTATATGAGAACGTCCCCTATCACCAATGCGCCATTATTGTGCGCAACACCGGCGCAATAGCACGTATTGAGCGTACCCTCATGAGCCACGGCATCCCTGTATCGAGTGCTCGCACCCTTAACGTGCTGAGTCAAGAACCTGCAGTACGCCCCTTCCTTGACGCATTAGCTATAGCGGTACATCTATACGAACAAGAGCAGGACCTCAACAGTGATGCCCACTCTGTTAGTGAGTCTGGATTATCTACGGATATCGTCTTGTCGTTATTACAGTCTCGCCTAGGTGGCGCTACTGCAATGGACGTGCGTCGCCTACGACAACAGTTACGCGCTGAAGAACTAAAATCTGGTGGAACACGCCCCAGCGATGAGCTGCTCCTTGAGGCGCTTTACCGTCCTCCTCGTATTGCTGCTAGGGGAGCAGACTCTGCTGTACGCCGTATTCACCATGTGCTCTCTGCTGGTGTCAAAGCACTCTCACAAGAAGGAGCAACAGCTGAAAGCGTTCTGTGGGCGTTATGGGAGTCTTCAGAACTTGCCCATATTTGGCGTCAAGAATCATTAAACGGTGAGGGGTTGAACGCGCAACGTGCTCACCGAGATTTAGATGCCATGCTTGGTCTTTTCGAGGCTGCCTCACGTTATACCGAGCAGATGCCTGGTGCGAGTGCTTTCCAATTCTTGAACTACATGATGGCTCAAGACATTCCGATGGATACACTGACCCGAACAACACGCGTACAAGGGCACGTTGAAATATTGACTCCAGCTTTAGCTGCAGGACGTGAATGGGACTACGTTTACATTGCTGGATTACAAGAAGGTATATGGCCGAACACTACTGTGCGCGGTTCTCTACTTGAGACGCATAAACTCACCGATATTCTTGATATCGGGTTAGACGCTGCACGACACATAACCTCCACTGATCGTGTGCGACAAACCCGTCACGATGAACTACGGATGTTTGCCACTGCTCTATCACGAGCGAAGAAACAGGTTCGGTGTACAGCAGTGATGTCTGAAGACGAATTTCCTAGTGAGTTTTTTGACCTTGTTGTTCCAGGCTCTCATGAGGGACGAACAACTACTGAGGTTCGACGTCCGATGACTCTTCGTGCGCTGGTGGCAGAGTTACGTCAGTGGGCAGAACAATATGAGCAAAGCCCCGAACCCGCTCACCATGCGATACAGATTCTTCGCAAGTTCAACGACCTAGGACAAACACGCGGGTATATTGTGCCCGGTGCCTCACCTGATAGCTGGTGGGGGCTGAGTCCGCTCTCCTCTCAAGGCAGTGCCTTTGGAGAAGAGGCACCTATTCCGATGTCACCTTCACGACTAGAGACGGTGCACCGTTCTCCGCTGGAATGGTTCGTGTCCGAATCACGTGCGGAAGCTGCTACCGATGCTTCACGTTCTTTAGGAAACGTTGTACACGAACTTGCAGAACAGTACCCTCACGGGCCAGGTTATGTTTTGGAAGAACAACTTGCTCAGACCTTCCAAAAAATGAATCTTCCTGATACCTGGGAAACTCAAAAAATCTATGAACGAGCACAAAAGATGGTACGAAAATTTGCCTCCTATGTGGCTGAGTTATCCCAGCATCAGCGGGAATTGAGTAATGTTGAAGGCAGTTTTAAAGTTTTTGTTCCAGGAAAAACACGTGACGCGTTACTGGTCGGCAGAATTGACCGTTTAGAGAAAAATCAAGAAACTGGACGCTACGCCATCATCGATTTGAAAACGGGGAGAACTGCGCCCTCTCAGAAAGAGAAAATACCTCGTCACCCACAACTTGCAGCTTACCAAGTTGCTTTAGAAGCTGGTATCGGTGAAAAACTTGCTCAGGGAGAAGACTCACCCGAAGCGAGATTTAGCGGGCTTACATCACGCTCTGGCGGTGCCTTCCTCATACAGTTAGGTACCGACACGAAAACTTACCGTGAACAGCAACAAGAGCCTCTCACAGAAGAAGATTTATGGGCAGTAGAGCTCATTCAACAAGCAGCAGAGCTTATCGCTCAAGAATATTTTCAGGCACGCCATACTTCAGCCCAAGCTAGTGGCTACGGTATCCAATGCAAACTTCCCGAAATCTGCCCGTTATGTGCTCGTGGTAGACAAGTGACGCAATAACGAAAAGAGACGATAAACATGACGGAAAAAACTCAAGAAGACTTCAGCCCAGAAGAAATAGCCAAACTGCTTGGCAAACCAGCGCCCACCCCTGAGCAGTCTGAAATTATTTGCTCAGATTTACGTCCTTGCCTCGTTATTGCGGGTGCAGGCTCTGGGAAGACCGCGACCATGGTCGATAGAGTTATCTGGCTCGTTGCGAACCAAAAAGTGAGGCCAGAAGAAATTTTGGGAGTGACCTTCACCCGAAAAGCTGCTGGAGAGCTTCGTGAACGTATCCGTATCGCGCTGAATCAGCTACGTCATCAAGGCATCATCAAAAGAACAGATCAAGACGAAGAAATCACCGACCCTGTTGTCTCAACCTACCATTCATATGCGAAGAGTCTTGTCTCTGATTATGGTCTACGCCTTGGCATAGAACAAGATGCACAGCTTTTAGGCCAGGCTCAAAGTTGGCAGCTGATGGCACAGATTGTGGAGCACCTCCAACCAGAGATTGCTTTAGAAGAACTCATGTCTAAAAGCACCATCATTAAAGATGCGCTGACTCTTGCGAGTGAATGTTCTGAACATCTTGTCACACCTGAAAAATTACAACAATGGTGTGAGGAAGAAGAACAAAAAGTACGCAATATCAGCGGAAACAGAATCTCTAGCGAACAAAGAAATCTTTTAAAACGTCTTCAACAGCGTCGTTTTTATGCTGGCATCATCCAAGAATACCGCAATGTTAAAAAACGTATGCAAGTGATGGATTACGGGGACCTTGTCTCTTTAGCTGCGCGTATTGCACACGAATTTCCAATAGTGGCAGAAACTGAACAAGAACGTTATAAAGTTGTTCTCTTAGACGAGTTTCAAGACACCTCCCACGCTCAAATGCAACTTTTTTCAGATCTTTTTGGGCATAGGGCAGAACCCCAACAGGAACATGCTGTGATGGCTGTGGGCGACCCGAAACAGTCCATTTATGGTTTCCGTGGGGCTTCTGACGGCCAGCTCTTTAACTTCTACCAGTACTTTCCAACAGCCAACAAAGACCCAAAATTCTTAACAATAGCGTGGCGTAATGATGTTTCAATTCTTACCAGCGCTAATACCCTCGCATCCTCTTTATCCAAACCTGCAGATTGGTCGAGAGCAAAACCTCTGGGCAAACCTATTCCTCATCTTCAGCCACGTCCAACCGCAGAAGCGGGAAAAGTTCTCCTCGGTGGCTACAACTCAACCGAAGAAGAAGCCCAAGCTATCGCCCAAAAAATCTATGAAGAACGCCACAAACCAGAATATTCTGTGCTCAACGGCAGCATGCCAACGATGGCAATTCTGTGCAAAAAACGGGCAATGATGGAACCCCTCCGCAAAGAACTTGAAGCGTTGTCTATCCCATATCAGGTGGTGGGTCTTGGTGGTCTGCTAGATACCCCAGAAGTCGTCGAAATGGTCTGCTACTTGAGGGTACTCTCTGACCCCGGGCGTTCTGACGCGCTCATGCGCATCCTCAGCGGTGCACGCTGGCGTCTAGGCACCCACGACCTCTTAGCGTTAGGGGACTGGGCACGGCATCTAGCACGCCGCCGTGAACATGCCATCAAAGAAGGCATCCGCGAAAAACTGACCTCGGACGAGACTCCCTCACCCGCCGGCAGTGAAGGAGACGAACGCCCCCTCAACACTGTTGAATCAATACTTTCTCGAGCATGCCTTGATAACATCGATGACGCTTCACTAATTGAAGCCATCGAAACGTTGCCTCCAGAAGAATGGGTATCTGCTCAAGGCCGTCAGCTGAGTACAGAAGGACTTAACCGCCTACAACGCTGCGCCGAAGAACTAACAGAGCTCCGTCAATACATGAACGAAGACCTCACCACACTTTTATACGAGATAGAACAGAAAATACTGTTAGACATTGAGTTAGCTGTCAAACCAGATATCAGCTCTCACCATGCACGGCGTAACCTCGACGCTTTCTACGAGTCGGCGGCAAACTATATGCTCACCGCACCGCGCCTTTGGGCAAGTCTTCGAGCAACACAAGAACAACCTCACAACTCCGAGAAAGAATCACCATCAACCTCACAAAAAATTTCACTCTATGCTGGGCTTAGCGGCACCAGCATGGTGAGTGGATTTTTAGCATGGTTAGAAGCCGCAGCCCAAGAAGAATCTGGGCTAGAGATGATGGTTGATCCTCCTAGCCGAGAAGCCGTACAACTCTTGACAGTCCATGCCTCTAAAGGACTCGAATGGGACCACGTATATATTCCAGGACTATGTGAAGGGGACTTCCCTATCACAAAAGACCAGCGCTGGACACAATGCTCTGACTCACTCCCTACTCCGCTACGTGGAGACAAAGACTTTATGCCACCGTGGATTAGCGCATGTGAAGATACTAAAGAGCTCAAAGAATCACTAGAGATTTATAAAGAGCAAACTCTCGAACACACCACGACTGAAGAACGTCGCCTCGCCTATGTGGGGGTAACACGCGCTCGCTCACTACTCATGCTGACTCATGCGGTATGGAAAGGCAGCAACAAAACTAAAAATAAGGTATCTACCTTCTGGGAAGAGTTGTACAGATTGACCGAAGAGCACTCCGATGGAGTAGAACATCCTGCTTTTGAGGTTCTTTCCACAAGTAGTGTTCCTGAAGAACAAAAAACAAACCCACAATCAGAGAAAATTTTAAGCGCATTATGGCCGTTTGACCCCATCGACGGACCTGTGACATGTAGCTGGGATTCTTTAGAAGAGCTCGAAGAAACTCCCGAACCAAAAATACGAGAACTACACCAACATGCAAAACCATCACGCCGTCAACGGGTAGAGCATGCTGCCCAAGAAATAACGACCTCTATAGAAGAACACTCGTCGTTTGAAGCATCTGATAGTGAAAACCCGCTCATCCGCCAATGGGGCGAAGAAAGTAAGCTACTTTTATCGCTTTTGCAACGTCAAGAGGAAGAAGACCCTCTTGGCATCCCTCAACACCTGAACACGTCAACGGTTGTGTCTCTCATTGACGATCCGCAGAGGGTTCTTGACAATACTTTGCGTCCAATACCGCAGCGGCCGACTATTTCAGCACGTCAAGGAAATCTTTTCCACTCATGGATTGAAAATTATTATGAGAAACCGGCAACCTTAGAATTCGACGAGGAATACGCAGAAGAAGAGAACGACGAAATTATCCATTTTGAGAAGTTCACACAAAACTTCCTCGCAAGTCCCTGGGCCGATATCAAACCGTGGGCTGTAGAGTACCCTTTTGAAACTCCTTTAGCAGGCACCTCGATCAGAGGTAGAATCGACGCAATTTTTAGGCACGAACAACCTGACGGAAGCATACGCTGGGAGCTAGTAGACTGGAAGACAGGGCGAGTTCCGAACACCAAACAACTCGCATACCTTAGCTATCAACTTGCCGTATACCGTATTGCTTTCTCACGCCTTCACAACGTTAACCTTACGGATATCGATACAGCATTCTGCTACGTATCTACAGGAGACATCATCCGCCCCGAACATTTAGCGGCTGAAGATGAGCTAGAAAAAATTATCCGTGAGAAATGGAACAGAACCATCAACTAATGTTCTATCTCTCATAAGAAACTGTGGGGTGCATACCCACAACGGTATACACCCCACAGCTTGTATCAGAACTTTTATTGCGGTGGCGCAATCTTAAGAAGACGCAACTCACCAGAGGCAAGAAGCGAATCTTCAAGATCACGAAGAAGCTCTAACGCCTGCTGGAACATCTCCTCATCTTCACGCTCTACAGCACGTAGAAGCCACTGCGCCAAGGCAAATTCTGCATAAAGATGAGCACGCAACGACAACGCAGAATCTGGAAGCTGCGGCATCTGCTCAATATATACATTGAGAACTTCTTCAGAGAACCGTTGGTCTTCACACCCTAAAAGCCATGAAAAATCAAGAGCCGGATCGCCAACACACACTTCAGACCAGCCGGTTACTGCAGTGACTTTTTTCTGGTCTAAAACAAGATTATCTTCGTTCAAATCGCCGTGAATCACACGAGGCCTAAATGACCACATCGCATCATCATCAATTTGTTCACGCCACCGCTGAATGAGCAAAGGCGAAATCTTATTGAGAGCCTCAACTCTATCCAACTCTGCACGACGCCGTTCTCGTATCTGCTCCGCCGAATACACCGGAAGATTCGCATCCTCAATAATCGTCTCAGGCATCACATGAATGGTTGCAATGAGACGACCTAAAGCGGTCGCTAAGTTTTCGGTATCTTCTTTTGCATAAGAAGAAATCTCTGCCAACTCATCAATCTCATAGTGAGAACCCGGAATATGAGTATAAATAAATGTTTGCATACCGTTAACAAGAACCGACCCAACAATAGTCGGTACAAGAAACGGTAAACGTGCCCTGAGCCCTGCTGAAAAAGATTGTAGGATGACGTGCTCAGCTTCAAGACGAACGCTTGCCTCGGGATTCTTCGGCGAACGCACACGCCAGCGTTTACCAGCAGAATCAATGATAATAGCCGAATCAAAGTCTGTCGTATCGTCGGCAGAAGGCAACGCCGCAACAGGATATAAACCTGGTACGCCAGCAGAAACAATAGCAGCAAGTTGAAGGGGAGTAACAGTCACATCACAAGAGTACAAGAGAAATGCCAACACCTCGAACGAACATCGCCAGATAGTCTAAAATAGTGACATCTTTTATACGAAAACTCTATAAAACTATCAGCTATGCCACAGCGAAGCACCGCAATAGCATCCTTCAACGGTAGCTACTGCAAAAGCACTGAACTACACTGGAACACAGAACACCCCCCCCATCCCATAACGATAAAACGCACAGGAGCCCGATGTCTTTTCTCCCCTTTTCTGCAGAATCGACAGCTAACACCCCCCAACACGTACCATACGGTGCTCCTGATTCCCAAAAAATTCTTGAAAACCTCGACCCCGAACAACGCCGAGTTGGTAGTGAACTTGACGGACCCATGTGCGTATTAGCTGGTGCAGGAACAGGTAAAACCCGAGCCATCACCCACCGTATCGCATATGGTATAGCTATTGGACGGTACGTACCTCAACGCGTTCTTGCGCTGACCTTTACCGCACGAGCTGCTGACGAAATGCGTCTTCGGCTCCGTGCATTAGGTGCTGACGGAGTTCAAGCACGAACCTTTCACTCTGCCGCATTACGACAACTACGCTACTTCTGGCCAAGAGCCGTTGGCGGAACTGAACCAACCCTTATCAGTCATAAAGCACCTCTTATCAGTGAAGCTGCACAACGCCTTCGACTTAGCACCGATAAAGCAACGTTAAGGGACTTTGCTTCAGAGATTGAATGGGCTAAAGTCAACCTACACACCCCTGATACTCTCAACAGCGCGATTAAAGGGCGTTCCCTACCCTCCGGATTAGACGAACAAACAATGGTGCGTCTCTTCCGTGCCTATGAAGAACTCAAAGACGAACGCAACATGATCGACTTTGAAGATGTTCTTCTCCTCACCATTGGAATCCTCGAAGATGACCCATCCATTGCTGCAGAAGTACATAAACAATACCGGCACTTTATCGTCGATGAATATCAGGACGTTTCACCTTTACAACAGCGCCTACTAGATGCTTGGCTGGGAGATAGAGACGACCTCTGCGTTGTGGGCGATGCTTCACAGACCATCTACACTTTTACCGGTGCAACCAGCAGATATCTTCTAGGATTCCGTCATAAATACCCTCACGCACATGTTGTTAAACTGGTACGTGACTACCGTTCAACGCCACAAGTAGTTCATCTTGCCAACTCTTTGCTTAAAACTCGACGGGCACTCCCTGACGCAACGCCTGGGCGGTGGGCAGAACCTCTAGAACTGATTTCGCACAAACCACGAGGGCCGGAGCCTCAATGGTTTGGATACAACGACGACGAAGAAGAAGCTCGCGGAATCGCTGAAGATGTTCAAGACCTCATTACCAAAGACGGGATTGCCCCCTCTGAGATTGCGGTGCTTTTCAGAACAAACTCACAATCTGCAGCCATTGAGCAAGCCTTTAACGATGTGGGGGTACCCTACCAATTACGCGGAGCTGAACAGTTTTTCTCTCGTCCAGAGGTAAAAAATGCTTACGTACAATTACGCTCAGCAGCAAGCTCTGTCGAAAGTGGATCTGTTGTTCAGAACGTCTCCGATATTTTGTATTCATTAGGATATACACCTCAAGCACCCAGTTCCTCGGGTGCTGTACGTCAAAAATGGGAATCGTTGGCAGCACTTGTTTCTATGGCTGAACGTATGGAACGTGAACGTCATGAAGCTCAAGAGCATAACCCTGACTTACCTGATTTGACCTTGCAAGAATTCGTTGGGCGCCTACATCAACGAATGGAACACCAAGATGCCCCTATCCTCAATGGTGTAACTCTGGCATCTTTACATTCTGCAAAGGGTCTTGAATGGGAGGCTGTATTCTTAGCTGGAATGAATGAGGGGCTTATGCCTATTAGCTATGCTCAAGACGCAGATGACATTGATGAAGAACGTCGTCTGTTATACGTGGGTATTACACGTGCTAAAAGCTATTTGACGTTGAGCTGGTCTCGTTCACGAACACCGGGTGGACGAGGAAATAGACGCCGTTCACGATTCTTAGCGCCGATTGCTCCCGTCCCTGAATAGGGGAGTATTAGAAGAAACATAAAATTTTATACTGTTTGATTATCTAGTACCTCTAAAATCTGTTTAGCAATAGCATTAATAACTGGAACTGCTACAGAATTACCGAATTGCTTGTAAGCTTGTGTATCACTGACAGGAATAATAAATTCTTCTGGGAATCCTTGAAGCCTACTAGCTTCTCGAGGAGTTAATTTACGAGGATTTTTACCATCTTGTTTGATTAATATTTCACTACCGTCTTTATAATATCGAGCAGAGATAGTATTCGTATAAGGGCTATTTTCATCAAATAACGAGCAGCCGAACCCATTGCCATTTTCCTTGTGTTTAGCTTTTCGCCTTTGGTGCCCTTGCCATAACTTGTCAGATATGGTGTATTTATCTGATACATTATCTTCTAAGATTTTGCCAAGACGTGTTTCAATAAATAAAGGAGTTGGAAATCTAAAATCATTAAAGTTACCAATTTGTTCTTTATCGAACCCTACAATATAAATGCGTTCACGATTTTGTGGAAGGCCAAAATCTTTAGCTTTAAATAGAGTGCTATAAACTCCATAACCTAGATTACATAGAGTGTTCTCTATAGTCTGAAAGGTGCGACCCTTATCATGGCCTTTTAAGTTTTTAACGTTCTCGAGAAGGAAAGCTTTGGGTCGTTTTTCTTTGATAATGCGGGCAACTTCAAAGAATAATGTTCCCCTAGTATCTTCAAATCCAAGTTTTTTTCCTGCTTGGCTAAAAGCCTGACACGGGAAACCTCCTACTAAGATGTCATGGGAAGGAATAGAGTCTCCAGCAATTTTAGTGATATCGCCAAAGGGTGCTTCGCCATAGTTGGCTTTGTAGGTTTTTGCTGCAAATTTATCTATTTCGCTGCTAAAAATAGATTTGGTACGGCCTGTAAGTTGGAATCCTAAACGAGTGCCACCTATCCCCGCAAAAAGGTCAATCATGGTGTAGTCAGCGGCAGGAGGGTTTTGAAAAGGAATTTCTTCTGGGAAGTTGAGTATGTGGTCTAACTCTATACTGGAAGGTTTGCACTCACCGTTTTCCCATCGCCTGATTGTCCTGTCTCCGAATTTAGGCAGACCTATAGCGTCTGCCAGTTCTTTTTGTGTCATGTTGAGGCGAGACCGCTTACTCTTTATGAGAGCGGAAGGGTCGTTATCTAAGTTGTTTTTTTCTAGTAGCATAGATTTCATGGGATAGTTCTCTAGTGGCTCAGTCTGATGATTGGGTGAATATTAGGGCAAAGTGTCCTCTTTCTGACACAATATTATCAAAAAATCTGGATATGTGAAGTGAGAAGTTAAGTGGAATTAGAACTCTATAAAATTTTTGTAAAAACTCAAAGGAAAAAGTATTTTAAAGAAGATATGCCTTATGACTTGGTGTACAGGAATTTTGAAAAATTAGGGTTAATCAATCAGCCTGTAGAATATTTTTTAAAAAATGCTAGTTCTGTAATTGAAAAACTTAGAAGTAACTCTTGGGATGAGTTTCAAAAAAAGGAACAAGAATTTACTTCAAAAATGCTGTCCTCCCTCTACTCTAGAGACGACATTAAAGGTATGGACGCTAGTGAAGCAATTTCTTGGTTTGTAGATAAATTTCCTATGCATATTTATAGTCTTAATCTTTCCAATACGCAAAGTCGTAGAAGTAGGGCAGGGAAAGAATTTGAGGCAATTATAGAATTGATTCTAATTGGTGCCGATATTCCAATGGATAGTCAAGGAAATATTGGCAAAAAATTCTTCGAGGATAAAGATCTAGGAAAAATGGTTGATATTGTATCACCTGGTTCTAGCGAATATTCTATTTATAAACGTGATACTGTTTTGATTAGTGCTAAAACAACGTTAAGGGAGCGTTGGCAAGAAGTGCCTGAAGAAATGGGTAGAACGGGTGCTAGAGAAATGTTTTTAGTTACTTTGGACGAATCTATTAGCCAAGAAGTAATAGAGACATTAGATGAGGCTAATATTCAAGTTGTAACTACAAGGTCGGTAAAAGAAACAAACTATAATACTAATAACAATGTAATCACGTTTGAACGCCTTTTAGATATTTTGAAAGAAACCGCTAGTAAATGGGATGACTATAACTATCCACAGGATGTTATAAGGCAAAATAAAATAAATCTTGAGAAACAATTAAAAAGCCATCATAATCATAGTTTCGTGGAAGAATATTATAATCGCCGGATTGAAAAATTCTCAATATAATATAGGGGGGGGCAACGTGTATGTTGCCCCCCTATATTATTGGTGAGTTTTGTGCGTAATAAATATAATTCCTATTTCTCACTTACTGCAGGGAGTACCTGAGTATGTGATAGATCAGGTGATTCACCATGAGCTATGCCATTTTGTAGAGCCTAATCATAGTGTTGCTTTCCGGATGCTAGAACGCCGTTACCCACACTATGAGCAGGCAACGGCGTTCTTATCAGGAATGGTGTTTGCTAGTAGAAGTGAGCGGACACCACTCACCTGACGAACCGGCTAGGCTTGTGGCTTATCGTCATCTTCAGAGGTATCTTCTGGCTGGTCGTACCCTCCAGAAAGTAGCTTCTCTAAAGCAGCATCAAACTCATCTTCGCTGGCGGTAACTAATGCCGTACGAGATGCGTATGCTTCTGGGTTATCTAGCTCTTCTAAGGTGGGGAGCATCTCGGGTGCTTCCCATAGTTGGTCGCGTGCTTCCATCCCGTGTTCTTGGGTATAGTGACGCCAAAATTGTGCGGCTTCTCTATTTTTACGTGGATGTAACTCTAATCCAAGGAGGGCAGCAAAAATGTGTTCTGTTGGCCCACCTACTGCATGGCGACGGTTCATGACCTCAGCTAGCTGAGAAGACATCGGAAGGTTCTTCGTGGCATCTTCTGCGACGATGGTAACCCAACCCTCGACCAGCGCTAAGAGTATTTCTAAACGTTCTAGAGCAAGTTTTTGGTCTTCCGTATTTTGAGGGGTGAAGATATTGCTTGAGAACGCAATTTGTAAGGCTTCTTGATCCATGATGTCAATCTGCTCTGCTTCTTGTTGCATGCGTTCAATATCAACATGGATACCGCGAGCATAGCGTTTAATCAAAGCGACGATATCTTCGCGAAGCCACGTGGCTGCTTTATACAATCTGGTGAGTGCAACCTCGCGCACAGCAAGATAAATCATGACTTCTTGCGGTGGAATTTCTAACCCATCGCCAAAGTCTTTAATAGCAGAAGGAAGTAATGCTGAACGTCCTTCTGCCATGGGCAGACCAACATCTGTTGAGGATACGACTTCTTGAGCAAGTCTGCCGATGGCTTGTCCAGCTTGGATGCCGAACATCATGCCACCAACACCAGAGAGAATGTTCGTTTGTCCGCCGAGAAGATGTTTGATTTCTTCAGGAAGTTGCTCCGACATCGATTGGTTCATTGCTTCAGAAAGGCTGGTGGCGATAGGGCCAGCAATTTCTTGAAAAATGTCAAAAGTGTTATTGACGTAGTCAGCTTTAGACCATGATTCTGTGGGGTACCCTGTAGGGCTAAAAGCGGTTGCGGGGTTGACCCATAGTTGAGCGAGCTGAATAGCGTCTGCGACCGCAGATTTTTGAGCCGAGGTGATTTGTGGGTCTTCACCTTGAGCGAGTGTTTGATGAGCATGGCTTCTTGCAAGTTCCCAGTTGACGGGTTCATCTGCTGAGGTATTAGCAGACATTGATGTGAGTCCTGAGAAGACTGCCGCAATTTGTGCGGGGTCGATGGGAATCCCCATATTTTTCATCTGTTCAGGGTCAAGGGGCCATTCTGCTGGGTTGCCTTGTGCTCCTGGAAAACCATTTTCTGAGAGTTTTTTGAAGAACTCTTCAAAAGGGTTAGAGCCGTCGTCAGATGGCATTCCCCACGGGTTATTGTTTGAAGTCATCATCATCTCCCAAAAATGAGTTAGTACGGGTTCAATCTCTATTGCATACTACGTTACCTAAGGAATGTCGGTGGTGCGATGTTTTAGGGGGTTAGATATCAAAGCGAGACATAATTCTATGCTAACTCAAAGACAACTGACTCTCTGCTGAGAATCAGCGAATCTTTGCGTCATATCACTGTTGGTAGGAAGAATACAGGTACTCTAGAACAATGCAGTTCCGAGAAAAAATGTTTTCCTTCGCTTCTTTTTCTTCTCATAAGAGGTCACGCCGTGATTCTGTTCAGAATCTATGTGCGTTCTCCACGATTGGACTTGCTTTCTTGGGTCTATGGGTTCCTGTCAATTTTGTGACGGAAGAGCCTGGACCCACGTTTAACACTATTGGTTCATATAAAGATCAACAACTTATCAGTATCGAGGGCGAAAAAACATACCCTGTAACGGGTGCTCTAGATATGACAACTGTGTCTGTTGCTGGTGGACCTAACACTGATATTTCTGCAGTACATGTATTATCGACGTGGCTGATGCCAGATACTTTAGTTCTCCCTAGTGACTTGGTCTATCCTCATACGCTCACTCGTGAAGAAGTGACTGAACAAAATACTGTTGATATGGCAAATTCTCAAGAGGTTGCGCAGGCTGCAGCACTCAAATATTTAGGGAAGCCGTTTAAAGAAAAGATGACGGTAGCTCGACTGACTAAAGATAATCCCAATAGCGACCTTATCAAACCTGGTGATGTTCTCATCTCTTTAAATGGTCAGAAGATTGAGCATTATGAGCAGATTGCTGAGATTTTGTCGAGAACAGGTGATAAGACTCTTGATGCTGTTATCGAAAGAGAAGGGAAAGAAGAACACCTTTCTCTTAAACCTAGCTATGACGAAAAAAATCAAAAATATATTCTGGGGTTATTTCTTGGTGCAACTTATGAATTCCCTTTTAAAGTGAATTATGGGTTAGAAGAAGTTGGCGGGCCTAGCGCCGGTATGATGTTTGCTTTAGGAATTATTGACGAACTAACCGAAAAGAATCTGACCGGTGGAAAACATTTTGCTGGTACCGGAACAATCGACGCTCAAGGTCATGTTGGAGAAATTGGCGGTATCGCACAAAAGATGGTAGGTGCTCGTCAGAGTGGAGCAACAACGTTTATCGCACCCGAAAAAAATTGTGGTGAAGTAATTGGTCATATCCCTGACGGTCTATCTGTTGTTGCTGTATCAACTCTAGATGAAGCAGTACATGCAGTAGAAGGCATCGCGGCGGGAAAACCTGCAGATAGTTTTAGACAATGTACCGATTCATAAGATTTTAGCCATTGTCGTTAAATAATAGGTGGTGTGCTCTAACAATAATGTTGGAGCACACCACCTATTATTTATGTAGAACTCTTCTCAGAAGCATCTAGCGGTTTAGAAGAATCCTCCACCGCGACGGCGTGAAGAACGTTTGGTTCCAAAGATAGAACGTACCAGCTCACGGCCTAGAGTAGAGACGATATTAGTGCCGATACGCATTGCTGCATCGTTACGTTTTTGACGTTCACGTTCTTCTTCTCTCGCAATACGTTCAGCTTCTTTAGCTCGTTCTTTTTCGAGTTTTTCTTGTTCTTTGGCTAAACGTTCAGCTTCTTTTTGCTGTTCTGTATTGAGCGTTTGCTCTTCCTGCTTCTGCTGAGTCTCTGTAAGTTTTTCGTATGCAGAATAAGAATCCACGACTGTCGCATAACGGTCGTTCAATGAGCTTGCCGCAACTACTGAACTGATAGCTTCGGGGGCAGGAGCCATGAGCGATTCTGGTGCAAAAATCTTAGTCTTTGCAACCGGTGAGGGCGCGCCTTTTTCGCTCATGACCGTGACCAAGGCTTCGCCAATACCTGCGCTGGTTAATGCTTCTTCCATATCGTAGGCAGACTTTGGGAAGGTTCGTGCGGTAGCAGTCAACGCTTTTTGATCATCTGGAGTGAACGCACGTAGAGCATGTTGAACACGGTTGGCTAACTGACCTAGTACTTCTGCGGGGATATCTTTAGGTGTTTGAGTAATGAAGAAGAGACCTACACCTTTAGAACGAATGAGTCGAACCGTTTGCGTAATAGCTTCTTTGAACGCTTTAGAGGCACCGTTGAACAGCAGATGTGCTTCATCAAGGAAGAAAACAAGTTTGGGTTTCTCTACATCGCCAACTTCAGGCAACTCTGAGAAGAGGTCTGCAAGAAGCCACATTAAGAAGGTCGAGAATAGTTTAGGATTAGCCTGTACATTTGCTAATTCTAAGATACTAATGACGCCTCGTCCGTCTGGTGCCGTGCGTAGGAACTCTTGGGGCTCGAATTCTGGTTCACCAAAGAATTTTTCCATTCCTTCAGCTTCTAGTGTGACTAATTCACGAAGAATGACGCCAGCTGTTGCACTGGAAATACCACCGATACCAGATAGCTCTGCTTTACCTTCGGGGGAGGAAAGGAACTGAATCACTGCACGAAGGTCAGCAAGGTTATATAATTCTAGATTTTTTTGGTCTGCGTAATGGAAGATTAGTTGCAGAGCAGATTCTTGCGTGGAGTTAAGATCCATCACACGTGAAAGCAGAATTGGGCCAAAAGACTCAACCGTGGCTCGGATAGGGACACCAACACCTTCGCCACCGAGTGTGAAGAATTCTGTAGGGAATGATTTTGCTTCCCATTGTTGGCCCAGGGATGCAGAACGGGCAGCTAACTTTTCACTATTTTCTCCCGGCGCCGCTAGACCAGAGAGGTCACCTTTCATGTCAGCAAGGAATACTGGCACACCCTGTGCGCTGAGTTGCTCTGCAAGAACCTGCAAAGTCTTAGTTTTTCCGGTACCTGTGGCGCCGGCAACAAGACCGTGGCGGTTCATCATAGATAGGGGGAGTGAGACTTTTGCTTCTGGATCGGCCACGCCGTCACAGGTTGCTACGCCTAAGGGGATAGTTTTCCCGTCAAAGGAATACCCATTTTTAATTGCTTCAAGTTGTTGTGCATCATTAGACATGGCTTTAGTATAACGGGATTAACCGCCATATATAACACATCTATTCAGCTGTAACATAATCTACTCAGAGTATTTTCAGGTTGGATGTAAAACCTGTCATCACGGGATGTTCTCGTACCAAAGGCCCTTGTTATTTGGCACAATAGATACATACCTTTGGGCTTGTCTTCTGCTCATAACAGGGACAGCTCTTACGACCGGCGAACTGAATTCGCGACGCAACCATCATCGAGGAAGATGTGAGTACCGGACCTACCTCTCAAAAATCCCGTCCTGCACAACGTAGCAATAGCACATTTGTTATAACAGCAACCATTATTGCTGTTCTCATTGCCCTATTCGTTGCAGGAACCCAAATCTATACGGACGTACTGTGGTATAACCAGCTTGGTTATCTTGGGGTGTTCATCACCGAAAACGTTTATAAGATAGCTGTTTTCGGTGTAGCTGCCCTCATCGCAGGAGTTTGCTTGTGGGCAAGCATGTTCTATGCTTTCTCGCACGGTGAACCACCTAAAATGCCACGTCCTCAAAGACCACGCCCCACAGCAGAAAACTCTGGAAACAGCCCAGACCCCTTCGCTGAGATCCAAGATTTATGGGAACAAAGCATGGGGCGTTATCGTGACTCCGTTGAGCGTCTACGAAAACTGATTCTCATTGTTGTTCCCCTCGTTGGAGCTATCCTCGTTGGTAGCGGAATGAGTGCACAATGGGACACCATCGCACTGTTCTTTAACGGGGTCGGATTCTCTCAAAAAGACCCAGAATTTGGTAAAGACCTCGGTTTCTTTGTCTTTTCTCTTCCTTTTTGGAAATTACTCATCGACTTCTTGAGCACTATCGTGATTTTCTCTGCCATTGCTGGAGGAGCCGTACACTACTTCTACGGTGGTATTAAAGTTCTCGATAAAGGCATCGAAACAACCAAAGCTTTCCGCATTCACGCTGCCGTTATTGCCTGCTTGTACCTTCTGTTACGCGGGGCAAAAATCTGGTTAGAACGTTATATCTCGACCCAAACCACTAGCGGAAAATGGGTGGGTGCGATGTTCACTGACGTCAATGCCATCATCCCTGTGAAAGGTATCCTCGCGATTGCAACATTGCTTGTTGCGGTACTTTTTGCCATTACTGTTGTTACTCAACGTTGGCGTATTCCTCTTGTAGGAACCGCCGTTTTGGTGATTGCTTCGTTACTTGCAGGCAACTTATATCCCACCATTATTCAGCGTTTTCAGGTACGCCCTAACGAACAAGCATCTGAAACTCCTTATATCCAGCGCAATATTGATGCAACACGGGCTGCATACGGTTTAGACAACATCAAAGTTGAAAGCTATGACGCAACCACTGCAACAAATGCTGGTGCACTTACAGGGGAATCTGCAACAGTTTCTAATATCCGTCTTCTGGATCCTAACGTTGTTTCTAGTGCTTTTGCTCAGTTGCAGCAGTTCCGCCCGTACTACCGTTTTGAGCCAACGCTTTCTGTAGACCGATATACGATTGATGGAAAAGTGCAAGACACTGTACTTGCTGCACGTGAGCTGAACCCTCGTCAAACTGAAGGTTCTTCGTGGATTAACCGTCATGTGGTGTATACCCACGGGTATGGGGTAATCGCTGCATACGGTAACCAAGTAGAAGCTGATGGAAAGCCCAAATTTATGCAGGGCGGTATCCAAGCGCAAGGTGAAATTAGCGATACTTATGAGCCACGTATCTACTTTGGTATGAGCTCTCCTGAATATTCCATCGTTGGCGGTTCTCAAAATGATGAGCCTTTGGAACTAGACCGCCCACAAAGTTCAGATGATTCTGGAAACGCAGACGCTAAATACACTTTTAGTGGTCATGGCGGACCTAATATCGGTAACTTCTTTAACCGTTTATCCTATGCAATTAAATATCAGTCCTCTGATATTTTGCTGTCGGATGCTATTCGCCCCGAATCTCAGATTCTCTATGACCGTAAACCGACTGAACGTGTTAAAAAGGTTGCACCGTATTTGACGGTGGATGGAAACCCTTATCCTGTGATTGTTAACAATCAGGTGCTATGGGTCATTGATGCGTATACGACAAGCGACCAGTACCCGTATTCTCAGGCAGAAGAGCTGCAACGAGCCACCACTGACTCTGAGACAGAATCTGGTGCTACTGCAGCTTTACCTCAGAAGAAAGTGAATTACATCCGTAACTCCGTAAAAGCTACAGTCAACGCCTACGATGGTTCTGTTACCTTATATGCGTGGGATGACCAAGACCCAGTACTTAAAGCATGGCAGGGAGTGTTCCCTCAGACAGTCAAGCCTTATCGCGAGATGAGTGCAGATTTGATGTCTCATATGCGTTATCCCCAGGATCTGTTTAAAGTTCAGCGTGAAATTCTCAATAAATATCACGTGACGAATGCTGGTAGCTTCTACGCCGAAGACGACGTATGGTCTATTCCTAACGACCCAACAGTTAAAGCTGCTCGTCCATTGCCTCCGTACTATCTGTCTTTGCAGATGCCTGGTGAAAAGGATGCTTCTTTCTCTCTTACCAGTAGCTTCATCCCTCAGCAGTCGGACTCTAATACCCGTAACGTGATGTATGGGTTCCTTGCTGCCAACGGTGATGCCGGAACTGGAAAAGATGGTGTGAAGAGTGAAGAATACGGTAAGCTCACTCTTCTGGAGTTACCTCGTTCTTCTGTTGTTCCTGGTCCTGGTCAGGCGCAGAACGTGTTTAACTCTGATACTGAAGTATCAACTGAGCTGAATCTGCTACGGCAGGGTGCTTCATCCGTTATCAACGGCAACTTGCTGACTCTACCTGTGGGTGACGGTATCTTATATGTTCAGCCAGTTTATGTGGAGTCTTCTGGGGATGCGGCGTATCCGACCTTGCGTCGTGTGTTGGTAGGTTTCGGCGAGAAGGTAGGATTCGCTCCTACTCTCGATGAAGCGTTGAATGAACTCTTTGATGGATCTTCTGGCGCCCAGACTGCTGCGGACGCTGGGGTGGATCCTTCGAAAGTTGATTCCGACACAGCAGAGGGAAGCTCATCCGGCGAGTCAAAAACTTTAGCGGATGCTCTTCAACGTGCAAATCAGGCACTTAAAGATTCTGATGCTGCACGACAAAAAGGTGATTGGTCTGCATATGGTGAAGCTCAGAAGAAGCTTGACCAAGCAATTAAAGACGCGTTGAAAGCTGATGGGGTAGAAGTGGAGCAATCTGCTGATAAACCCACTGATAGCTAACAGGCGTTTTGAAACAGCGTTGAATCATTCTATAAGGTTGTGACATTGTTTTGCTCAGGGGTTGGTTGTTGTTCTTTGAACGAGAGTTAACAACCAGCCCCTGAGTGTATCCTCTCTCACAAAAAGCATTTTAGGTTTGCGTTCAATCGACAAGGTGTGTATAGTTATATGAGTCGCCGCGGGGTGGAGCAGTTCGGTAGCTCGCCGGGCTCATAACCCGGAGGTCGCAGGTTCAAATCCTGTCCCCGCAACCAAGTGAAAAATCGTCTCAACTTGATAAATCTCAAGTTGAGACGATTTTTTTATCTCTTCTTATGAGATTTCATAACTGATAGTAAATAATAGTTGAGGGGTGCTACCTGCCAATAGGTAGCACCCCTCAACTATAGATGCGGTGATGAAATTATTAATCGTATCGAGGTTTTTGCCACTCAGGTTTCTCTTGCTGAGCGTAACGGTAATACTCGGTGTACGTTAGTTCGCTAGCTGCATCTTCATCAATAACGATGGTGACGTCAGGGTGCATTTGAAGAATCGAAGCAGGACAGTACGTTCCAATAGGTCCTTCCACCATCTGAGCGATGGCGTGTGCCTTACTTTGCCCTTGAGCTACGAGAACAATTTTTTGAGATTCCATAATCGTTCCGATGCCTTGTGTGAGGCAATGTATAGGAACCTGATTGATATCGTTGTCGAAGAAACGTGCATTATCTTCTCGCGTGCGAGGAGCCAGCGTCTTAATGCGAGTGCGTGAGACAAGCGAAGAACCTGGCTCATTGAATCCGATATGACCGTTAGCGCCAATACCTAGAAGCTGAACATCAACTCCACCAGCATCTTTAATGCGTTGTTCGTATTCGAGGCATTCTGCTTGGACATCTTGTGCTTGTCCGTTGAGAACGTGCACGTTCTGAGCTTTAAGACCAATTCTTTCAACGATTTCGCGGGTGATAACAGCTCGGTATGACTCTGGGTGTCCTTCTGGAATCTCGACATATTCGTCCAAGGCGAAAGCATTAACTGCGCTTACATCAAGTCCGTCGCGCACCAATTCTGCTAGATGCTCATAGGTTTTAATGGGGGAAGAACCTGTGGCGACCCCCCATACAGCTTGTGGATTATGGCGTACAGCATCTGCCATGATTTCTGCGCTGTACGTACCAACTTCTTGTGCTGTAGAGAGAATGATGATTTCCATAAGTACAGCATAAACCACAAATGATTATTTGTATGAACCAATAAAGTCTTTTTTTCATATAAACTAGAAAATGTGCGAACCAAAACGACTAATAAGCAGACCAATTCGCGTCGGCAGGGCGCTAATAGCTTACCCGCTGAACCTAAATATCGTTCGTTAGCTCGAATTATTGAACAGCGTTACGTTCTCGAGGGCAAACCACATGACACGCTACCTACAGAACGAGAGCTACAAACTATTTTTAGCGTCTCGCGCGATACCATCCGAAGAGCGCTCTACTCGCTATCCGTTCGTGGGCTCATTTATAATGTCCAAGGCTCCGGAACATATATCGCAGAATGCCAAAGAATTACTAAAAAACCACATCTCACCTCTTTCACCGAAGATATGACAGCTCGAGGACATGTACCAGCCTCAACCACCGAAAGCTGTAGCATTGTGCCAGCATCGGCAACAACCGCTCGCAACTTGAACATTTCAGTAGGAGAAGAGGTCTACGAAATCATTCGTCTTCGGACTGCTGATGGAGTGCCTATGGCCTATGAGAGAGCCTACTTCCTGGTTGAAGCCTTCGCCGGACAACAACCCCAAGTTCATGCCTCCCTCGATGAACAATTACAACGCACGGGCTATCGTATTGTGAGCGCTCACCAAAGAATCAGCGCAACCAACCTTAACGCAGAAGAAGCACTTGCTCTAGAACAGCCCTTTGGCATTGCTACGCTCAAAGTAGAACGTATCGGATACACCGAACGAGGCATCGCAGTAGAATCCACACAGACTCTCTACCGTGCCGACCGATATGATTACGAAATGCGAATTAACCGAGACAACGTTTAAGGACACACACCATGAAAACACTGATTCATTCAACCCAAATTTTCTCCCCACAAGACCAAAAACTCTCCACAGGATGGGCCATTATTGAAAACGGAAAAATCACCTCCCAAGGTGTAGGAGAACATCCTCAGCTAAAAGAAGAACACGAAATACTCGATGGTACCGGAAACATCCTAACTCGCGGATACACCGATATTCATTGCCATGGTGGCGGGGGAGTAGCCTTCGAAGATCCCGAAGAATGCCATACTGCATTAAAAACGCATCGAGAACAAGGCACACTACGTGTTATTGCATCGTTGGTAACGAACCAAGTTCCTGACATGTGCGATACCGTTGCCGCACTAGCCCAACGCTGCCAAGAATATGCTCAACCAACACAAGAGCATGCAGCACTTGTCGGAATTCACCTTGAAGGCCCCTTCCTCTCACCCCTACATAAAGGCGCACACCGTGAAGACTATCTCACTGCACCAACACCAGAACTTGCAGAACAGCTGATTGAAGCTGGTCAAGGCTATATTAAACAAGTCACTTTAGCTCCTGAAACTGACCGAGATTTAGCTGCCACAAAAACTTTTGTACGACATGGTGTTCGCGTTGCTGTTGGCCACACTGACGCTAATTATGAACAAGCTAAAGCTGCTTTCGACGCAGGAGCGACACTGCTCACCCACACTTTTAACGCTATGAGCCCTTTGCATCACCGGGCGCCCGGACCTATCGCCGCCGCTTTAGACACCCCAGATGTTACATGTGAAGTCATTGTTGACGGCACCCACGTATACGCACCGATGGTCAGAATGCTTTTTTCTCAAGCCTCTGAACGTGTCGCACTGATTACCGACGCTATGGCAGCTGCTGGTTGTTGCGATGGAAACTATAAACTAGGAAGCCTCGACGTGACCGTTAAAGACTCTGTAGCACGGCTAGATTCTAATGGTGCTATTGCGGGAAGTACTCTCACTCTTGGACGAGCAACTCGCACCGCGTACTCCTTTGGTATTCCTTTAGAACAAGTACTCTCTTCAGCAACCACCATACCTGCTCAAGCCCTGGGAATTTCTGACGATTATGGTCTGCTCTTGCTGGATGAGGAGTTGCACCTTGTACGTTCGTTTGTCTAAGACCTTCGGATATTGTTCAAGAACTTGCACGAGTACATAAAAAACATGAAACAATATACGAGGAATACACAGACGAGGAAACCCTAGGGACGTTCATGAAACCGCTTGTAATAGGAATTGCCGGAGGAACCGGCTCAGGAAAGACTACGTTGACGAACGCTCTCGTAGAATCCTTCGAAGGTCAAGTTGCCGTGATATACCACGATAACTACTACAAACGTCACGACGAGCTCAGCTACGAAGAACGTTGCCAACTCAACTATGATGCCCCTGAAGCTTTCGATAACGATCTGCTCATTGAGCACCTTGATGAACTACTCAACGGGCAAGACATCGAAACTCCAGTATACGATTACACGGTACATAATCGTTCAGATCAGACGATGTCTGTCAATACCCGACCTATTATCATCATTGAAGGTATTCTGATTTTCGCTGAAGAACGGATTTGCTCACGTTGCGATATTAAGATTTTTGTTGATACTGATGCAGATGTTCGTATTCTTCGTCGTATGCGTCGAGATGTTCTTGAACGTCAAAGAACTATCGAATCGGTAGAACAACAATATCTCACCACAGTAAAGCCTATGCACGAGCTCTATGTGGAGCCTTCAAAACGGCAAGCTGACATTATCGTCCCAGAAGGGGGCAGCAACCTCGTCGCTTTAGAAATGCTCATTCATCGGGTGCAGAACCAACTAGCTATTTCCCAACCATAAAACGTTCTCCACAGAAAAATGCTGGGGTGCGGAGAAACCCGAAGAGTTTTCTCCGCACCCCAGCATTATCTGAGAGATACGATAATTTAAGAATTCTTGTTCTTAAGAGCTGCTAGACGTGCCTCTAACTCACTTTGTTTGCCGAGTTCTTCTAACTCATTAAACTGGGCATCAACAGAAGAAGCTGCTAGTTCTTGCGCACCACGAACACGCGCTTCTTCACGACGAACTTTCTCTTCAAAACGTGAAAGCTCTGACTGAGGATTCATAATGTCAAAGGACTTCAACGAATCATGAACCTGAGCTTGAGCTGCCGCATTCTTTTGACGAGCAACAAGCTCATCACGCTTCGCAGAAAGCTCACGTAGCTTCTCTTGCATCTTTGCTAGACCGTCTTTGAGCTGTGCTACAGCTTGAGTCTGAGACTCAATCTGCGGTTTAGCAACGGCCATCTCTTGCTCAAGGCTCATCTGACGGCCAAGAGCGACTTTTGCAAGATTATCGAACTTATCTGCATTAGCAGTATCCCCAGAAGCACGGAATTGGTCTGCTGTACGTGAAGCAGAGAGCGCCTTATCTCCCCATTCTTGCGCTTCACGCTCATCAGAAGCATAGTCTTCTTCAAGGAGGCGAAGATTACCAATGGTCTGCGCTACTGCTTGCTCTGCTTCGGTGATATTAGCGGAATAGTCACGCACCATCTGATCAAGCATCTTCTGGGGATCTTCTGCAGCATCTAGCAAAGCATTAATATTTGCTTTTGCTAACTGTGCGATACGGCTAAAAATAGATTGTTTTACCATTGGGTCACTTCCTCAAAAGTTTCCTAGTATTATCGAGCCTCCACAAGGAGACAATAACTATATTGTGTCAGTGTTTCTTCATAAGATACCGAGAAAACACCTAAAAATCATAGGGTTTATCAAAAATTAACTTTAGAAATTTCCGCCAGTACCAGGTCCATCGAAACCACCAAAGCCACCGTCAAAACCACTATCAAAACCTCCACCAAAACTCGTATTACCAGAAGAAGAACCTCCACCGTTGAGCAATGTTCCTAAGAGGATTCCGCCCAACATTGCAGAAGGATAATCCCCATGCTGTTGCTGCCCGAAACGTTGAACATCCTGCGAGGAACGGTCTTTTGCCTCTGTTGCTAAACGAATTGCCTGCTGCGCATGTTCTAGTGCGCTAACAGGGTCTTGATGCTGTAACTGTTGAGCCTGTTGAAGATAACGTTGTGCCTCTTGTAAGGCAGTGCGCGCCGGCGTTTTGACACCACCGCGACGTGCTCGTACAAATTCAGAAGCACTATGAACCTGTGTCTGGGCAGAGAAGAGAGTGTGTTTGAGACTCTCACGGGCACGTTGCGTCTGCTCCTGAAATTCTCTAATCTCTTTGAGAGAATCATCAAGATGAGTACGTGCATTCTCTAAACGACTCAACATTGCTAAAGGATCAATCTGTTGGTTCTGAAGATGCGCACGAATCTGCTGAACAACACTTTGAAGACCAGCCGCTGCGCTCGCCATGTGTGCACGGTCTTGGTGCTGAGCAAAACTTTGTGCTTCGGCAATATCTCGTTCTGCTAGAAGCAGTGCGTCTTCGACAGAGCGCTGCGCTTGTCTTAACTGTTCGGGCGATGCCATGACTGACTCAAGCAATTTTTGTGCTTGAGAGAATGCTTCTTGGGTTGCGTGGATGTCGGCTGAAGCTTGATTGTGTTGTTGCTCGGAGACTTTCTCCTCAGCAATTTTTAGGCTACGACGACCGAACTCTAAACGCTCTACAGCTTGTTGATAGTTATCGGTTGCCTGCTCTAAAGCAGATGCTGTGTAGTGGTTCTGTAGCTGCTCTATCACTGCTAATGCCTTGGGTCCTTGGGTGCTAAGACTTTGAGAAGACTTCTGTAACGTGGCAATGAGTTCTGGAGCGTTACGAGCGATTTGTCGTAGCTGGCTAATGCTACGTAATTCTTGATGGAGCTGAGTAATAATGTCTTGGCAACGAGAAATAATATCTTCGAGCCACTGACGTTGGTCTTCTTCGGTATCGGGAATATCGTCGTCAAGCTGCCGTTGTAATTGGAAAGCTTTTTGAAGACTATCTTTTGCGGTAGAGATTCTTTCGACGAAGCTGTGAACCGCAGAATCCCCATATTGCATGCGCGCAAACTCGAGTTCTTGTTCTGCCTCAGCTATAGAGTTATCGGCCTGTAAGAGAAGGGAATCGGCGTTGGCACGTAACTGCGGTAGCGGGGTAGAAGAGGTACGTCTTTCATATGAGGAGGCTGGGACTCTACGTAATTTTCGAGAGTTCTTTCGAGAAGCATAGTATGCGGCACCGCCGACTCCTAATACTGCCAGACCACCGAGCATACCGAAGGTTCCTAGTGAACCGTCTGAACCTTTTCTGGCCTGTTCGATGGCTGTCATTGCGGCGATAGCAGCCTGCTGATAGTCAGATTTTTTGAGGTAAGGAAATACCTTATTCTGGTAGATATCTTGAAGTTGCTCTTCGGAGAGAACTTGCGAACTACCTGCTTGGAAATAGGCTTGACGTGAATCGGTGGCGACCGCTAGAACAACGTCATTAGCTCCCATATTATTGAGTTGTGCTAGTTCCTTGACCCATGCTTGAGCTTGGTGTGGGTGTTCAAAATCTTTGACTAAAACAAGGTAAAAATTCATATTCTCTTTTTGAGAGAATTGTTCAATTTCTTCGGAGAGTCCCTGACGCTGAGATACGAGGTGAGCTTCATCAATGATTCGAGTGTCGGCGGGGATTTTCATGGGTTCTTCTGCGAATGCAGGTACCTGAACAGATGCCAGAAATACCACGGAACTTGTGAGAAGTGTCCTGAGAAAAATGCGATTTTTTGCCATGTCTTCCTCTGTGCCCCTTATCTGACGGTAATGAAGAATCTTATGCTCATTCTAAATCGTTATTTTTTCTTTGGTAGAGCATCAGCAAATAATTCGTCTTGAGCGTAGAAAGGGAACTAGGAAAACTTCTAAGAAGCTCCCAGAAAATAACCAGAGTAAGTTCAATAAAACTTCAGATAAATGATAGATAGTAAAGATACGTAAAAATAGTAGATATTTGAACAGGCATAAACTGACGGTATCGACAGATAACTTTGAGATAAGAAAGAAGAACAGCAATATGTCACAAGAACCTTGGAACCAGCAACATAATCCCCACAACTCCGGATACCAACAGAACCCCTACACCTCCGCAAATCCCTCATCACAAAACCAACAAACCCAGAACAACGCTGCGGCGAATCAAAACGGCTATGCCGGCGCATACCAAACTGACTCACCTTACTACACTTCCTATAACGCTCCCTACTTCGAGGAGCAGTCAAAAACACCTAAAAAATATGCAGGTGGCGTACTCCTCGGTGCTGCACTCATCGCCTCACTCATCGGAGGAGGAGTGGGAGCAGGCGTTGTGGCTCTCTCGCAAAAGACCTCATCAACTATCACCACCACCAATGCCGGAACGACCATCGTCAATAACACAGATTCCGTTAACGCCATTACTGCCGCTGTCGAAAAAGCGATGCCATCAGTCGTTACCATTGGTGTTGTTGCACCAGGAGCTACCGGTTCTGGCTCCGGAATCATCCTCGATGGAGAAGGTCACATCCTAACCAACACGCACGTTGTGACCCTTGATGGAAAAGTTAACAACCCGACAGTCGAAGTCCAACTATCAAATGGACACACCGTTGGAGCAACTGTTGTCGGAACAGACCCCACCAGTGACCTTGCTGTTATCAAAATAGACCCCAACGGACTAAACCTCACGCCAGCAACCCTAGGAAACTCCCAAAAGCTTAACGTTGGAGAAACAACCATCGCAATTGGTGCGCCACTAGGATTACAAAACACCGTAACCGACGGAATTATCTCAACCCTATCCCGAACCATTCAGGTAGCCTCATCAGAAGCGCCCGAAGAAACAGCCCAAGAAGAACGCCAACGCCCCAACCTCGGAAACCAAGACCTCCCTTTCCAATTCCAAATTCCCGGACAAGATATGGACGGAGTACCTGCACCAAAGAAAACTATCTCTTTGAACGTTCTTCAAACAGATGCTGCCATTAACCCCGGGAACTCTGGTGGTGCACTCGTCAACACCAAAGGCGAAGTCATTGGTATCAACGTTGCCATTGCCTCAGCGCAATCAGGACCCTCCTCATCAAGCTCAGGAGGCAACATCGGCGTTGGATTCTCTATCCCCATTAACTACGCTCACCGTATTGCTCAAGAAATTATCAAAGACGGCGTAGCAACTCACGGATTCCTTGGAGCTAACGTCTCTACCTCACCAGCCGATAACGACCAAAGCGAGATGTTTGGTGACGGTGCTCATATTGAAGAAGTTGTTCCCAATAGCGCAGCGGCAAAAGCGGGTCTGCAAAAGGGTGACGTTGTTACTATGTTTAACGGGCATCGTATTACCGACTCCACAGAACTGACCGCCAGCGTCAGAGAAGCAGCCGCAGGGCAGACCGTCAAAGCAACCATTATCCGCAACGGCTCATCTGAAGAAAAAGAAATCACTCTCGGCAACGCCGCAGACGCACGGAAAAAATAACACCAATACCTTAACGAAAAATACATAAAAATAGGAGGGACAGCAGGTCATCCTGCTGTCCCTCCTAATAAAAACTCGTTTATCTTGCGTGAAGATACAACTTAAAGTAGTGCCCCTGAGAAGTCATTCTGACGCCATGCTTCATATACTGCAATAGATGCAGAATTTGCAAGATTTAGCGAACGACGTCCTTCTAACATCGGAATACGAACCCTCTCCGTGATTTGCGGGGCGTTCTGAACATGCTCAGGAAGACCAACAGATTCAGGGCCAAATAAAAGAACATCGCCGGGATGATACGACACCTGCGCAAAATTCTTCTGCGCCGTCGTCGTAAAAGCAAAAACACGTTCAGGCTTAAGCTCTTCCCACGCTTGCTCAATATTTTGATGTACTTGAACAACCGCAAGATCATGATAATCCAAACCAGCACGACGCAAATGCGCATCATCAAAGTTGAACCCTAAAGGTTCCACAAGATGTAACTTTGCCCCCGTAATAGCCGCTAAACGAATAACATTTCCAGTGTTACCCGGAATCTCAGGAGTATAGAAAAGAATATTAAACACACCTCTAGTGTATGCCTTCCCTCATCGCCTTTGTCATCATCAGCATTGACCCGCCACAGAGAAGGTGAAACATTTCATGTGCTCGTCTAGGATGATAAGCGTAAAATAGTGGAGGCCAAATACCGCTAGATAAACCAAAGGACCTGTTCTCATGAAACGTACATACCTTGATCATGCGGCAACCACACAACCACTAGCATCCGTAATTGACGAAGTAACAGAACACCTAAAATACAGCGGAAACGCTTCAGCCTTACACTCTGCAGGACGCAGAGCACGTGCGGTTGTAGAACAAGCCCGCGAACGTATCGCCCAAGCTGTAGGCTGCGATAGTGCAGAAGTAATCTTTACCGCAGGCGGAACTGAAGCCGACAACCTCGCCATTAAAGGTATCTACCGTAAAAGAACTCACATAAACCCCCAATGCCGGCGTATCCTCATCAGCTCCATAGAACATCATGCTGTGAGCGAATCAGCAGAATGGCTCGAAGCGCATGAACAAGCGCAACTATGCTGGATACCCGTAGACTCACACGGCCTTATTGACATGAAAGCACTCAAAGCTCTCATCGAAGAAGACCCCGAAAATACGGCTCTCATCACCGTCATGTGGGCGAACAACGAAGTTGGTACCATACAACCAATCCGCGAAATTGCAGAACTCAGTGACACCTACAATATTCCGTTTCACACCGACGCAGTACAAGCCTTCGGAGCTATCCCCATCAACTTCCGCCAGATAGGGGCAAACAGCATGGCAATATCTGGACATAAAATGGGTGCACCTCAAGGTATCGGCGCACTGATTGCTACCCGAACTACCGCACTAACGCCAGTCCTCCACGGTGGGGGACAAGAACGAGCCGTCCGCTCAGGAACACTAGATACCGCAAGCATTGCCGGATTTGGTGTAGCTGCTCAAGAAGTCACCCAACACCTCGCTGAAGAAATGGTGCGCCTTGGGACACTCCGGAACACTCTCATTGAACGTATCCGCCATGAGATACCCAACGCAACACTACGCGGGGCAGAACCCGAATCAATTGAAGAACTGGAACAAGAAGGCGCCACCCGCCGGCTACCACATAACGTACATTTCACCTTTGACGGCTGCGAAGGAGATTCTTTGCTCTTCCTCCTCGATATGGCCGGTATAGAATCTTCTACTGGCTCTGCCTGTAATGCTGGAGTGCCGCGTCCTTCCCACGTGCTACTTGCCATGGGAGTTGATGAAGAACACGCACGTGGCGCACAACGTTTTACCCTCGGACATACCAGCACTAGCGAAGACATTGAGGCCCTCATGGAAGCGTTGCCCGGAGCTTATGAACAAGCCCATAAAGCTGGTTTAGCGGCGCACGTACCGAATGAACACATCTGGCATTAGCAATTTGGTAAGTTGAAGACTGTCTTATACGTTCAGAGCATTCACACACAGCAATACGAAGGAAAAATATCTTTATGAAAATCTTGGCTGCAATGAGCGGCGGTGTTGACTCTGCCGTTGCCGCTGCACGCGCGGTAGAAGCCGGGCACGACGTTGTCGGCGTCCACCTCGCACTATCACGCATGCCCGGAACCCTTAGAACCGGAAGCCGCGGATGCTGCACTATCGAAGACTCCATGGACGCACGTAGAGTCTGCGACCAGCTAGGTATCCCCTTCTACGTATGGGACTTCTCTGAACGATTTAAAGAAGACGTCGTTGACGATTTTATCTCCGAATACGAAGCCGGACGCACACCTAACCCTTGCATGCGTTGCAACGAAAAAATTAAATTCGCTGCACTCCTCGAAAAAGCGGTGGCGTTAGGCTTTGATGCCGTTGTTACCGGGCACTACGCAAAAGTCATTAGCGACGAAAACGGAAATCGAGAATTGCACCGTGCTGCAACCTGGGCAAAAGACCAATCCTATGTTTTGGGCGTACTTACTCACGAACAACTCAAACACGCATGGTTCCCCCTCGCAGACACACCGTCTAAAGATGAAGTCCGTGCAGAAGCTGCACGACGAGGATTCTCCGTCGCTAAAAAACCAGATTCTTACGATATCTGCTTCATTCCTGAAGGTGATACTCGCGCATGGCTTGAAGACCATATCCAGATGAGCGAAGGTAACATCAAAGATACTCAAGGGAACGTTTTAGGCCAGCACCCTGGAGCTCAAGCCTATACTGTAGGGCAACGTAAAGGACTTGCTATCGGACGTCCAGCACCCGACGGAAAACCTCGTTTCGTACTAGAAATTCGCCCCAAAACGAATGAAGTCATCGTCGGTTCGAAAGACTTACTCGCTATTGATCGTATCCGTGGTATTAGAACCACTTGGGCAGGGCTACCCATTGATTGCGTACAAGAATTTCTTAACAAAACACCCGAACTGAACGCTCGAAGCGATAGCTTTGAAGTCACAACCCAAGTACGTGCCCACGCTGATCCTGTTGCCTCAACCGCATATATGCAGTGGGTTCTTGACGATGAAAACACCACAGACACAGAAAAAACTTCATTACGGTTAGAAACCGTCGTGCACCTGAATGAGGGGTTGCGCGGAGTAGCGCCCGGACAGACTATGGTGATGTACCAAGGAACTCGTGTTCTTGGACAAGCCACTATCAACCGTGCATATTCCACGGAAAGAGAAGATATTAACGCTTCATAAAAATAGTCATCACATAACAGCGTACAACAACTCACCAAAGGTAAAAACATGCCTGACGCACAAGACATCCAAGCACATAAAGAATTCGACCAGCGTGCATCATCGTTAAGAGGACAGGTTCAGCCAGAAGTCCTTGAAGAGCTTTACAGCATCCGGAAAATTATCGATAATCTTGACGCTGCACTGATGCATATCTTGGCAGAACGTTTTAGAGCGACACAACGAGTCGGACATCTCAAAGCTAAACACCAGCTACCAGCTGGAGATCCTGCCCGAGAAGCTGCTCAAATTAAACGTTTGCGTTCTCTTGCGGAACTATCTGATTTAGACCCAGAATTTGCAGAAAAATTTCTAAATTTCATCATTTCAGAGGTGATCCGGCACCACGAACAAATCGCGCAAGAAAATAACGGAACACCCTAACTACCAGACATCAAAACTGCTATCACCAAGATCATGGGGATAAAAACCTCACAACATTCAACATCGTGAAAATACAAACCATCACTGAAGCACCTATTAGGGTACGCGCCAGCGCAACCGGAACTCTCAGCGGAGAAAACTTACTTGACAGTATCTTCCGCGTTCGCGGAGAACTTGGAGACCCCCACCTGCCCTTTCTTCCGGAACTGCCACAACGTGGATACGCTGCAACTACACTTGCCAGAACTATCGCCACTCTCGATGAACTCCACGCAGAAGGGGTATCCTACGGGTGGAAGCTAAGCAATGGTACTTCTCGAGAAAGCCAACTTGCCCGCTCCACATTCCGTTCGGATATCAACCTACTAGCTGACATTATCGGACAAGAAGAAGACCGAGGAGAGAACCTCAAACTACAATTGATGGGCCCTGTTTCCCTTGCCGTATCCCTCTACTTGCCTAATGGGGAACGAGCCATCAGCGACTATGGAGCCCGTCGAGATATCCGAGACTCCTTCCTTAACGGACTTTTTAACTGGATTGATACCATCGATACAGCAACTGGCTCTCAACACCTTTACCTTCAACTTGAAGAGCCGTATCTTAATGCAGCATTGACAGGTAATATCCCTACCGCAAGTGGGTATCGAACCATTCGTCACCTACCGGAACAAGAACTTCAAGAAACCTATAGCATCGTCCAAAAACACTTACAGCAACGTTCCATTTCACTCGCTATCACCGGATGCGATATACAGACTCTGCATACAATAGATTCAATACCTGACGCGCTATGGTTTGATACCACCGGTTACACACAACACGATTGGGAAAAAATTGCTCCTCACGCCGAACGAGGAAAAGAACTCTGGTTAGCAGTCACCGGAAATAACATGAGCTTTGACGTCCCACCTCATGCATACCATCTCTGGAAAAGCTGGCGTACTATCGGACTGCCGGCTCACTACCTATCACAGGTAACACTTTACGATAATGCAACTCTTCACCTCATGAGCGTTGACGATGCTACCGGAATGTTTAAAGAACTCGTTCAAACAGCTCAGGCACTGAGCGAGATAGCTCAAGACTCATAAGAATGTTCCATGATGATGTCCCACCTCGTAAGAAGAACACGATAGACTAGGGAAGACACCGTGACCCTATGGGAGAAAAATGAACTCTACAATTCTCATCGTTGATGATGACGAAGCTCTCGCCGAAATGGTTGGTATCGTCCTAGCACAAGAAGGTTATGAAACCGTCTTTTGCGAAGCTGGAGATAAAGCTTGGGACGCTTTTAACATCAACCAGCCAGACTTAATTCTATTAGACCTGATGCTTCCAGGGATGAGCGGTATCGAGGTATGTTCTAGAATCCGTGAAGAATCAGATGTTCCTATCATCATGCTTACCGCTAAAAGCGACACCGAAGACGTTGTACGCGGGTTAGAAGCCGGTGCCGACGACTATATTGCCAAACCCTTTAAACCTGCAGAACTTTTAGCGCGCATCCGTGCTCGCCTGCGTCCGCGTGAAGAGCATAGCAACGAGCCACTTCGCGTAGGCGGTCTAACTATCGACTTAGCTGGCCATACCGTTTCTCGTGATAGTGAGTTGATTCCTTTAACACCCCTAGAATTTGAGCTTCTTGCTAACCTTGCACAGCAACCGGGGCAGGTTCTGACCCGCGAAACACTATTAGGTAACGTATGGGGTTATGAGAAAACAGTAGATTCTCGCCTCGTTAACGTCCATATTCAGCGTCTACGCTCAAAGATTGAAGAAGACCCTGAAAACCCTAAGATTGTTTTAACTGTTCGTGGCGTAGGATACAAAGCAGTATCCGATAGGACGCGCCGTTAGGCATTGTTGTGGCTAAACATTTTCCTCAGGCCCCTCCCACGACCATCAGCCAGTACCGCAGTTTTGCACGGTGGACACGCCCGCTGAGACGTTTTCGTTTACGGTGGCATCAGTCTTTGCAATTTCGTGCAATTGCTGCCGCTATTGTGTTGTTGATTGTGACCTTCATTTTTGTTGGCTCTTTCCTCTCCTCGCAGATAGCGAACTCGTTATTTAGAGGTAGAGTAGACCAAGCGCTACAAGACTCGGCGGCTGGCTTTTCAAATGTGCAATCGCTTCTTGACAGCTCCGATGCTACCGGACGATCTGAGATCCACCGTAACGTGTTGAGGTTCTTGACTGTGCTCGAAGCTGGGGGAGAAGAGTCTGAGAAACAATGGGTTCTTGCCCCGAACAAAGGAACATCTGCTCAAGGGTTTATCTCTGAGCAGAGCCAGCATGACACGATTAGCACTTCTGATATTCCTGCAGAATTACGAGATACGATAAGTCGCAACGAAGGTATTTATTGGCAATCTGCAAGTCTTAATATTGATGGTCACCGACAGCCGGTCATCTTTGTGGGAACGAGTATCCGTATCCCTCAAAATCCTGCATATGGTTTGTATCTGGTCTATGATCTTTCCTCTTCGCAGACCACACTGCAATATATCAACCTTGTGGTATGGGTAGCCTTTTTTATCTTGTTGCTTATCGTTGTCACTATTGTTTGGTATATTACGCGTTCTGTGATTCGTCCTATTTCTTCTACTGCTATCACCGCTGAAAAGCTTGCATCTGGCGATTTGGGGCAGCGTGTCATCGTTCGAGGGCATAACGAAACTGCTCGTTTAGGTAATTCTTTTAACCGCATGGCTGATAGCCTTGAAAATCAGATTTCTCGTCTCGAAACACTTTCTACGATGCAGCAACGTTTTGTATCGGATGTTTCTCATGAGCTGCGTACGCCTTTGACTACGGTTCGTATGGCAGCAGAGATGCTTTATGACGGTCGTGATGAGTTTGGTGCAGCATATCGTCGTCCTACCGAATTGCTTTATCACCAAGTAGACCGTTTTGATGCTCTGCTTGCCGACCTTCTAGAAATTTCTCGTTTTGATGCTGGATCTGCGACGTTGGATGCGGTGCCTGTACAATTCATGGCAGTACTTGAGGAGGTTCTTCTTTCGGTAGAACCTCACCTGCAACGTACTGGCACTGAGCTAAGGGTTCATCATGATAATAGTGATATACCTGTAGAGATAGATCACCGCCGTATTGAACGAGTGTTAAGAAACTTGTTGTTTAATGCTGTGGAACATAGCGAAGGCCAGCCGATTGACGTATATATTGCAACCTCTGAGACGGCACTAGGTGTTGCTGTTCGTGACCACGGTGTAGGTCTTAGCGAAGAACACGTAACACAGGTTTTCAATCGTTTTTGGCGTGCAGACCCTTCACGTAAACGCACTCTTGGCGGTACTGGTTTGGGGCTTTCTATTGCTGCTGAGGATGTGCGTTTGCACGGTGGCACTTTAGAATGTTGGGGACGTCCGGCAGAAGGCGCCTGTTTCCGTATGACTTTACCTCTCCGTCAAGGAGAACCTATGAGAAAATCTCCCGTACGGTTATCAGGGGATCCTCTTCCTCCCGATGAGTATCTAGATATTGACGTTCCGACTTCTACCGATCCCGATGTTTTTGACGCTGATGATAAGAACCAGCATGGTGAAAGTTAGATGAAAAAAATATATTCTTCTACCAAGGTTCGTTATCTTGGTTTGGGCTTATGCTTTCTTGTTGGCGTAAGTGGCTGTGCAAGTATTCCACAAAGTGGCTCTGTGAATCACTATGCAGATTCTCAAAGTACAAATACCGACACTCGGAGCAGTATCGTGCTTGATCCTCCTCAGGACGGGGCAAGTCCCACGGAGATTATTCAAGGCTTTTTGCGTGCTGGTGCTGGTGCGAAAGATGATTATCAGGTGGCTCGTGAGTATCTGACGGAAGAGTTCTCTAATTCGTGGATACCTGATGAACGTACTTTGGTATATCGAGATTCTACAACATTAGATATAAGCCCAGATACTGCAGGCAATGACGTCCACCATGGCGATGAATATTCTGTGACGGTTCCTGTCGCAACTTCTATTGACCGGCGGGGAATTGCAACATCTTATGCGGAAGTCTCTCCAGAAGAGCTTAAGTTTAAAGTGGTGCAAGTCAACGGTCAGTGGCGTATTGCTCAGGCTCCGCAAGGAACTGTGATGAATCATCATGATTTTATTCAGGTTTTTGCAACATATACCCTGTATTTTTATGATCCCACCTATACCTATGCTGTACCTGATATTCGTTGGTTTGCTGATCGCCCGACGGTTGTTACCTCTATTACGAAGGTTCTTCTTGAGGGTGCTGCACCGTACCTTGAGGGTGCTGTCAGCAGCGCTATTCCTGCGGGCACAACACTAACTCGCAATTCTGTTCCGGTTGAGCAGACTGTCGCTCAAGTGAGCTTACATGGAGATGGACTAGACGCGGATATTTCACAGTTAGATATTGAACGGATTAATTCTCAGCTGACACAAACCTTGTCGTTATTAGGTGGTATTGACTCCGTCAAATTGACGTTTGACGACCAAGAGGTGAAAGCTGGCTCTCTTGATAACTATGTTGCCCCGCAAGTTAACCCCAGTGTATCGGGTAACATTGTTGCTCTTGATGGGAACCAGCTGGTGACTCGTAGCGAAATTTTCAATGATGCAGATCAACAAAAAATTGTTGATGTTGGGTTAGCTAGTCCTCGAGACTTAGCAATGGATTACACTCGCAAGAACTTTGCGTTTTTGGATTCTTCGCAACAGTCACTATTTTGGGTCTCTGATCAGAAAGTTACCCATATGTTTGATGGTGTTGGGTTAACCCATCCATCTTTTGACCAATTCCAGTGGTTGTGGAGTGCTGATTCTACAGGCCGATTGCGTGCTGTTTCGTACGTGAATTCGCAGGAGAAAAAGCAGGTTGATGTTCGTTCTCCATGGTTAGAAGGATACGACGTTAAATCTGTTCGTGTCTCTCGTGATGGTGCGCGTGCGGCGGTTGTTGCAACTCTTGACGGCGAAACGTATGTGTGGGTCTCTGGTATTCACCGTAGTTCAGACCATCAACCACTTGAGCTGACCTCTCCTGTCCGTTTAGGGACAACCCTTGATACTACTGATGTTTCGTGGACGAGTGACCAGAGCCTCATTGCGGCAGACGAGGTTTCCGGAAAGTCTGAGATTATTTATTTGTCGGGAGAGATTACTTCTGTTGAACGCTTAGATAGTTTGTCCCTTATTGCTTCTGGAGCAGGGAATAATCAGATTATCGCGCAGACGAAGGACGGGCGTATTTACACCTTGGTTGACCGTGGCTGGTCTCGTATCGACATTCCACTGCATGATGTCAGTTATTCGGGATAACGTTTAGACGGTCATCACGGTGTAAGGATGATTCGCCGTCTTATCCACAGATGTACGGATGTCCTAGGATATGGTGAACGCTATCGGGAGATACTGATGGTGTGCTATTTTCTATGGGTTTTTATATACGTGTTCTCTGGGAGGATGTTCTTGAGCTGATACGTCCTCGAGTCTGTGCGAGCTGTGGGGCATATGGGGCGAAGGCTGTTGCTCGAGCTTTATGCTCTCATTGTGATTTTTGCGTCCGTCATTCACTTGTGCATGTTCATTGCTCTAGGGCTGATGGCGTCGGGTGTCCAATATATTCTGCTGGGGTCTATGAACATGAGTTAGCTCGAAGTATTTTGGCATATAAGAACGGTTCACGTACTGATCTTCTTGATACTTTTGCTACGGGGCTGGTGCGTGCTGTGATGAGCTGCCTTCAACAGGCTGAAGATATTAAACATGTAGTTCTTATCCCGATGCCGTCTGAGCAAAATGCAACACGAAGACGTGGCTATGTCCCTGCTCAACTATTGGCAGACCGTGTTTGCCAGTTGATGGGGGAATACACTGGTGTATCTTGTACATCGTATTGTCTTTTGGCGAAGAAAAGGCGATGGGGCAGAAAATACGAGGCTGGGCAGAAACTTTTGACAAGTGCTCAGCGTCATCAACGTTTAGCCCATTCTATGCGTTTAGCTTTGCCCCCGTTATTTTTTATGGGTGCTTATTATGACGTTCGTGGTGTGTACTGTATTTTGCTCGATGATGTGTTGACGACGGGTGCGACGTTGGCAGAGGGGCACCGTGTTGTCTCTGCAGCTGGTGGCAAGGTGATTGGAGCAGCGACGCTCGCTTACGTCCCGTATCGGTGTGAGTCTTCCGCTTACGATGGGTAGCGCTAGGGCATGTCTTTGGGTGAAAGAACGGTGAATGTTACCTGTGGGTAGTGTATTTATTCTTAACTGAAAGAATATTTTGCGTGACACAAGACATGTTTTGAACTAGGGTAGTTATAGGGAATCAAAGACGAATTCCTCGGCTTAGCTCCTCTTCGGATGGAGTCGCAGCTAAGTACACGCCCCCAAATATACTGGAGGGAATTGTGGAAATTAACATCATCGGACGAAACGTTAAAATTACTGAGCGTCTGCGTGAACATGTTGAAGATAAAGTTGCAAAGTTTGAGCAACTAGGTGACCGTGTTAGCACCATCGAAATAAAATTCACTAAAGAGGGGCATTCTGGCCCAGAAATTATTGGTACAGAAATTACTGTTATCGGCAAAGGCCCTGTTCTTCGCGCAGAAGCTACTGGAGAAGATAAATTCGCGGTCTTTGACGACACTTATGGAAAACTCCTTGAACGTTTACGGCGAGCACGAGATCGACGGAAACCTAGCAAATCAGGAACAAAACGTCCTATCTCAGTTTCTGAAGCAACCGGATCTCTCCCTGTTGTGACGGAGCAGGTTGCTGTCTCTGAGATACATTTAGATGATGTGCCGGTCGAAGAAATTGCGTTTTCTACAGAATATTCTTTGGAAGATGAAGTCTCTTCACCCGTAGAAATTCGACGTAAAAGTTTCCCTGCCACACATTTAACAGCAGAAGAGGCTGTGGATCATATGGAACTTGTCGGACATGACTTCTTCGTCTATTTGGATAAAGAAACGGGTGCACCATCTGCTGTGTACCGTCGTAAAGGATGGACATACGGCGTTATTTCTTTAGAGAATGATGCTGAGTAAGATTCTTATTTAGTCTTTATCAAAGTAGTGTTTAAAGTGCCTCGGGATTTTGCTCAGGTGCTTTAGCTTAGCTGAAACAGCACCAAATACTGGACGGCTCATAAAACGTGGCGTTGAGTTATTTGGTGCTGTTTTTTTGTATTCTAAAAGCCTTATTTCTAGGGGTGTCCTCTAAAAATAAGGCTTTGCTGAGAGAGTAATACGAAAAGCGTTCTCATATTAGCCGGTTTTTAACCTAGAATAGTGATGATGTGCTGACATAAAGTGTCGGTACCGTATTTAAAGTTTTCGTCTCAAGGAGTCAGTTTTCGTGGCATCTTTCTTAGAGAAGATTCTTCGCGCAGGGGATAAAAAAATTCTCAAACAGCTTCGTGCGTACACTGATGCAGTGAACTCGCTCGAAAGCAGTTTTGAAAATATGAGTGACGCCGAACTGCGTGCAGAAACAGACTCGTTCCGTGCACGTATTAAAGATGGTGAATCTCTTGATACCCTCTTGCCAGAAGCCTTTGCTGTTGTGCGTGAGGCTTCAAAACGTACTCTTGGAAAACGCCACTATGACGTTCAGCTCATGGGCGGGGCAGCTTTGCACCTTGGCAATATTGCAGAGATGAAAACCGGTGAGGGTAAGACTCTTGTCGCTACGGCGCCAGCCTACCTCAACGCGTTATCTGGTAAAGGCGTGCACATTGTAACTGTCAATGATTATCTTGCCGAGTATCAGGCAAATTTGATGGGGCGTGTATTCCGTTTCTTAGGTATGGAATCTGGTGTTATTCTTTCGAACCAGACTCCAGAAGAACGTCGTAAACAATATGCTGCAGATATCACTTACGGTACAAATAACGAATTTGGTTTTGATTATCTGCGCGATAACATGGCATGGAGTGTTGAAGAGCAAGTTCAGCGCGGACACAATTTTGCCATTGTCGATGAGGTTGACTCCATCTTGATTGATGAGGCTCGTACCCCGTTGATTATTTCTGGTCCTGCTGCAGGGGAGGCGCACCGCTGGTACGCCGAGTTTGCGCGTTTCGTGCAGACTCTTCTTCCTGAAAAAGATTATGAGGTAGACGAGAAAAAACGTACAGTCGGCATTCTCGAATCTGGTATTGACAAGGTGGAAGACCACCTCGGAATTGAAAATCTTTACGAACCGGCAAACACTCCTCTGATCGGTTTCTTAAACAACGCTATTAAAGCTAAAGAGCTCTTTAAAAACAATAAAGATTATGTTGTCATGAATGGTGAAGTTCTCATCGTTGATGAACATACTGGACGTATCCTCCCCGGACGCCGTTATAACGAAGGTATCCATCAGGCGATTGAAGCGAAAGAGGCTGTTGAAGTTAAGCCTGAGAACCAGACGATGGCAACTATTACCTTGCAGAATTATTTCCGCATGTATGAGAAGCTCTCTGGCATGACGGGTACTGCAGAGACTGAAGCTGCAGAGTTTATGAGCACTTATGAGCTTGGCGTGGTTGCTATTCCTACGAATAAAGAAGTGCAACGTATAGACCACCCCGACCGTGTACATAAGAACGAAATTATTAAATTCAACGCTGTTGTTGAAGACATTAAAGAGCGTTTTGAAACAGGTCAGCCCGTTCTGGTGGGCACAACCAGCGTGGAAAAGAGCGAGTATCTCTCTAAGCTTCTGAAACGTGAAGGTATCCGTCACGAAGTGTTGAACGCAAAGAACAACGCACGTGAGGCTGCTATCGTAGCGCAGGCTGGCCGTAAGGGAGCTATTACTGTTGCTACCAATATGGCTGGTCGTGGTACTGACATTATGCTAGGTGGTAACCCTGAGTTTAATGCTGTTGAGAAGATGACAGAGCTTGGCCTAGACCCAGAGCAGAATACAGAAGAATATGAGGCGAAATGGCCTAGCGTTCTTGCTGAATGTGAAGAGGCCGCTCGCGCAGAACACGACGAAGTGATTGCTCTTGGCGGGCTGTATGTTCTTGGTACAGAGCGCCATGAGTCTCGTCGTATTGATAACCAGCTACGAGGCCGTTCCGGACGTCAGGGTGATCCTGGTGAATCACGTTTTTATCTTTCTCTATCAGATGAGTTGATGCGTCTATTCAATGGTCAGGCAGCTGCACGTCTTATGGCTAATGCTCCTGATGACACTGTTCTTGATTCGAAACTGGTTTCTCGTGTCGTTGCTTCGGCTCAGGGGCAGGTTGAATCTCGTAACGCTGAACAGCGTAGGAATATCCTTAAATATGATGATGTTTTGAATCGTCAACGTGAAGCAATGTATAAGGACCGTAACCAGATTTTGCAGGGGGATGACCTTAAAGAACAGATTCAAATCTTTACTCGTGAGGTTCTTACCTCTGCAATTGACGCGCAGGTAGGGGATAATCACGCAGAAGATTGGGATTTCGACAAGCTTTGGGACACTCTCAAGAGTATTTATCCTGTCACGATTACTGCTGAAGATCTGGCTGAGGATGCTGGTGACCGGACGAAGATTACTCGTGACCAACTGGTTAAAGAGATTCTTGCTGATGCTGAGCTAGTGTACCAAGAGCGTGAAGAGAGCATTGGCTCTGAGTCCATGCGTGAGATTGAACGTCGTATTGTTCTTTCCGTGATTGGCAAACGTTGGCCTGAGCATCTTTATGAGATGGATTACCTTAAAGAGGGAATTGGTTTACGTGCTATGGCTCAGCGTGATCCTCTCATTGAGTACCAGCGTGAAGGTTATGCGTTGTATCAGACGATGATGGATGCTATTCGTGAAGAGTCGGTTAGCTATTTGTATCATGTTGATTTAGCAAAACAGCGTACGCAGTCTTCTCCTTTAGGTATGAAGATTCCTGCTCAGCCAAAGTTCTTACAATATTCCGCACCGTCAGAAGATGGCGGAACTGAGACTGAGATTCGTAAGAATGATCTGGTCGATGAGAATAAGTAACGTTATTTCTTATTATTAGAAGTGGTGGGGTGTTTGACCGTATTCGGTCAAACACCCCACCACTTGTTTTATGCAATTTCTAGAGCTGTGATTTTCCATTTGGAGAAAACTTTTTCCACTTTCATGGCTATGGCTCGTACTCGTGTCAGATCTTCCATGATGAGACACACTTCAAAGGTATCTGTCCGTACTTTTTGTGCTTTAGCACGTCGGGGTTTAGGTAGTTGTGTTTTAGGTGTAGCAAAAGGCTTGATACGTGTTCTGGTGTTCTGCTGCCGTAGGAGCTGTTGGGTGAGCTGCGCTCTTTGCGTCACTCGTTGATAGCATTCTTGGCTAAGCCAGCGCGCAATGTGTTGCGGTGGTCGGCGCCCTGCAAAGACTTCAAGGATTGCAACGCTAATACCTGCACACATAATCTCGATAGCTTTACATTCTGCGTTACTTGGATGAACAGGTTTTTTAGGGCGGAAGTTGATGTTTTCTTCTTGAGCTAAGGCCTGTCGGAAACGTTCGTATTCTTCTGCTGAGATGACGGTAAAGCGTTGTTGGTTTGGCGTGGATTCGGGGTGGTGGATGGCCATGATATGTCCTTATATCGTCGTTGGTATATAGGTGTAAGGTGGGGTGCTTTTAGATGCTGGGAAGAACGAGTATTTCTCCGGGGTATATGGGTGCTTCATAACCGCGTAGGTGTTCTTGATTATGTTGGTAGATGCGGTAGCTATACTCCATGGTGTTACGAGGCGTTGCTTCTTCTCCTAAATATGTTTGTGCAATGCTCCAAAGAGTGTCTCCTTTGCGAACAACATAATCTTTTGAATCGCTTTTAGGTTCTGCATTTCTTGTCGAGGTGGTGACACCAAAGAGCGGTGTGAGCGGGACATACTCTTTTTCTGACGTTGAGAGTACGACATGGTGCAAAGGGCTATTTTGGGTGTGGTGGACAGAAGACGTTTTTTCTGGCGAATAGTGTTGGGAAGTCTTTGAGGTAAAGAGTGTCGTCAACGGTGCACTAACTGGTTCGTGCTCTAGAGGTTTTAGATGGTCTTGTTCTACACAGGTGATAGCGGTTGCTGTCGGGTTGGGGGAATATGCCTGTGCAGGAGTGCATATAATGCTGACACCAAGAAGCGCTAGTGAACAATTTTTGAGACAAGTAGGTATCCACGATGGAAGGTTGAGATACCGTTGATGAGTTTTCTGCTGGATACGGTATGAACGCAGAATACAGAAGATGCTGGTGCACCACCAAAGAAGAACTAAGCCACTTAGACAAAGGACGAGTTGAAGATATAGATAATCACTGTGTGTTGGCTTTGTCGTGGCTAGTGCTAGAAGAGAACAACAAATACTGCATGCTGCCAGGAGAGGTGTTCCAACGCTCAGAAGGTAATCAGTTTTTGAACAGCTCGTTGGAAGCTTAACTAATGTTCTCGCTTGATACATAAAAACCTCTTATCGTGTCGTTTGATGTTGTTTGATACATCTAGATAGAGTATGTACTGTTTTTATGCAAAAAGTAAAGAGTTTTAAATAATTTTTCATAGAAAATAGAAAAATAATCTCATGTAACATCGAAGATGGGATATACAAGTATCAATGGAAAAAATTTTTAGAGATTATGAAGCACAGCTCGACTCTCTGCGACAGCAAGAGCTAGAATCTTCTGCGCATGAATTGCAACGTGCAGAATTTGCGAAAGTCCAGCAACTAGATCGTTTAGCGGCTCAACAAGGAAAAAATGTTCGTATTTGCTGCAGCTCATCTATCTCATGGAACGCTGAACTTGAGACTGTCGGTAACGGCTGGGTGCAGCTACGCTCGGGTGCAGAAAATATACTCCTGCCCCTGCGTTCTATTATGTGGTGGGAAGGAGGCAACCATCATGCGCAGGTCGATACCGGAACTCTGATGCGGAAACTTAACTTTTCTTATGCGTTTCGAGCGCTCAGCATAGCTAGAACACCCCTACGTATTTTTCATCGCGATTTTGTGACAACAACTGAAGGGACGATTGAAAAAGTAGGACTCGATTTTATCGAGGTAGCCTTACACCCCTTAGACGGGCAATATCGTTCAAGACATATTACAGGTATGCGAACCGTTGGGTTAGAGAATATTGGGGCAGCCTGTTCTCTGCGCAGTGCGTAGGGATTAAAACGATGAGGCTATCTGGTGATGTTCAATAGCTTGTTCAGTCTTCTTATACGCTTGAGCAATATATTCTTCGAGTTTGACGTCTTCGACTCTCCACTGGCCTCGTCCACCAATTTGTATGGCAGGAAGTTCACCTGAGCGTACGATAGCGCGTGCCTGAGCTAAGGAAATATTGAGGATTTCTCCAACTTCTGTCAGTGTATAAAAACGTTGCTTAACCATAGAAGTATCCTTGTTGACGTTTGAAGAAGGTGATAGTTGTTCATTACTATAACCCCTTATTCGTGTTCTTTGATAGTAAACGTTCAGATATGTTGCCTTTTGACTGACACAAGGAGCTTTATCCACAGTTTCATAGTAAAGAAATGAAACTTTCGCTTTTGAGATGCTAAGAATCTGAAAATTCAGTAGGCTGTTATCCGAATCCCAAAACCTCCTAGAGAACTGATAGAACTCCCGCATGAAAACAGACCCAAAAGCTTCTAAAACACTTACTTCACGCCTACAAAAACCCGGTTTCAAAGACCCGAAGCTGCTGATTGGGCTCTTCCTCATTCTGCTCTCGCTCACAGGAGTTATCGCCGTCGTCAACATATCAAACCAAACAAAGCCCTATTGGGTCACCACCCGAGAAATCTATGTCGGAGAAGAAATCACCGAAAAAGACCTCAAAAAAGTAGACGTTCGCCTTAGCGAAGCATCCTCACAATATCTCTCTACCGACGAAAACGGGTCAGCGCATATCGCAACCCAATTTATTGGTGCTCATCAGCTCGTCCCTAAAAACTCTCTAGGAGAAGCTGAACAAAATGACCGTAAGAAAACAACCATCGTTCTTGACGCCACCGTCGCATCAGGGTACAAAGCCGGAGATCTAGTAGACGTTTGGGTTTCCTCGAAAAACGAAAACGGTAACGGATACGCAACCCCCGTGCGTCTCATGGAACAAGCTGAAATTGCCCGTATCAATAGTGAAGATTCCGTTCTCGGGTCAACCGGAAAGACTGCACTGCAACTACTTGTGAGCGAAGACGTCTTATCCTCTATCCTTCACGCCACATCTAACGACAGCAAAATATCGTTAGTTCCATCTTTCTAGGAAAAACTATGAATATCCCCGTAGTCGTTTTAGGTGATACCGCTGGACAATACATCCAAGCAATCGAACGTCAACGTGGCGCCATCAGCGTTGTGCGACACGTTCAAGAGCTCAGTGACCTCATCGGCATCGCACACAGCGGTATTGCACGTGTTGCCCTGCTCGTCAGCGGATATGAAGATCTCACCGCATCTTTAGTGCATCAGCTCTCCGAAGCTCAGGTCATCACCCTCATCATCGTAGACCCCGGAGAAAGCCGCCATATTGCCGGGGCGCATACCATCAGCTCTCTAACCGAAACACAAGAACTTCTCAAACATATTGAGCACATCACCTCTACAGAAGACCACAAAACACACAATAACAACCACATAGAGACTGAAAAAACCCAGATAACTTCTCAACACAGAACTGAAGAAGAACCCCAACCACAAGCCTTACACCACGCAAAAATTCTTACCGTCTGGGGTGGAGCAGGCTCACCCGGTCGATCAACAATTGCCACAAACCTCGCAGCCTATGCAACCCAAAAAGAAGAAAAAGTATGTCTTATCGATGCTGACACCTACGCCCCAGCTGTGAGCGCGCTCTTAGGAATGTTAGAAGATTATTCTGGCTTAGCGCAGCTATGTCACCTTGCTGATAGAACAACACTAGAGGCAGAAAATATTCACGAAATCATAAGTACCATCAAAATTGAAGGAGGATACCTCGACGTCCTCACCGGAATTACCCGCAGCGACCGCTGGCCAGAAATCCGCTCTCAAGCTTTTGAACTGTTGCTCACAACCCTGCGCAAGAACTATGACCTCATCATTATTGACACAGGATTCTGCCTAGAAGAAGATGAAGAAATTACCTTTGACGGGGTAGCACCAAGTCGTAACGCCGCAACCCACGTCGCCTTAGAATCTGCAGACAAAATTATTCTGCTTGGTAGCGCTGATGTACTAGGAATCCCCAGACTCTTACGTTCATACGAAGAACTTCAAGACTTCCAACAACGACGGAATCTCGAAACCGCCACCGATATATGGGTCAACAAAGTTCGCTCAACCTCAGTTGGAAATCATCCTGAAGAAAAAATATTACAAGCATGGCAACGATTTGGCCCTGAAAAACCTATCAAAGGTTTCATCCCCTACGAACCGGCTATTGTCGATAAATGCTCTCTCTCCGGAAAAACCGTTGTTGAACTATCCTCACAATCTCCTATAACGCAATCAATACGCACCATGCTATCGGAACTGAGTACACCTGAAGAAAGCTCTAAAAAAGATAAGAATCAGGAAGAACCTACACTAGTCAGTGTTAAGCGCCATGACGACAGTCCCGAACCTCCGAAAAAACGGTGGTGGAGGAAGAAAAACTCCACCTAACAGGTGGTATCGTCATGTGTGTAGATAACCAAGACGAGCTGCACATCAAGGGGCAGAAGAATGCTTAGAGAAGCCACCATCTATTCTGAGAACCTTAGTCCACGAGACTCTGAATGGCTACATTTACTTCTTGGCGACTGGCAGATTATCGCTGATGCTGCACACGGAGACCTCGTCCTGTGGTTACCTCAAAATATAGAACCGCCACATCAATTCATTAGCGTGGCGCAAGTACGTCCCTCCACCGTACATACACTGTTTCACCGCGATATGGTGAACAAGGCAATGTATGAAGACCTCATCCCTCATGCAGAGAAAGCATGGCTTCATAAAACTGTCGAAAAATTTTCTCATGTGCTTCCAGAAACTGGTACGCGAACCAACACCTGTATGGTGCCTCTTGTGCGAGAAGAACGTGTTATCGCCCTATTGACCGTTCACACTGAGCTATTTGATGCGCGTATTCCGCCCAAAGTTGAATTGATGTGTCAAAAGTTTTCTATGGATCTTTTACAAATGGTGACTCGCGGAGCGTGGCCCGAGTTTACAGCTCCCGTAGGAAGTTCTCGTGGCAACCCACGAGTTAGTGACGGGGTGATTACTCTTGATGCCGAAGGAAAAGTACTTTTTGCGTCCCCCAACGCCGCCTCAACCTATAAAAGACTAGGCTTAGAAGAAGAACTAGAAGACACGCGTCTTGTCGATAAAACACGAGAACTCATTCCTTGTAGCGAAAAAGCAGACGAAACTCTTCCCCTAGTGCTGACGGGCAGAATGCCATGGCGTGGTGAGGTACGAGCAAACAATACAAGCGTGACTTTTCGTGCAATTCCGTTCCGGCGTCCTACCGCACTTGGCGAAGAACGATACGGCGCAGTGCTGCTATGCCGTGACGTTACGGAACTGCGCCGGCGTGAATTAGAGATGATGACCAAAGACGCCACCATCCGAGAAATACACCATCGTGTTAAAAATAATCTTCAAACAGTTTCTGCTTTACTCCGTTTGCAATCTCGTCGCATGCACACCGAAGAAGCTAAACAAGGTCTTGAAGAAGCTATGAGACGAGTAGCAACTATCGCGTTAGTACATGAGACTCTTTCTCAAGGGCTGACTCAAAGCGTAGATTTTGATGAACTAATTCAGCGTCAATTTCGTTTTGCCGCAGAACTCGCATCTCCCGGACAAGAAGTACGAACCGTCCTTGAAGGAACTTTTGGAGAATTGCCGAGCCAATTTGCCACCCCACTAGCGCTCATTATCAACGAAATTGTTGCTAACGCTGTTGAACATGGATTAGCTGGTCAGGCAGGAACTGTCACCCTCCGTGGGGAGAGGGGACATAACAAAGCCCATGAAGATACTTTAAAAATTACGATTACTGATGACGGTATTGGTATGGGAGATAGGAGTATTCCAGCTTCAGACAACGCAGGTTCTTTAACGATTAGCAATGATGAGGGACTTGGCATGCAAATTGTTCGTACTCTTGTTGCAAGCGAATTGAACGGATCTATCCGTTGGCGTTCAGCTGAGCCAAGAGGCACTGAGGTCATTATCGATGCAGTCCTTATCGACGCAGGTGCATAGCCTGCCATCGCCCAATGGGGGGGGGGAGCAGTCCTTTGAGATCCTCATAAAAAACGAGGTTTCTTATCTCTAATCAATGATTAGAGATAAGAAACCTCGCTACTAGATGCGGTATGTTTAGGAAGCTCTACGAGCTCGGGCGACACGTCGTTTAATGGCGCGGCGCTCGTCTTCGCTTGTTCCACCCCACACACCAGAATCCTGGCTAGTTTCGATGGCCCACTGCAAACAGGTGTCCATAACCGTGCAGTTGCGGCACACCGTTTTAGCTTCTTCAATTTGGAGAAGAGCCGAACCACTATTTCCTACGGGAAAAAAGAGTTCCGGGTCTTTTTCCAAACAAGCAGCACGGCTACGCCAATCCATGAGCACGTTCTCCTTATAGACCTGAAGCACCCAACTAAGAGTTCAATGATGCTTCTACAACAAATCAAGGCCCCTAACGTTAGGGGCCATATCAAACCTCAATAAGGTTCGCACGTAATGAACTCATAGACAAGAGTTTTAACCGGAAAAATGTCAATAAAACTTGAGTGTTCTATCACAGAGCATAAAAGTGGCTCTTCTGAGGGACCTAAAACTGAGATAGGATATCATCCGGTTAATAGTTCTATAACGCAAGGAGCCCTGATGCTAGAACATCACGCACCAGCAGCTGTCAAAACAGTTTCAGCGCTGGTCTTTTTTCAAGCTCTATGCATCAGCATATACGCCATATTACTGACTGTCTTTGCAACAAACCTTACCATTGGGTTACCTCTGACTCTCTGCTTCATTGCTATTGCAGAGTGCCTTGGATGGAGCGCTTACGCACTTCTACAGGCTCGTAGATATGCTCGTTCGATGATTCTTGTATGGCAACTATTTATCATCATTATTGCGGTTCAAGCCGTTATTGCTTCGGGGCATATCCTCGCTCTTTTAACAGTTCTAACTGCTGGGATAAACACCATCTTATTATTTAGCTCTACGGTGTCTAAGTATCTTCAGTAGCCAGAGGCAACTGGCAACAGAACTGTTGGTAAGGTTCTATAATCACTGCTCTACCTGGAGGTATCTTGCCCTCTGTCATAACGTTATAGGGTAGTCGTAGTTGCGGGTAGAACTGTAGCTCAGCATGTCCCTGCGGCTGTAGAAGTATGCCTTGTTTCGCCGTTTTACACGCTAATGCTAATGGCGTATGAGACCAACGAGGTTCTGCACTATAAACACAGAACATATGCTGAGCTTGAGCACTAAAATCTATCAGTATGTTCTGTGCTTCTGCGCTAAGGTATTGGGCGTCATCAACAAAAAGAATGAGCTGCTTTGGCTCTGATATTTTTTCTAAAAGTTCCTTAACCTCTTGAACAGACCCCACTTTTTGCCCATGAATGAGCAAACTATCATAGTCTCGGTTGCTATTGTGGAGCACCCTGAGCGCATTTGTTTTTCCACTGCGAACACCCCCGACAATAGGAGTGTATTGTCCGGATTCTATTGCAATAGATACAGCATCTTGCGTAGTGCTCATACCAACAGCTAGGTGCTTATTATCTGGATAATGGGAAGAATCCTTGAGACCCTCTTCCCATCGTTCCCAACAGATATGCTCCGGAACCTGCGTAAATAATGGTCTTGCTATAGGAAGTTCTTGTTCTAATTCTTCATAAGAACAATAGGAGGGGTAGAACAACCCTGCTTTGACGTTTTCTGCTCCTTTGATACGGTGCAGTGCTTCGCCTTCTACCGTGAACTGTTCAGAACCTGGTACGGGGTAATGGCGTTGGTGAGCACGTAACGGATCGTGTTCAACAGTGTGTGCCGAATACAAGGACGTACGTGCAATGCTAGAGAATCTGCCCTTTAACATCTGATGTGCAGTGACTAATACTGTACGTTGCGGTGTCTGCTCGAGCAATAGTGCAAGAATGAGATTTTCTAAGGACCGTTCGCGAGTATAATTTTCGAGCCAAAGGTCAAGTGCGTCAAAGAGGATGACTTGCGGACTATCCTGAGGTGGATGTTTCATAAGATATTCGATAATATGGCGCAAAAATTCTGGGTCATAAGGGCTTGTCAAAACTGTAAAACGTGGTGTCTTTCCTTGTCCTTGAAGTGCTTTCATCTTTTCATAAAAGCGTGTATCTGCCGTAAACACGTAGAGTTCAGCACCCATCTGTGCACCTTGTCTGAGGAAAGAATAAAGATGCGTTTCTTTTTCATCAGGTGCTCCGATAAGAGCATAAGTTCCTTCCTCCGAACAAAACTGTAATCTATGGTGTGCCCCTTGAGCAGGGAGCTCTAATATTCCAGCAAAATATTCCTGAGGGCGAGAACTCTTGTAATGCAGACTATGTTTTTCGGGGCTTGGAAGAATGGGGCTAGTGAAAGTTTTCTCATCTTCAAGATTTTTTAGATAGCTACGGAGTATCGTGTCTTCATCATGGCTTTGTTCGGCAGGGAATGGATACTGATATGAAGAGCCAACATATTGAATATGTAGGGGTGGTTTCGGAGCGCTCGCCGGAACGTCAATAGATACCCCTTGAAATGGCAGCAGCTGTTCGTCTGCCTGGTAAATAAACCCTGCACCTGGTGTTGAAGTTGATATTTTTGATGCTGCATCACTATTAATAAGACTCATGGATTCTTGCGCCGACGAAACGCGAAGACACAATGTGGTCGTGATGTTTGCTCGAATATCTGATGCAACACTTCCTTGCGGTCTTTGGGTTGCGAGAATGAGATGAACACCTAAAGAACGCCCAATAGTAGCAAGAGTAACGATATGCGCATGAGCCTCTGGGTGGGCGTCTATGAGCATTTTGTACTCATCAATAACGATGATAAGTTCTGGAAGTAGCTGAGAACTTGGATCATATTGGCCGATGTAATCGCTATAGGAACTAACACCTAACGTTGCAAAGTATTCTTCTCGGCGTTGTAGCTCCGCCCGTATGAAAAGAAATGCTCTTTGCACGCTAGATGAGTTAAGATCTGTTAAAAAAGCTCTTGTATGCGGTATCTGCGCAAACGGGCTAAAAGTACTTCCCCCTTTGAAATCGATGAGGATAAGCCCAAGACGTTCTGGAACATAGCGGTAGACCATTGATAGGAGCAAAGCCCGCAGCAAATGTGATTTTCCAGAACCTGTGGTTCCTGCAATAAGCCAATGCGGACCATCCTGATTGAGCCCTAGGTAATGTTCTTTTCTGTCAACAACTCCGATAAGTACTTCAATCTCTAAGGGCATTCCTCCCTCAGCTGTTTTATTCGTGGAATTTACCTGTGTAAAGAGAGGGAAAGACTCAATACTGCTAGATGAGATTTGACGTTTATATTGTGTATGTTGTTGCAATTGTCTGCTAATAGAGTTTGCGAAGGACTGGATGCTCATCTGGTTGGCAAGTACTGTTATAGCTTGCTGGTCGTGTTCTGGTAATTGTCGGGAGAAACAGCTCGGGGCATATGCCGTTAGTAGCGGAGTATAGGGGCTTTGTTGTCGCAGAGTAATGCTTTTTTCTGAGGTATAGGGGGTCGGCGAGAGGGTCTTTTCCGTAGTGCAGATGAAGAGATAATTTTTTTCTTTTTGCACACGGTACGGTTGTTCTGACGAATAAATTGCAATAACCCACGGCTTATGAGGGGTCTTGGTGTCTGTATCTGCTATCAGTGTCAGTGCTTTTAATAGTGCATATTCTTCAGGATATTCGTGAATAAACTCTGGTGTGAAAACAATGGCGTGTTTGTGTTGAGAGCATATTTGTATGAGTAACGAACGTAGAGTTCCTGCCGCGGTATGCGCATAGATATGGACGGTATCTTCTTCGTGGTATCTCAAAAAGAACCCGATATCATGCATAAAAGGTAAGCGTGTTAGTGGTGCGCTCTTGTGAGTTAGTGCTGCGTAACGCTGAGTTTTTCCGATGCACAAGATTCTTGGCTGATGTTCAGGACGATAACCAGGACATCCTGCATGATGGACATTATTAGATTGTTTTGCATCTTCTTGTGCTTTGTTTTGTATAAATTCACGGTATTGCGTGTTTTCGTGTCTGCTCTTGACCCAATGCACACCCATGAGCACAGAAGTCGCGGCTGAAAAGAGCAGAAAAATCCATGTATGCATTAACCACGCGATGAGTACTCCAATCGCTAATGGCAGGAGAGTCATCAATGCGCGTTGCAGAGTATGCTTGGCAGTTACTGGTGGCGTGATTTCAAGAGGAGCGAGAATCTCGGGTGTGAGAGTACTATGCCTGCACGATAAATCTTGAGTTAGTACACAGAATGAATTACCAATCCGGAACGGGGTATTTAGAGATAACGGGATGGCTGGGCGAGATTGGTTATGAAAAAATAGCTGTGTAGGCGAAATCGTTATTTTCCCGTGATGCGGGGATAGAGCCATATCTTTGATAGTGATATCGCAATCAGAACGTCCTATAATGTATGTGCCACGTGTTAAGGGGTATATCATGCCGCAGTCTGGTCCGTTTTCGACACAAAGATAACAGATAATCTTTGATGGGTGAGGAGTCTTTTCCGGCTGAGTGCTTAGGATAGTTCCAGAAGGCAATGAACTAATATCAGCAACTTTTGAGAGAGCAATATTGTGAAGATATAGTGGCGGTACCTGCGAGAACTGTTCTAGAACGGTTTGTAATGACGCCCCACACGTGTCTTCGGTAGTTTCAACATAGATAGGGGTATACGTGCCACTGATGTGGTGATATATCAAGAAAAAGCGCTCCATAGGTTCATTAGAGCTGCTGACACCAGAAGGGCTCAATAGCCCATCATAATATGTGGATAACTAAGGTCGTATCGGAGAATTTCCTGAAAGTTTTCCCCAAAAATAAGACACATTTTGATGTACACACCACTTTTTGACGGAATAATCATTTTCAAGTGAATGAACCACTACGCGAACACGAGAGATACAATAGAAATTCAGGTAGTTTGTTTACTGAATGTTTTTGTTGATATGTCTTTTTAATAAAAGCATCATAAGAACCACCCGTTGTAGCGCTGTTGAGGGCTACGCCAAGATAATAAAGAAAGCTTGAGCGGCTCATAACTCAAGCGAGAAGTACAGGAGTATTTGTGAACGCTGATCTTGTTGTCGTAGGTTCAGGTCTTTTCGGACTGACAATCGCAGAGCAAGCCGCTACTGAATTGGGACTGAAGGTTGCGCTTCTGGACCGTCGTTCTCACATTGGCGGTAATGCATACAGCGAAAAAGAAGAGCGCACTGGCATTGAAGTACACCGATATGGTGCGCACCTATTCCACACCTCAAATGAACGTGTTTGGGAATACGTCAACCGTTTTACAAAGTTCACGGATTATAAACACCGCGTATACGCACAGCATAAGGGCATCGTTTACCCCCTACCTATCAACCTAGGAACCATCAACCAGTTCTTCAACGCCGCATACTCTCCCACAGAAGCTAAGGCTCTCATCCAAGAACAAGCTGGAGAATTTGCTGGAACAGACCCTCAAAATCTTAACGATAAAGGTATTTCCTTGATTGGTCGCCCTCTATACGAGGCATTTGTTAAGCACTACACTGCAAAACAGTGGCAGACTTCCCCCGAGGAACTCCCCGCGTCTATTATTTCTCGTCTTCCTGTGCGTTATAACTACGATAACCGCTACTTTAGCGATAAATATGAAGGTCTTCCTGTAGACGGTTATGCTGCATGGTTAGAGCGTATGGCAGCACATCCAAATATTGAGGTTCACCTGAACACGGACTTTTTTGAAGACGGACATGAGTACTCCCGTTCAAAAGTTCTTGGGCAGATTCCTGTTGTCTACACTGGCCCTGTCGACCGATATTTCGATTACGCAGAAGGTGATTTGTCCTGGCGTACTATTGATTTGGAAGAAGAAGTCCTCGAAATGGAAGATTTCCAAGGCTGCGCTGTCATGAACTACTCCGATGAAGACGTTCCCTACACTCGTATCCACGAGTTCCGCCACTTCCATCCGGAACGTGACTACACCAAAGATGCAACCGTCATCATGCGTGAATTTTCTCGTTTTGCAGAAAAAGGCGACGAACCGTATTACCCCGTTAATACTGACAACGATCGTCAAAAGCTTCTTGCCTACCGTGATCTCGCTGCGGGGGAGAAGAGCGTACTCTTCGGAGGACGTCTTGGAACTTACAAGTACCTTGATATGCACATGGCTATTGGCTCTGCACTATCCATGTTTGATAACAAAATTAGACCTCACTTCGAAAAAGGCCAGAAGATTGTTTCTGGCGGAGTTGAGGTATAAATGATGAGCACTGAAACTGTAACGATGAAGACCCTACAACGTGTCATCTTCCCAGAACGAGACCAGACCGATACGATTCCGCTATACGTAGATTCTGGTATCGCAACCGGCGTGCAACTTTCACACGTCTCAGGGGCACTTACCTCGAACGATTCCTTAGATACCGTAAAAACAACAGAACGTACCGATTCTGCGCATCTCGGTTCTCAGGTATCAGAAACTCAGATTGAGGATTTTATCGGTCGCGGTTCTACCTTGATTCGTTCTGGAACACGACTTTCTTTCGCCACCTACTTCAATGCTTTCCCCGCTTCTTATTGGAAACGTTGGACGCCTCTGACCTCTGTGCGTTTGCAAACTCGTACGAACGGTACTGGAACTATCGTTGTGTATAAGTCCAATGCACGCGGATCTATTCAGCGTGTTGATTCAAAGAGCCTTTCTGGTAAAGAAACTACAGAATTCGATTTGACGCTTAAACCCTTTGGTGACGGCGGCTGGTACTGGTTCGAGCTCATTGCTAGCGGTGAAGATAACCTGATTCTTCACTCTGCTCAGTGGTTAGGTGAAGATAACGGTAAAACTGCAGGGAAAATTACTTTGCAGATTACCACTATGAATAAACAAGACTTCTGCCTAGATAACCTACGTCTGCTGGCAAAAAATCCAGAAGTTTTGGAAAACCTTCAAGAAATTCTTATCGTTGACCAAGGTAGCCAAAAACTTCAAGATGCTGAAGGCTTTGAAGAAGTTGCAGCGCAGCTTCCTGGAAAACTGCGCATCATTAATCAAGGTAACTTGGGCGGCTCTGGTGGTTTTGCTCGCGGCATGTATGAAGCAGTAGAAAACGGTAGCGACTACGCCCTTCTACTAGATGACGACGTCGTCGTTGAACCAGAATCTATTATTCGTCTACTCACTTTTGCCGACATGTGCCGTAAACCTACTATTGTGGGTGGACACATGTTTGACCTCTACAACCGTACGGTCTTACACACCTTCGGTGAAGTCGTAAACCGCTACCGTTTCCAACCCTCATTACCTCACGCAGATCAGTTCCTTGGACATGACTTCTTGCACGGTAGCTTACGCAACACCCCATGGTTGCATCGACGAACCGACGTCGATTACAACGGTTGGTGGATGGACCTTATCCCAACGCAAGTCATCAAAGAAATTGGTCTTTCTCTACCCATCTTCATCAAATGGGATGACGTGGAATACGGTCTAAGAGCTAAAGAAGCTGGATACCACACTGTATCTCTACCTGGTGCAGCTGTTTGGCACGTCTCATGGGCAGATAAAGATGATCTTGTTGGCTGGCAGGCATACTTCCACATTCGTAACCGCATCATCACTTCATTGCTTCACTCACCTTATGAGCGTGGCGGAAAGCTCTTACAAGAATCTTCGTTTGCGGATGTGAAACATCTTATTTCGATGCAGTACTTTACCGAGCATGGAAGAATTATGGCTTTACGCGATATTCTTCAAGGCCCCGAACAGCTACATACTATTTTGTCTGAGCGTCTTCCCCAGATTCGTGAACTTGTACAACAGTACTCGGATGCACAATTCAAAGAAGACATCGAGTCCTTCCCCGAACCAAAGATGCACAAGCCTCCGCGTAATGGCCGCGGTTTTGCGCCACCATCGTATAAGAGCTTAGTTCCTTGGGCTGTTAAAACCCTTGCAAAGCAGATTGTCAAACCGGTTGAAGATACATATAAGAACCGCCCACAGGCACATATTGCTCACCTCGATAACCGTTGGTGGCGTATGTCCCAGTATGATTCTGTTTTGGTTTCTAACGCAGAAGGTTCTGCCGTTTCATGGTATAAACGTGACCCGCAGCAGTTGCGCTCTAAACTTGTTGAATCAACAAAACTGACGGCACAGATTCTTAAGAGCTGGCCTCAGCTACGTCAGCAATACCGCGCAGCTGCTACTGAATTGACTTCTTTTGAGTCATGGAAGAAAACGTTTGATCAACATACTGAATCTGAAATTACTCGATGAAAAAACTTGCTGATATTCCTTTAAGCGTTCCGGGCTCAGGTCGCGGTCTACGCGATATACCATCCCATAAATATCTTCTTAAACTTCTTGTTGATAAGGAGATTCAGGTTCGTTATCGCGGATCTGTGTTAGGTATTTTATGGTCGTACATTAAACCTGCCGTGCAGTTTAGTGTGTTCTATATTGCCCTTGGCGTGTTCTTGGGCCTAGAACGAGGAATGCACAACTACGCCATCTACCTCTTTTCTGGAATGGTGATTATTAACTTCTTCTCCGAGGGGTTTAGTAATGGTGCGCGGGCGCTCATCGCTAATGGTGCTTTGATTAAAAAGATTTACCTACCGCGTGAGTTGTTCTCTGTTTCAACAGTTTGGGTGGCACTAATACATTTTGTTCCGCAAGTGGTAGTGCTTTTAGTAGCCTGTTTTTTTGCAGGCTGGTCGCCAGATGTGAAACAGCTCGGTGCGGTTATCGTCGCCACGATTATCATTATGATTTTCTCTTCGGGGCTGGGGCTGATTTTCGGCGTTGCCAATGTTTTCTTTAGAGATTCTGAAAACATCGTTGATATGTTATTGATGATTGCAACGTGGATTTCTCCTGTGCTGTATTCGTGGACGATGGTGCGTGACACTCTTTATCCATGGGTCATTAACCTTTACTTGCTGAACCCTGTGACTATTGCTGTAGAGCTTTATCACTATGCTTTTTGGATGCCAACTCTTGATGAAACAGAGCTGGCGTCTTCGGTTGCTGCACAGATTCCACCTCATCTACTGACGTTTTGGACGCCTGTAGCGATTTTAGTGTCGTTGTTCTTCTTGTGGCTGGGAGATATTTTCTTCCGTCGTTGTGAAGGCAACTTCGCTCAGGAGCTCTGATTATTGATGAAAGTTAAAAAGTTTGACTTACCTCCAGTCAACCCTCACGGCACTGTAGTCATCCGCATTGATAGGCTTATCAAACGTTTTGTGCTGCGTCATACGCGTTCTATGAAAGAAGCTTTTATTTGGCTTGTCAGCGGACGTAAAGGTGACCTGAACGAAAAGTTTAATGCCGTCAACGAAGTGACCTTCGATATTCGTGAGGGAGAGCGTGTTGCCTTATTAGGTAAAAACGGTTCTGGAAAATCTACCATGCTTAAGCTGATATCTGGTGTGATGGTTCCTGATTCTGGCCGGGTGCTGACTCGTGGACGTATCGCAGGACTGATTGAAGTAGGCGCAGGTTTTCACCCTGACTTGACCGGACGCGATAACGTCTATTTGAATGCCGCTATCCTTGGTATGAGCAAAGACGAAATTACCGAAAAATTTGCCTCTATTGAAGAGTTCGCAGAAATTGGTGATTTTATGGATACTGAAGTGAAGTTTTATTCTTCAGGCATGTATCTTCGACTTGCTTTTGCGGTAGCAGTACACACAGATCCAGAAATTTTCTTAGTTGATGAGATTCTTGCTGTTGGTGATGAAAAATTCCAGAAGAAGTGTCTGGAACGTATCCGCCAGTTGTGTTTGGCGGGAAAGACTCTCGTCGTGGTGAGCCATGAGCTAGATATGATTTCAAAGATTTGTGATCGTGGCATCATCATGGACGGTGGACATATGGTTTTTGACGGGCCTGTTGACGATGCCGTGAAAATTATGCGCGGTGAGAGTCTCGACTCCTAAACAATAATTTCATCTTGTGATAGATATTCATGCGGGTAACCTCGGGCAGGTTACCCGCATGTTTGCGTTATGGCAAGGGATAACGTTTTATTACTTCTTGTGGGGTGTTCTGTAGACAACTTAACATGTTTATTTCTTGAAAGAACTCTTGACTAGCACTTTCATTAAATGTTTAGTGAAAATTAGTGGGCCATTTGGGTGAAAACATATGCTCCAAGGTGCCCAAAAGTCTTCAACTTATCCACAAAAATAATATTTAGTTGAAATAAAAATGTTGTAGATTTAGATTTTTTATGTCTGAACTGATGTTTAGGCTAACCACTGCCATACAAACGCAAAGAAAACCATGCACCTAACACAACAACGCAACTCAGGGCATCAAATCCTTGAAGACGATGTTCGAGAGCTCATCCGTGAAAGTGGAATTGACCCTCTCAACAACACCCAACAAGCGCATCAACTCATCGATCAAGCTCTTAACGCTTACGAAACACGCATGGTTCGTGGAACTCTCCCACGCATTGAAGACTTGACGAACGCACGACAATGGCTCATCCACCAAATCTGTGGTTTTGGTGCGCTACAGCCATACCTTGAAGACCCCAGCGTCGAAGAAATTTGGATTAACTCTCCCAGCGAAATTTTTGTTGCTCGAGCAGGCGAATCTGAACTAACCGGAATAACACTCAATAGTGAACAAATCCGCTCTCTCGTAGAACGCATGCTCAAAATATCTGGACGCAGGCTAGACCTCAGCACACCCTTCGTCGACGCCTCATTGCCCGACGGTAGCCGCCTGCACGTGGTCATTCCCGACATCACCAAGAAACATTGGAACGTCAACATCCGAAAATTTATTGCGCGCGCTAGAAGCCTCAACGACCTGGTCCGTTTAGGGTCATTGAACGCCGCTGCCGCTCGATTCCTCGATGCGGCTGTCGCCAGCGGACTGAACATTCTCGTCTCCGGTGCAACGCAAGCAGGGAAAACAACCATGCTCAACTGTCTTTGCTCAAGCATCGGAGCACGAGAACGCGTCATCACCTGCGAAGAAATCTTTGAACTCAACGTCCCACTACGAGACGTCGTTGGTATGCAATGTCGGCAAGCTAACCTCGAAGGAAAAGGCGAAATACACCTACGTAGGCTCGTCAAAGAAGCGCTACGTATGCGCCCTGACCGGCTACTCATCGGAGAGGTCCGTGAAGCAGAATCCCTCGACATGCTTATCGCGCTAAACTCTGGTCTACCAGGTATGTGCACCATCCACGCTAATTCTGCACGAGATGCCGTCACCAAAATGTGCACTCTACCCCTTCTTGCCGGTGAAAATATCTCCTCGCAATTTGTGGTTCCAACCGTTGCATCCTGTTTTGATCTCGTTGTGCACTGCACAAGAACACGTCGCGGTCAACGCCACGTTCAAGAAATTATTGCGCTAGGAAATCGCGTAGAAAACGGGATTATCGAAACCAGCACTATTTTTAAACGAGACGGAGAAGACTTCACCTTATACGCATCTGAACTACCTGCAGCAGAAAAGTTTGCTCAACAGGGTTACACCTTTGAGAACGTACTAGGGCAAAGCTAAGGAACTCTCATGAACATTATTTTGGGTTTGACCTTAGGCATTGGGGTATTCCTCATCTGGCTATCCTGTTGGGAACAACCAGCCAAAGAACCACGAAAAAATACTTTTGACTCAAAAATAAGACTTTTACTTCACCAAGCAGACGTACACCGAGTCTCCGCAAAAATGTTCTACCTTATTAGCATATGCTTTGCACTGTTTCTGGGGCTTGTGATTTTTGCGCTGACTGCACTATATAACCTTGCACTATTGAGCACCTGCCTAGGATGTATAGCACCATGGATGATGATTCGTCAGCGAGCAAAGAAACGTGTAGCTCTCATGCGAGAACTCTGGCCCGACGTCGTAGACCATCTACGCTCTGCCATCCGTGCAGGACTCTCCCTGCCAGAGGCTCTGATGCAACTCCAATACCGTGGACCAGAAGAACTCCGTCCAGCCTTCGAACAATTCTCTGCTGACTATCGTTCTACCGGCGAGTTCGTCGCATCCCTTAACCGACTCAAAGAACGACTCTCAGACCCCACCGCAGATAACATCGTCGAAGCGCTCAAAGTAACACGCGAAGTCGGAGGCACAGACCTCAGCAAACTTCTAGGAACACTCAGCGAATTCTTACGAGAAAACGCCCGAACCCGATCCGAACTTGAAGCCCGGCAGTCATGGACCATCAACGCCGCAAAACTTGCTGTCGCAGCACCCTGGGTCGTACTCTGCCTCATGGCAACCCAACCAGGAACCGTCCATATTTACAATAGCTTTTCTGGATTTATGGTCATGCTTAGTGGGCTCATCATCTCAATTATTGCCTACCGTCTTATGCTCAAACTTGGCGAGCTACCCGAAGAGAAAAGAGTCCTCGTATGAGCATCCTCCTCATACTCAGCCTGATCTTAGCCGCCGGCCTTTGGCTCGTAGGAGATGCACTCTATCGAGGGCACACAACAGACTTTAGCGATCGTATCGCCCCGCAACTCAAAGCCATCGAGATGAAAACCCAGCACCTCCACACGAGAAACCAACATCTAGGCCTCATCAGCGGTAGCGTTGAACTCATCCGACCCATATCCCAATCCATACAGCAACGTTTCAACTCGTCAACCGCCAACAGCGTAGCCTTACAAAAACGCCTTATTCACAGTGGTAGCTCCATGGACGTCACAACCTTTAGAGCTGAACAACTCGTATGGGCAACTACGGCACTTTTATTGAGCATACTCATCTTTGGCACGGGCGCATTACGAGGAAATATAGACTTTATCGCAGCCTTCTTACTCTCCATCTTTTGCGCCATCACCGGATTCCTTGCAAGAGATTGGTGGCTGACTCAAAACATCAAACAACGAGAATCCCAAATGATTGCAGAGTTCCCAGCCCTTGCCGAACTCATGGCACTATCGGTTACCGCAGGAGAATCAGCCCTCGGCGCCATCGAACGAGTCTGCAACTGTTCTTCTGGTGAACTTGCAACAGAGTTCCAAAAGATTCTTTCCCAAATGCGCTCAGGAGACAGCCTCGTGAACGCCCTTCAAGATTTTTCGCAGCGTACTTCTTTACCACCGCTATCACGTTTTGTGGACGGTATTGTCGTCGCCATCGAACGAGGAACACCACTGGCTGATGTTCTTCGAGCACAAGCACAAGACGTACGCGACAACGCAAAAAGAGAGTTAATGGAAATTGCAGGAAAAAAAGAGATTGCCATGATGGCACCCATTATTTTCTTCATTTTGCCATTGACGGTTGTTTTCGCGATTTTCCCAGGACTATCGCTTATCAACCTCAACTTCTAAAAAAGACGGGTCTCTACGACCAAAAAACTACCTAAGGAGAACACTCATGAAAGAGCTCATCCAAAAAATTCTTGCCACCGTCACAGCATTTATCTGGACTTTACAAGCTAAAACAGAAGAAGAACGTGGAGACGTCCCCGGCTGGGTGATGATTACGATGATGACCGCAATCCTTGTTGCTGCGCTGCTCGTCGTTGCAAAAGATGCGTTGCTGAACATGTTCAATAACGCTATCGGAATGATTGGTCAGTAAGCGTGAGCTTAAGCTGATGAACACAAAAGAACTCAGATTCTTTCACACCCCGTTGAGGCAGCATCCTTTGTCCAAAGAAAAAATACGCAACACTGCAGAAGATGGTAACGCCACCGCAGAATTTGTGATGGTCAGTGCTCTTGCTGTCTTGTTCTTTGCGCTGGTATTACAAATAACCTTTGCGATTTATACTCGCAATATTTTGATTGATGCTGCCTCAACAGGTGCACGATATGGCGCCCTCCTCGATCGTAACTACTCTGACGGTGCACAACGCACACGAGACATCATTGCCTCTGAACTTCCAGCCGTTTACTCATCAGAGGTGAGTTATCAACTCGTTACGGTAGATGGGTATCAGACTCTCGAAATTCGTGTGCATGGTGCCCTACCGGTCGTAGGACCTTTCGGGTTTGAACATGGTATTGATGTAGCGGCACACGCAATAGTTCCTACACCAGAAGGAACATAAAAGATGAACGTATCTTCTTGCCTTAAAGCCATCATCACAAAGTTCATTCAAAAGAACACAAGAGAAGACGGCAACGCCTTGATTGAATTCGTGGGATTAAGCGTCATGCTCTTTATCCCTACCGTCTATTTTCTTCTCACCGTTTTTACCCTACATTCTGGTGCTCTAGCAGCCTCTTCCATCTCTGCACAGCTGGGGCAGACCATTCATGATGCAGGTGGAAAAGAGCTCAACCCTAGAGCCTTACGCAATATTGCAGAACTTGTAGGGAAAGACTATAACCTCAATGGTGAACAAATACATTTTCAACTAAGTTGTGTGAATGATTGCCACAGCCAACAACGGATTGATGTAACAGCTAGTGTGGACGTTCAACTACCTTTGATGCCCTTACTTGATGTTGGTTCTATTGCAACGATGAATTCCACAAGTTCTGTATGGATAGGAAAATACCGTTGATAAGAAAACCACAAGACGCCATTAGCTTCTCTACACCCGCACATAAGGAACAAGAGCAGGGGAGCATCATGCTCTTGCTGATTGGGTTATGTCTAGTCCTTCTACTCATTGCCTCTGTTACTGCTGGAATTAGCGCCGTATATGTAGAACATAAAAAATTGCAAGTTCTTGCGGACCGCACTAGCTCTGCCGCTGCACAAGAGATTAGAGCGTTACATCGTGGTGGGGTAAAACCTCGAGTCCTTCTGAACGACGCCTCTGTACAAGAGAGTGCACAAAATTTTCTTCGAGAAAGTTCCGCGTATACACAATTTGAGGCCTTGATACTCTCCTCACCAACAGGAGCATCTACACCCGAGACCGCCCTTGTGACCTTGCGTACGCGGGTTAAACTCCCTCTTATGAGCGTTGTCGTCCCTGAAGGAGTAGAAATAAGCGCAACAAGTTCTGCTCGTAGCCGTCTAGAACAGTAAACATACAGCAGAATTATTGTTTTTCAGTTAGGCTTAAGAGTCATGGCTTCATTAGATTTTTCTGCAGAGATTAAAACATTACGCTCAACCTACGCATCAATTGCCGAGGTGAGCGATATTAACGCGCTCAAAAACTCTATCGCAGAGCTATCTGAAGCAGCAGGCGCGCCCAACCTATGGGACTCCCCAGAAAAAGCGCAAAAAGTAACCTCACAACTGTCACATAAACAATCTGAACTAGAACGTCTAGAACGTCTTCACTCACGCATCGACGACCTTGAAGCCCTCGTCGAACTTGCTGAAGAAGAAGATGAACCAACCATGCTTGACGACGCGCAAACAGAGTTAGAAGATATTCAACAAAAACTTGCTGATCTCGAAGTCGTCACGCTACTCTCCGGCGAATACGACCAGCGTGAAGCAGTCGTCACAATTCGCTCCGGCGCAGGAGGAGTAGACGCAGCAGACTTCGCTCAAATGCTTCAACGAATGTACCTTCGCTGGGCTGAGAAAAACGGTTTTACCACCCAAATACTCGACACCTCCTACGCAGAAGAAGCCGGCATCAAATCAACAACATTTGAAGTGCAAGCACCCTTTGCCTACGGTAAACTCTCGGTAGAAGCAGGAACCCACCGACTCGTACGCATCTCCCCATTTGACCATCAAGGACGTCGTCAAACATCGTTCGCCGCGGTAGAAGTTATTCCACTCATCGAACAAACCGACTATATTGACATCCCCGACTCCGACATTAAGATTGATGTATTCCGTAGCTCTGGGCCCGGCGGGCAATCCGTCAACACAACAGACTCCGCTGTTCGCCTCACTCATATCCCTACGGGCATCGTTGTCTCCATGCAAAATGAGAAATCTCAGCTTCAAAACAAAGCTGAAGCTTTACGCGTTCTTCAATCCCGACTCTTGTTGCTGAAAAAAGAACAAGAAGACGCAAAGAAGAAAGAACTCGCAGGAGACGTCAAAGCAACATGGGGTGACCAAATGCGCTCCTATGTTCTGAACCCCTTCCAAATGGTCAAAGACCTCAGAACAAACTACGAAGAAGGTAACCCCAGTGCCGTATTCGATGGAAAGTTAGAAGGCTTTATCGATGCGGGTATTCGATGGCGCGCTACCGAACGCGCAGAAGTATAGGAGGTGAACAATTTAGATGGCGAAGAAAAAGAAAAGCTCAGGGGCAGACCCAAATAACCATGTCATTGCCTCAAACCGTCGAGCTACACACAACTACAACATCATTGATACTTATGAAGCCGGCATTGTATTGTTAGGTACAGAAGTGAAATCATTGCGTGACGGCGGAGCATCTATTGTCGATGGTTTCTGCCAGATGTACGGCAACGAACTCTGGTTAGAAGGCGTCAACATTGCCGAATACGGACGTGGCTCATGGACGAACCACGCCGCGAAACGGCGACGAAAACTCCTCATGCACCGCAGTGAAATCAACAGAATCGACCAAAAACTTCGTGAAACAGGGTATGCAGTAATTCCGCTGAAACTCTACTTCACAAAGGGCAAGGTCAAAGTCTCTATCGCGTTAGCAACCGGTAAACGTGAGTACGACAAACGTCAAGCGCTACGAGAGAAACAAGACAGTCTCGAAGCACGTCGAGCTATGCGATACAAAAACCTCGGATAGCTGAACAAACACATAACAAAAAACGGGAGAACAATCATGTCTGAAAATCCTTATGGCAACACCCCTCAGCCTGAGCAAACCCCACACAACGGGTACAACAACCAAGCACCCCAAGGCGGATACCAGATGCCTCAGCCTAACGCGTACGCACCTATGCCCGGGCAGAAAGTACCCGGCGAAGGAATGTCACTTGCCGCTCTAATTCTCGGTATTCTCGGCTTCTTGAGCGGATGGCTCGTCATCGGTGGTCTACTGGGCCTCATCGCCCTCATCCTAGGTATTATGGCGTTGCGTAAGCTCAAGCCATACCCCATGGCTGGACGCGGCAAAGCGATCGCCGGCATCATCTTGGGTGTGCTCTCTATTCTCGCTGCTATTGTGATGGCATTCTTCTGGAGCGTGGCTATTAACATTGGTTTTGAAGCAGCAGAACACTGCAAAGAATACCAAGACAACCCCACCCAGCTAGAACAGTGCATCACCGATTACACTGATTCAAAGTCCAAAGGCGTTGACGTAGAAATTTCTAACTCCTAAACCTTTGCTAAACACTCAACCTATAGTGTAGGATGGTGTTTCCATGAGTGAATGGTCCTGTAGTGTGATTTAGGCTCACACCAGCAGATAACTTTCACTTCATGGAGTTCTTTGACAAAAGAATATTGGGGATGATCGGTTTCGACGACGTGAGTTGAGACAGGTGAAGCGTGCCGAGGATGTAGCGGATACTCGTTAATACCCGTTGCAAAAAATAAGTGCAAAAACTAATAACCGCACTGACTTCGCACTCGCTGCCTAAGCGCGAGTCCAGTCTGCTAGCCTGAGCTTGCCTTAAGCTCAGAGTTTCTAGTATCAGCTTTATAAGGCCACTGCTTCACTTCCTCGTCGTAGGGGAGTGAAGGACTTTTATACGAATAGGTTTGGCGGTATATGTGTTTACGCAAGTACCGAAGCCGAAAACACCGAAGCGTAAACTGCGCACGGAGAAGCCCTGACAAGGCCACGTCGGACCGGGGTTCGATTCCCCGCATCTCCACTTGAGGGGGAGCGTTAAACTGCTTTTAGTAGGGTGTTACGCTCCCCCCCCCCCCGTTTTCATGTTTTCCTTTGAGCTTCTGGGTAAGGATCTTTCGGCAGAATTCGAAGAGATTGCTGTTCGATTGAAGAAAATCACAGGCTGGCGATAAATTAGTCACAACAAATGGTTAGTGGGGAACATCTGAATCAGGCACTTACTAGCGTGACATCGTTCTTTAATGGGCGACGACTAACAATGATTCATCAGCTCGTTGACCTTCGAAAAACTTATCTTGCGGAACTAACTGATATGGAACCGACATCGGTTACAGGCTGGGTAGTGTAATTAAGCATCCTAATCGGTCCAGCGTGACTAAGTTAGGGTTGGTATTAGGGTTTGAACCTCAGCTTTTGCGGATCTTTCTGCGTTGAAAAACCACATTTTCATTTGTCTCGTTCAACGCCTCCGATTGTTTGGGACGGGGCAAAAGCCTATGGGTCGTTCGTCATGGAAGTTACGAATCTTCTTGAGGTTTGAGAAGTAATACTGCCTGATTTTGCTGTAATTTTCAGATGAAGTTGATACTACACGTGTGAAGAAGTAGCGTATGAAGTTCGAGAATTCTTCAACGTCAGACTAAGACCGGTTTAGTATATAGTCCGGTTGGTTGAGCGTACTTGTGTAGTGGTAGTGCTTAGCGAGCCGAAAACGTGCCGAACCTAGTTGAGTTTTCGTCGTTGAAAGCTCCCTCTGTGCTGGTGTAGGCCCATGAAATCATCAACGCTGAGGGGCCCATCGATGACCAGTAACTTCTGCCTGGCTGCCCCCCTTTATTTTTACAACAGCAGTATATTTAATGATTAATAATCTTAGATAGCCCCTTTTGCTCGATAGTATAACAAAATCAAATAGTGATATTTCTTCTCTACTTTTCAAAGAGTCATATAGAACCAACGGTGATTGAATACTATAGAAAGGGGAATAGCGCTGAACGAATAGCTAGTGATTCATGTTATATACTTATCGGATAGAGTTTTTCATATCTAGCCAAGTAATTGGAAACATGTGTTGAAAAAGGCTATTGTAATCATGATGCGATAGGTTTCATATGTGTTTATTTATGTTAGGTATAAACTATGGAGATAGTAGAGATTATTTCAGATATATGCCTAGAAAAATATCAGAATATAATTGATAAATTTTTAGAGAACTCAAACAGTTTTAGTCTGTAATTGTAACGCGAGATAATTATTTATATTTTTCTGCGCACTGCTCGGAGTGTCCCAATTGGGTCTGGGGCAACCAGCAGCAATTCTGCAATGAATATG